>SLIN01000024.1 GCA_007135605.1 Spirochaetales bacterium | reverse complement strand
GAGATCTCTCTCCGCCCACGTCGGGTCGAGCGTGAAGTCGGTCACGTAGCAGCCGGTCGGGTTATCGCGCGGAACGTACGGCGGACAGAGCACCGCACCTTCGTAGTGGTCCATCTCGCGCAGCGATGCGCCGCCCGGCAGCAGTGCGCCGTCGCGCAGCGATGCGCCCTCCGGCACCGCGGTATCGTACGGGTCGCGGAGGTGCGGCGAGACGGCGTCGACGCCGAAGGGGTACTTTACATTCGTGTAGATCGGCGTACCGTGCCCCTGCGTCTCCCAGGTTCCGGGAACCGCGATCCGGGCCCACCCCGACACGCCGAAGTCCGCGTTCGGGAAATCGGTCGGTACCGATTCCGGCCGGTCGAAGAGCCGGAACGCCCACCTCCCGTCAAGCCGACTGAGGAAGGTCGACATGAGTCGGTCGCCCGCACGTGCCTCCTCGTTCGACGCGTATCCGGCAAGGGGGGCGTGCATCGGTTCGCGGTTGATCGCGAGGACGTGGTGGTTCTCGTAGTCGCGACTCGCCGGATCGACCGGCACGTATCCTGACTGGCTCATTCCGTCATTATCTTCGAGCGAACGGCATGGTCGAATGGCGCCGGTGACCGAAAACATGTACTATTTGACGAGCATGCGCCGCGCGATTCCCGACGGTCGTCGCCCGATTTACCGCACCTTCGAGCACAACGATATGCTGGGGATGCTGTGCGCCGGCACCGTGTACAAGGCCGGGGGCATTGACGACACTACGAATCGTCGCTATCCGTTCTACTGTGTGGTGCTCGTGCTGAAGGGACACGGTCGCTACACCGACGACACCGGCGAGCGCGTCGAAATCGGGCCGGGGGACGCGATCCAACGACTTCCCGACCGTACCCACAGCCTGTCGATCCACCCCGACAGCGACTGGCACGAGATCTTCTGCGGAATCGGACGGGCACGACCGGTCAGCCCGGTCGAACGGCGCCAGGTGCTCACCACTCGATACTGGAACGCGGCGGCGTCCCGCGACGGGTTTGCGGAGCTCGAGTCGCTGATCCGGCAGCTCGTTCCGTTCGCGCCCGAATCGCCGGTTCTCCATCCGTCGGCGCAAACGGTACTGATCGACCGGCTGTTCGATTTCTACGACGATCTGTCGGCGGCCGCCGATTCGGAGCTGCGCTTTCTGCAGGCAGACGCGCTCGCATGGTTCGATACGGTCTACCGGTACGACGACATCAAAGCCGATCACGACCCGCTGCGCCAGGCCTGCTCCCTGCTCAGTCACGACCCGACCGACCGTCGCGAGGTCGAAGAGATCCTCGCCACGGTGCCGCTCAGCTATTCGCGGCTTCGCCAGCTCTTCCGCGAGCGCATAGGGTTGAGCCCCGGCCAGTACCGGCTGAAGCGCCGCATGGAGGAGGCCTGTGCGATCCTGTCCTCCAACCACTACTCGATCAAAGAAATCGCCTTCCGGTTCGGTTACTCCGACCCGGGATCGTTCTCACGCCAGTTCAAGGATGTCGTCGGCTGCAGCCCGTCGGAGTTCGCCCCGCGCTTACCGCCGGCAGCTACGGCAGGGACGGGACCGGGAGGCGATCGGCCATAAGACACGTTTCGCACACCGGAAAGCTCTCTCACGCCTCCAACGTCGACCGCTCGCAGCGCGCACCTTCGAGCCATTCACGGCGCGGTCGCACTCCCCAGCCGGGTTCGTCGGCCGGCATAAGAAGTGTTCCGTCGCGCACCTCGAGCCGCGGCTCGTACAGCTCGCCGAGCTCACCGGGCTCCTCGATCGAGAACTCGAGAAACGGGCCCGGGTTCGCGATTGCGCGCATCAGGTGCAGCGTGAAGACGGTCACCATGCTCACGTTCGCGGAGTGGGGCGTACAGCGCATTCCGGCCTGCCGGGCGAGCGCGGCCACTTTCATCGCCCGGCTCATTCCGCCGATGTAACAGACGTCGGGCTGAACGATATCGACAACGTGTTCGCGCACCATACGCTCCCAGACGGGAATCCAGTTGTCCTGCTCGCCACCGGCGACGTCGCCGTCGAGTGTCTCGGTCACCTCTCGGGTCCACTCCATCTCCCAGTACGGACACGGCTCCTCGAAATGCCCGGGACCTCCTCCGTGCAGGCGCCGGCCGATCTCGATCGCCCGCTCGGGACGGTAGGCGCTGTTCGCGTCGGCGTGGATGACGAAGTCCGGTCCGAGCGCGGAGCGCATCGTGTCGATGAGCTCTTCGCTGCGGCCGGGCCAGCGATCGCGGTCCTCGCCTTCGCCGTCTCCCACCCTGACCTTGCAGGCACGGAAACCGAAATCATCACGAAGTCTGCAGATGCGCTGCGCCTCCTCAGACGGGCTGATGTCGCGCCGCATGCTCGAAGCGTATGCCGGCCACGCTCCCGGAGCGGCTCCCAGCAGTTCGCAGACGAGCTTGTTCTCCCTTCGGCCCAGGAGATCCCAGAGCGCGGTCTCCACCCCGCACAGGGCACGCAACACGAAACTCCCGGGAAACTTGAGGTTCACGGCGACGACGCGGTCGGCGAGCGTTGCAGGATCGGGCTCCTCGAGCCGCATGGCGACGGGCGCGACCATGCGGTGTAGCACCGTGGCCGTGATGTCGGCGTTGTAGGGAGCGGTCTGGCCCCAGCCGGTCTCGCCGGTGTCGGTCTCGATTTCGACCAGCGTAACCGCAGAGGTGGAATAGGTGGATACGGAGGTGATTCGCATGATGCCTCCCCTTACACCCCGTCCTGCCGCGGCAGGAACAGCGGCAACGGACACCAGCCGTCGAGAACCGACCCGGAGATCGCCCCCGTTGCCGCCGGCGGCAGCGGCCCGAACAGGGTACGCATGGCGACCGACTCGGTCATCTCGACCGCCGCCGACTCGTCCGTCCGCTCGCAGACAGCACGCTCGGCGGACACGGTGAGCCGGAGATTGCCATAGCCCTCGATACCGATCACGATCTCGCCCGGCGGCAGCCCGGTCGTATCGCGGCGAAGCGCGAGCAGGGCACGCAGGACGCCTTGCCAGTCGAAGATCCGCCAGTTACCAACGGGTCGAATGTGGTACCCTTCGGCAACCCGCCCGAGCTCGTCAACGAGCGGTGAAGGAACCGGCGCGGTCTCGAACCGAACCGTACCGCTGCCATGCTGCCGAACCCACGCAGGCACGAGCGCCCGGGTGGTCGCCTCGGTCTCGCCGCCTGCCTCGAACACGGTGCCGGAGATCGAGTCGGCGATCGTATAGCCGACCGCACGCCGCTCGGCGTCGAGCGCGACGAACAGATCATGGTGCCAGCTCCTCGCCACGTCGAAGAAGGCACCGGCCGGGCGCGTGCAGCGGACGGGACGGCAGTTGTGCCAGCCGGCAATCGCGGAAATGCGCTCGTCGTCGGGCGAGTTCACCTTCTCGAACGTCAGTCCGGGCGCCGGCCGATAGCTGTGCCGGACGTTCGCCTCGCTCACACTGAACTCCCAGGCCGTTCCGCAGACCTCGTAGCCGAAGTAGCCGTACCGCTGCCGTTGACCGCTGAGCCACGAGATCTCCCACGACTCCTCGCGTATCTGCTCGATCGAGGCAGCCATGAGCCGCTTCATGTATCCGCGCCCGCGATCTCTCGGATGCACGGAAACCGCACCGACGCCTGCGATCCTGAGCAACGTATTCGCGATGTTGAGCTCGATCGGATAGACACCGACGATCGCCCGGATCCTCCCGTCACGCTTGACGGCAAGATGCCTGCCCATCGCTTCGTCGGTCGGCCGATAGAGCTTGGGAAGCAGGCGCTCGAAATCGTGCGGTTCGTACACCGAAAAGACGAGATTGACGAAGTCGATCGCCTCCTCGAAGTCGTCAGCTCCAAGACGTGTGGTTCGTTCGGACATGGATTCCTCGCTCGGTTATTCTCTGATGCCCGACAGTCTAGGCGGAGAATCAACGATCGACAAGGCACCACGGCCGTCCGCCGTTCCCAGCGGTTGTCGGATCTCGCGAGCTTGAAGACGGTGCCGAAACGCACGCCGAGCGTCCTGGTCTTCGGATCGTTACCTTTGTAGAATCGCTCGAGCTTCGCTTTCTCAGCTTCGGTGATGTATGGCTGCAGCGCGGCAATGAAGGCCTCTGCGGTCATTCTGTCTTTTTGTTTGTTTGTTCCGGCTGATGTTTTCTCGCTCGAGGAAGCACGCCCACCGGTGAGTGACCGGTGGGCTCGGACGGCCGAATGCGGCGTGCCTATTGGCCGCCAGTCCGGGCGGCCGCCGGTCCGTTACTCCCCGCTGGCCGCGTCGATCGCCTCGCGGATGAATGACTCCTTGAATCGATTGTACTCCCGCGCGTCGGCCCCGACCGCGGAGATTGCACGGCGTTTGACGTCCGCGTACCGTGCGCGGAGATCCGGGTCAGCACGAAGGGCGTCGCGAAACACGATGTTCCGCGTGTGGTCCGCCGAGCCCTCGCGGCAGATATGCACGTTTACGTCGTATGGTTTGCCTTTCCATTGCACCGATCCCCCGACGTACGGTTTATCGGCCGTGTCGACCCAGACGTCGCGTTGGTGGAAACCCAGCTCGATCAACTCCCGTTTGACGGCCGACAGGTCTTTCGCCGCGACGACGACGAGTACATCGATCATCGGTTTGGCCGCAAGCCCCGGTACCGTGGTGCTGCCGAAATGTTCGACGCGTACACCGCCAATGGCGCCAAGGATCGCTGCCCGGATCGCTTCGAAGATCGGTGGGTACTCCGGCGAGTACGAGAGGACGGCCCGCATCAACGAATTCTCGATCCAACGGTAAATGACGACGCTCACGACGTAATAGAATAGTAGGAACACCGTGGGGAAATCTTGTCAACAGCGATCTTTTTGATTCCGCTGCGCCGCCGGGGTATCCTGCACTTGCCCCTCCCGACCCTCTCCGGCATGATGCTTCGGTGATGACTGCACCGGACCGACATAATCAGAGTCGACACGATCGAGCCACACAGAACCCGGACGGACGGAACCGAAAAGACATCGAGCCCGGCGCCCGCGTACGGGTGGTCGAGAAACGGAATCAGCGAAGCGGAGAAACGACCGAGGGCATCGTGCAGGATATCCTCACGAAGTCGCCGAGTCATCCGCACGGAATCAAGGTGCGGCTGGAAAGCGGTGAGGTCGGACGCGTCAAGGAAGTGCTCGCCTCGTGAGCGGGAGCGAACGGCGCCGCGGAGCGGGTGGGTTCACGAAGGACCTGCAGTATTACAAGTTCTGTGCGTACGGCTTTCTCAAGAACCTGCGGTTCTACGAGCCGTTTCTCATGCTCTTCTTCCTGGACAAGGGGCTGACGTACGCGCAGATCGGCGGGCTCTACGCCGCGCGAGAGATCTTCATCAACCTCACCGAAATCCCGTCCGGGCTCATGGCGGATACGCTCGGCCGAAGATTGACGATGGTGATCTCGTTTCTCGCCTACATCGTCGCGTTCGTGATCTTTTTCGCCGCGGAGGTGTACCTCCTGCTCTTTTTCGCGATGGCGTTCTACGCGTTCGGCGATGCGTTCCGCACCGGCACCCACAAGGCGATGATCTTCGACTACCTCGCCTCCAGGGGATGGGACCATCTGAAGGCGCACTACTACGGGCACACGCGCTCGTGGTCGCAGCGCGGCGCCGCGCTCTCCGCGCTGATCGCCGCCGCGCTCGTGTTCCGGCAAGGTTCGTATGCGCCCATCTTCCTCTTTACCATCATCCCGTACACACTCGATCTCATTCTGATTATGAGCTATCCGAAAAACCTCGACGGTCCCCGGCAGACGAGCGATCGGACGGTGGCCGATGAGTTCCGCCACGTATTCCGTTCGCTCGCCAAGAGCATGCGAAATCCGGCGGCGCTGCGCGCAATCTCCAACCAGGCGCTGTACACGGGGTTCTACAAGGCGGCGAAGGACTACCTGCAGCCGATTCTTCAGACGTTCGCCGTCGGGCTTCCGGTACTCGTCGCGCTCGCCACGCAGGAGCGAACGGCGATCATCATCGGCATCGTCTACTCGCTACTCTACCTGCTGACCGCCGGCGCATCGCGCAGGTCGGGAAGACTTGCCGACCGCTTCGGCAACCTTGCAGCTCCGCTGAACAGCACGCTACTGATTGGCGTTACCTTCGGCATTCTCAGCGGCGTCGCGCACTGGCTGACTGTTTCCGGCATTGCGATCGCGCTCTATATCGGGATTTACATCCTCGAGAACCTGCGTAAGCCGATGGGAATCGCCTACGTCACCGAACGCATGGACAAGGATTCGCTCGCCTCCGCGCTTTCGGTGGAGTCACAGGCCGAGACGCTCTTCGCCGCAGCCATCGCGCTCCTGCTCGGCGGGCTGAGCTCGCTGCTCGGACTCGGTCCCGGGCTCATTCTGGTTTCGGCGATGTGCGGAATCGTCGGACTGATTATCCGGCTGCCGGCCGATCCGGCCCGGGAGGCCGATCTGAAAATAGAGAAATGATGGGAAGCGGCTCGCGGCCGGGAAGCCCATCTCATGATAAGCCGACGACGGGGCGGACACCCTGCAGGCCGACGCCGGAGCGCGAGCGTAATCGACGGGCGGCGCCCTACCCCTCCATAACCCGGTTCCGGCCGGCCTCCTTGGCACGGTAGAGCGCCTTATCGGCGCGACGCAGCAGCGCGGCGAAACTCTCGTCCTGATCGAGGGAGGCGACGCCGAGGCTCATTGTGAGGTGGAGCGTGCCGACCTCCCGAAGCACGAACGGCTCTGCGGCGATCATACCACGAAGATTTTCCGCCATACGGAACGCTTTGGATAGCGGTGTTCCCGGCAGCAGCACCGTGAACTCCTCGCCTCCGTAGCGGTTAATGTGATCGCCGGATCGAGAATGCCCGAGGATTCTGTTCGCGAAGACGCGGAGCACCTCGTCACCAACCCCGTGTCCGTACTTGTCATTCACGCTCTTGTAGCGGTCGATATCGAGCATGATCACGCTCAGCGATGTCTTCTCCTGTCGGGCTTCGTCGAATAGCTCTTCGCCGAGATGGTCGAGATGTCGGCGATTGTGGAGGCCGGTCAGCGCGTCTGTAAGCGCTTCCCGTTGAGCGGTGATCCGCTCCTCGTCAAGCGTGCGCGTATGCCGGGCGACCGCCAGGGCGAGCACTGAGATTTCGAGCGCGGAGCCGATCTGCACCCCGAACATTGTGAGGAAGGTATGCGGGAGAATCGCGAGGCTCCGCGCGCTCAGCAGGGCCCCGCCGAGCGCTATAAACACCCAGGCGGCCAGCAGGTACGGGGCGGCCGACACCTTCCGCCCGAATCCGTCGGTTATAGCCAGCAGCACGGTGACTGACGCGAGGGCGTATGCGGCGATCGCTCCGCGCATGGCCGGGGTGAACGGTAGAACGAGCGCGGCGATCGAGCAGATCGACAGCGCGACCATAACCGCCTTCACGAACCGGTCGCGCCACGACGTCGAGCTCGCCATCTCCAGTACACTCCGGGCGAAGACAAGGATCGTCAGACTCGCCGCGAATATGAAGAACACCACCGCCCTGTTGCCCCACCACGGCTGATCAGGCCAGAGAAACTGAAACGACAGGCCGGTAAGCGAGAGGTGAAAGAAGCCGATCATCGCGATGTACAGCGCGTAGTACAGAAAGAGGGTACGCCGTACGAACCCGAAGAGCGCTATCGCGCCAATAGCGGCGACTCCGACGAGGCCGAAATAGAGTCCCAACACCCAGTAGTCACGTGTGTACGAAGCGAACACTTCGCTGTGTGATCGGAGTGTCAGAGGGACCACCAGTGCCGCCTCCGAGGCGACACGCAGATAAACCCGATGCGGCTGTCCGTCGACGAGCTCGAGCGGAAAGAGGAACGAACGGCTCGGAAGCGGACGCGTGTCGAACGGCACGCCGGATCCGGTGATCCATCGACCGACCTCTTCGCCGCCACGAAACAGGAAACAGCGCACGTCCTGTAGCAGCGGATACTCCAGGTGCAGCACCCAGTTCCGGCGATCGTCCGAATCGTCGCCGCCGGCGCAGAGGTCGAAGCGCAGCCAGTACGCCGAGGTTGAATAGGAGTAGCTCGGCGCACGGAGTGAGTCGTGTCGGACGAACCGGCGATCGAGCTTAGGTGCGGTGACTTCATCGATTCCCAGATCACCGTCACGGTCTTCGAGAACCAGGAGATCGGAAGCCGGATTGTAGCGGTCGACCGTGAGCGCCGACAGATCGATGCAGCCGTGCACTTGGGCATGGGCGCAGATCACGGCACTTACCTGCAGCAGGAGCACGAACGACAGCACTGGTAATCGATGGCACCGATGGCGTCGACAACCTCGCTTCACATCACACATTCTATACTCTGAACGGTCGCGAGGGGCAGCATCGAGTGTCGCTCCGCGTAACGCCTCCTGCAAGAGTTTCGTGTTAGAGTGCGATGATATTGACGCAGTCGAAAGATCGCCTATAGTGGCGGTAGCCGTCATACGGCGAATCGGAGGGATGAATGAGTACAAAGATAGAGAACGTGCGCGAGAGTCTGAAGCAGGGTCAAGGAGTACTGCGCCTGACTCCAACATGGGTCCCACGCTCGTTCTGCATACCGGGTAGACGGCTGAAACTGCATCCGGACGACTACTACGCGTTCGGAGCCCACCGCGGCGGCATCGATGAACGGTGGTTCTCATCCACCACGAAAGCGGACAACGGCCCGGAGACTCTCCCCGACGAAGGGCTCAGCTACATCTTCACCGCTTCACCGAACGACTCCGGCAGCATCAACGTTGCGCCGGGCGGCGATCCGCCGCCGAGCGAACGCGTGCTACTCAGCGAAGCGATCGACGAGATCGGAGATGAAATCCTCGGCGCCGAAGTCATGCGGAAGCACGGCGGTTGGGCGATGTTCAGCAAGTTTTTCGATAACCTGGAGCCGCTTCCGCACCATCTGCACCATACCGACGAGAAGGCCGCCCTTGTTGGGCGGAAAGGAAAGCCGGAGGCGTACTACTTCCCGAAGCAGCTCAACAACAAGCGTGGGTATTTCCCCTACACCTTCATCGGTCTCAATCCCGGAGTTACTCGAGACCAGGTGCGAAGGACGCTCGAAGACTGGAACACGGGCGATAACAGGATCCTCGAGCTCTCCCGCGCTTACAAGCTCGCACCGGGGACCGGATGGGACATCCCTCCCGGCCTCCTGCACGCCCCGGGGTCGATGCTCACTTACGAGCCGCAACGGGCCTCCGACGTTTTCGCGATGTTTCAGTCTATCGTCTGGGACGCATACACGCCGTGGGAACTCGTAGTGAAGGATGTTCCCGACGATCGCAAACACGACCTCGATTTCATAATGAGTCTGATCGAATGGGATTTGAACGTCGATCCGGAGCTTTACGCAAATCGCTATACCCCTCCGAAGCCGGTCAAGCCCGAAGGGGAAATGATCGAAGCCGGATACCGCGAATACTGGATCACCTATCGATCCGAGTACTTCAGTGCCAAGGAACTGACCGTGCATCCCGGCCAATCGGTAACGATCACCGACGAGAGCGCGTACGGAGCGATCGTGATTGGGGGCCGGGGAAGTGTCGGGCCGCTGAGCGTCGGCGCCCCTTCGATGATCAGGTTCGGCGAGATGACCGAGGACGAGGTCTTCGTCACCGCAGCGGCCGCCGGAAACGGTGTACGCATCGTAAACACGAGCGACTTTGAAGATCTGGTGATGTTACGACACTTCGGACCGGCGTAAGCCGGATCGGGAGACGGTTACTCAATGGCGAACTTCGCGACACGGATGCGCGAGCTCAGAAAACACCGAGGTCTGCAGCAAGCGCAGCTCGCCGAAGCGCTCGGACTCGCCCAGACCACCATCGGCAACTATGAGCAGCACACCCGCTTCCCGGATGAACGGAACCTCAACAAGATCGCCGACTACTTCGAGGTCTCGCTCGACTACCTGCTCGGCCGAAGCGATTCTACGCTCACAGCCGATCGTATTCTGACGTTTCGAGCACACGATGCGCCGGGTCGGACCACCCTTTCCAGATCCGCGGGCGAGTACCTGAACCGCCTGCTGAACGGACAGCAACAGCAAGCGTTCGAATCCGTTATTTCCTCCATCGTCGAAGGCGGCATGAGCGTGCGCGAGGTCTATCGAGAGATTCTCGAGCCGGCACTCAAAGCGGTCGGAAGCATGTGGGAGACAAACGAGATCGACGTGTACGACGAGCACTTCGTCTCGCACGCCACCGAGTCACTCATGGGGCAGCTGCGCAGCTTTCTCGTCTCCGGCCCGCCGACAAAGGGGACGGTCATACTCGCACCGGTGCCGGGAGAGCTGCACGATATCGGCTTGCGCATGGTATCGGACTTTGTCGAGGCCGAGGGGTTTCGCTGCGTCTTTCTCGGCGCCAATACGCCGACCGGCGGTATCGCGAAGGCGCTGATTGAAAAAAAGGCCGACATCCTCGCAATCTCGGCCACACTCACATTCGACGTGGATGCGGTGGCCGACGCGCTGCGACGAGTGCGATCGGCGGCGTCGCGTCGCGGTCGCAAGCATCTCCGGATAGTCGCCGGCGGTCAGGCGTTTACCTTCGACCGGACGCTGTGGGAGCGGGTTGGCGCCGACGGCTTTGCAGCGAATGCGGAAGAGGCGGTGCAGGTGATCGCGAGCTTCGCGCCGGACGCACGGGAACACCGCCGGGACGGTCGAGCGACGTGAGCGTGTTTCGGAGCATGCGGAGAATCACTCGCGGCTTCGACGGTTTTACCTTCTTCTCGAAAACGAGAAGCGGGTTGCGATAGATTCGATCGGCGGTCCAGCCATACATATCGGAGGCGGTCTTAATCGGAATGAGATAGCGACGCGGAATGAATCGGTACCCCGCTTCCGCCTCCGCCTGCCACGCACGGTAGAGCTCGATCTGCTCGCGAATGAACGCCTCGAACCGCCGACGATCCGCATGCGCGGCCGCTCGATCGAGCGCGGTGAGACCCGAGGCACCGATCGGCAGATAGCGACGATCCATCGCAGCGT
>SLIN01000081.1 GCA_007135605.1 Spirochaetales bacterium | reverse complement strand
TGCGAATCCCGCCCGGCCCCTGTTGCTCCGGCCGGAAGCACCCGAGGCGGTTTGCTGAGGTAACGAAGCAGGCTGAAGCACCTCGGGAGAAGGTCCCGGAAAGGGGATCAGCGAGCACGACAGGCCGTAACGCGAGTGAACGTTCGATGAGGCCTCGAAAGGTGTGGTGTGGGTGCCGACCCGGCTGGAGCACGGGGAAGGCCGCCGCTGTCGGATAAGGAAGCTCTGCGTGGTGTGCGCAGAGGAGTCGAGCAACGGGGACCCGACGGACCCACCGGGGTACAGACGACGGCATGCGTGAGAAGAGGATTCGGCAGGCAACACGGGAAGCCCCGACAGTGCCCGAGCAGCGTGGCGGGCAACCGGAGCTCGGTGACGAGCTGATCCGGGGTGGCGGAGAGGCCCGTAGTAGTGAGGAGACCGGGTAACGCCGGAGGAGCGAAGGGGCCTTAGTTCAAGGCAAGTGCAAGAAGTGGAGAGGGCTATGAGAGGAGATTGGCGATGAGCCTACCAACTCCGGAGAAGGTCGAGAAACTACGGACGGCACTACACGCGAAAGCGAAGGGATCGCCTGCGTTTCGCTTCTATAGTCTGTACGACAAGGTGTATCGTGACGATGTGCTGTGGCTCGCATACGAGCGTTGCCGGGAGAACGGCGGCGCTGCGGGAGTCGACGGCGAGACGTTCGAGCAGATCGCCGAGTACGGAGCGGTGAAATGGCGGGCGGAACTGGCGAGAGAGCTGAGAGAGAAGGAGTACCGGGCCAGCGCGGTACGACGGGTGTGGATTGAGAACGCTGATGGAGGCAAGCGGCCACTGGGTATCCCGACGGTAATATCATAATGCACCTCTCACCGTGACCTTTCGGAATGCTGATGTTTGGGTTTCAATTTTGATGATGTTCGTGCTCTTCGCTCCAGTTGCTGCTCCTTTTGGCGGTCCAGGGTGATCCAGTACGGATAGCCGTCCTGGATCCGTCGCGCATTGAGATAGCCGCGTTCGATCCAGTAGTACACAACGCCGGTGCTCACGCGAAACTTCGCCGCAACCTGCTTGACGGTCAATTCACCGGGACGTTTGAGTTGCGGCGTTGGAATCCGGTGTTTGTATCGTATCCAGCTGATGGCCGCCGCGGTGAAGGTCTTACCCGTGGCGCTTTTCAGCCCTTCCCGATTGAGCAGCCCTGCGATGTCGGCGTCGGTGTGCTTTTCGGCAAGAGCGCGTATGCGCGATACAAACTGTTCGCCATAGCGAAGTCTATCTTGAACCCGCATCGGTACCGCGCATTGAAGGTCTTCGATTACTCCTCCCTGCCACCGGACATGCAGGATGAGTCGTTTCGGATTGCTAAGTCTTTCTACGGTAATGTCTTTAATAAGAAGCCTGAGCATCCGTTTTTTGTCCTTCGCCGGAGTCTGGGGATTGTTCCACAGACGCGGCAAATCCCGCGCCAACGCGAGCAGCTTTGTGCGTTGTTCGGCGGTGATCTCACGCTGCTGCTCGCGACGGAACCGCAGATGGTGGTTCTTGACGTTTTCCAGATCGACCAGCGCGTCGTTCCAGCGCTTCTCAAGGGTCGCCGCGACCAAGCGGTTTGCGGGGTCCGCCTCTTCATAGCGACGTTGGGCGAGCTCGGCCTGGTACTCGGCTCGCTGGATCTTCATACGCCATTGCGTATCGACGGCCTCATTCCGTTGTTCCAGCTCTTCCAGTGCTTTCACCGCGATCTCGATTTGCCTGGGCTTGAGGATTTCAAAGACACGCCGGACGACCACCGGTTCGACGGTATCGCGGCGGAAACTGAGGCAGGAGCTTCCGGTCAGCCCTTCGCGTTTTCGCCAGTTACATTCGTAGGTCGGATACAGCCCGCCGTTTCCCGTGTAGCGCACGGTCATGCGGCGTCCACACTCGCCGCAGATCAGTAGCCCTTGCAACAGAGCCGAGCCCTCTCGAGCCGCGCCGCTCAGCATCTGCTCTTCTCCGTTTGTCCGGTTGGCCTGTAACAACGCACTGTTTTGAAGATACTCCTCCCAGGCAATATACCCTTCGTGGTGGTCTTTGATCAGCGCCTGCCACTGATCCAGCGGTACCTCCTGTGTCCTGGAGCAAATGCCGCCGTCTGCCGATACGATTTTCCTGGTCTGATAGCGACCGTACACATACGCGCCGGCATAGGAGGGGTTTTTCAGCACCGAAAGGACCCTCTCGTAGGTCAAGCGTCCCCAGATCAGTTTGCCCTTCCAGACTCCGCCGTATGCGCGTTTGGGAAACAACAGGTTGGCGGTAGCGAAATGGCGGCACACCGCGTAGGCACTGCCGCTTTCCCTGAACGTATCGAAGATCAACCGTACCGCACCGCGAACCTGCTCGTCCGGGTCAAGGCCGATCCCGCCTTCCTCATCGTGGCACAAGCCTACCGGAAGGGGAAAGCGCAGTTGTCCTTTTTGCGCTTTGTTCAGTTTCCCACCCTGGAGGCGGGCGCGGATAAAGTGCAGCTCCGCTTGCGACATTATTCCCTTCAACCCGAGAAGCAGTTGATCGTTGAACTCCGCCGGGTCGTAGAATCCGTCTTCGTCGATGATCAGCGTGTCGGTCATCGAACACAGCTCGAACAAGCGGTTCCAGTCGGCCGATGAACGGGACAGCCGAGAGGCTTCCAGGGCGAAAATCGCTCCCACTTTGTTCAACGACACATCGGCAACGAGGGTCTTGAAATCCTGACGGTTGTTCATGCGGCAACCGGAAATCCCCAGGTCCGCATCCAGTACCCTGACGGCCTCCGGCATCCACCCGCAACTGATTGCCCGGTCTTTCAGTGCATACTGCCGTTCGGTACTCTCCTGGTTGTGAAGGACCTGCCCGACCGTCGACTGTCGCAGATACACATAGGCCATTTTCTCTTTGTGATGCGGCATGATCTTGGACATCATTGCCTGCCTCCCATGCGTCGATGTACTCCGAAGCGCCGAGCAGCACTGCCTGAAGCATATTCGCCTCGAGGTTTGCCAGAGCGGCGATTTCGATCGACATCACCGGGCCGGGTCGAATGTCCATCAGCGTTCCTTACAAGGATTCCCTCCGTCGCAATAGTTCGCGGTTGATGTTGGAGATATCTTCGAGTATCTGCTTGATGGTCTGATAGTTGGCGAGAAACTCCTTGACCCGGTCGTGATACCTGCGCAACACGTACTCCTGTTCCGGTGCGCGTCCGGGGTAACTGACCGACAGATAGTATTTGGGACCATGTCCGGCGGTGTGCGCGCATCCGCATCCGGGTTTGCCGCAGCGGATGTATCGCTCGATCAGCGAACCGCGCAGGATGTGCGGACCGATGCCGATCAGCCGTTTGAACAGAATCGTGCGTCGTCTGCGCAGATACGGCGTTGTCTTTTCCCGGAGCTCTGACGGTACATTCATAAAACTGTACTGATTTTATACTGTATTCCTTCATCGGTCAAGCTCTCTTTGGCTTATCCGTTCAACCAGAACGGTCAAGTCCAACAGACGGTACGCACACAGGAAGAATCGGTTCGCCGGCTCGTCCCCTGCCCATGCCGACACCTCCTGGTCGGTCCACTCGAGCGGAACGGCAAAGGTTCCGCGGTAGCTGCCGTGCAGAATGACCGTATCGGGTCCGCCACGGTTTCTGAATTTCAGTATCTTGAACTTCTGATTGCGAAATGGGTGAAACGGATGAGTGATCGTCGCCCATCCCGAATCCTCTTTGTACGGCAGTGCTTTTAACGCCAACCGTCCCGACGATTCGAGATCGGGTAGTACAGACGGCAGTGCTTGTGGTCATAGAGCCAATCTTCGAGGCCGACCTACAGCCGGAGCAGTACGCCTACCGGCAGGGCAAGAGTGCCCACGATGCGGTTCGCCACGTACACACACTGGTCAACGAGGGCTACACTGAGGTCGTCGACGCGGACCTGAGCGGATACTTTGATACGATTCCGCACAGTGAGCTGATGAAATCGGTGGCGCGGCGCATCAGCGATAAGCAGATTCTGCGGCTTATCAAGATGTGGCTGACTGCCCCGGTGGAGGAAGTCGACGAGCGAGGAAACATCCACCGCACCACGCGGAACAAGGATGAGAAGCGCGGCACGCCGCAGGGCGCGCCGATCTCACCGCTTTTGAGCAACCTGTACATGCGACGATTTGTGCTTGGCTGGAAGCGACTCGGCTATGCGAAGCGTCTCGGCGCTCGGGTAGTCAACTATGCCGATGATTTCGTGATCTGTTGCCGTGGAGGGGCTGACGCAGCCGCCGAGGCGATGCGGCAGATCATGGATAGGCTGCGCTTAACGGTCAACGAGGAGAAGACGCGTGTATGCCGGTTTCCGGAGGACTCCTTTGATTTTCTCGGCTACACCATCGGACGTTGTTACTCGCCGCGCAGTGGACGAGCCTATATCGGTACCCGTCCGCGGGCGAAGGCGATCGCAGCGGCACGCGAACGGATCAGGAAGCTGACCGAGCGGCGATGGACACCGTGCCCGATCGAAGAGCAGGTAGCCGCGATCAACCGGATACTCATCGGCTGGTCGAACTACTTTTGTCTCGGGCCGGTGAGCGGCGCCTATCATGCGCTCGATGAGTACGCGTGTGAGAGGCTACGCCAGTGGTTGCGCGCGAAGCACAAAGTGCGGGGTCGGGGTATCGCACGCTACCCGAACGAGTACCTGCACGGCGAGGTGGGGCTGGTCCGTCTCACCGCCCGCACGCGCAGCTTCCCGTGGGCGACCGCGTGAGTCCTTGTCCGAAAGCCGGATGCGGGAGAACCGCACGTCCGGTTTGATGAGCGGGAGGTGGAACCGGAGCATGGCAGAGATATTGTGGCACCGCCGGGAAACCAGGCGGCAAACAGAGAACACCAACCTCGGCCTAAACCACCGCGCCACCTCTCGACTCTACGCAGTATCAGCGCCGGTATGTGTCTCGGTGGAGTTTGGCCGCCCAGCGCTTCGGTTCCCTCCTCGGTTTGCGCCATTGGCCCCTGTGCGCTAATCAGCTGAGCTTATTGTTGTTTCTGAACATCTTCTCCCGCGCATCGTAAACTACTCGGTTCTTACCACGGCGTCGATCAAGATGGGAGAGATCAAGATGGGCGAGATTGTCCGGGTTCGGGAGATGGAGTACACTTTGTATACGAGATAGCGAAGATGCGTGATCTTGCGACAATTCCCGAACAGTTTCGCGCCGACCTCGAAAGAGCGATAGAAGTAGTGCGAGCTCAGGGAGCAGAGGAAGTCTACTTGTTTGGATCTCTCGTTGAGCCATGGCCGAATGAGCTTCCACGAGATATCGATATCGCGGTATCAGGGTTGCCACCGGAGAATTTTTTCCACACCTATGGACTCCTCCTCGGCGAGCTCAATCATCCATTCGATCTCATAGATTTGGACGATAACAGTCGATTTGTGCGCAAATTGCGAGAACGAGGACGACTTGAACGAGTGGCCTGAGTTCGAGGAACGGGTAACGGATGAACTTGAATCGCTTGATGATGAATTATCGGCGATCGCTCCGTTACGGGCTAAACTACGCCAAGCAGATCCTGATCCGGTCGAGCTCCGTGCTGCCGCAACAACTCTGCATGCATTTTACAATGGGGTTGAGCGTATACTGATCCAGATTGTGCGCCACTTCGACGATTCGATTCCGAACAGTATTAGCTGGCACCGTGAGCTGCTGAACCAGGCAGTCGAGGCTACAAGCGGCAGAAGCGCGATACTGAGTGCAGAACTGCACAATCAGTTGGTTGATTATCTGGGATTCCGGCACGTGTTTCGGCATAACTATCCCGCAACCTTGAGATGGATGCAGTGCAAACCCCTGTTTCAACGGCTCGAGCAGGTCCACGAAGCGTTTCGCGCCGAAATCGAGGGATTTCTTGGGTACCACAAGCAGAGTGAAGATCCTCATGACGAACAACGGAAATAGGTTGCAGTTTGCTGAAGTTAAACCGCAACAGTCGGTATTGCCGACCACGAATGTTCCATTACGTTCAGTCCAATCGATCAGCGGGCTTCGGTGGGTGTCCTGAGATGGCTAAGGGAGTCGAACTTCTGCTGGCTTTCGGGAGAGGACCCTGGGCCAATCAGCTTATTGTTACACCGCATTTTCTTCCGCGAGCCCGGGAAGCGGCAGCGGCTGACTTAGTGCACCTGGGCACTCCCGTTCAACGAGATGAAGGACGCAATCGATGGTTGGCGGTCAGCGGCGAGTGTCGATGGCGCACGAAGTTGACCTCAAATGGTGTTAGTCCTGCAGTTGAGGCTTCAAATGCACTTCCGGTACCGCGCCGAGCGCTTTTGCAACGCGACGCAAGAATGAAAGCGAAACATTGCGATAACTACCGGACTCCAGTCGTGCAATTGCCGGTTGCGAGGTGCCGACAAGCTCGGCAAGTTGCTTCTGAGTAAGATTGTGCTTTATGCGCAGTTCAATAATTTCGGTGGCGAGCGTGAACCCTTCGTCGGCGCTCTCGAATTCTTCTCGAAAGGCTGGATCTTTGAGCTGCTCATTGAGTGCTTGCTGATAGGTTCGGCTCTTCATACAGTACCTCCGTTTAAGTGGCGTTCTTTCAGTCGTAAGGCTCGTTCGATTTCGCGACGTTCAGTCCGATCGGACTTTTTTCGGTAGCCGCTGGTGACAACGATGATCGTCTCACGCCCGAAGAAGTAGAATAGTCGAACGATATTCGACCTCTGTCGTACGCGAAGCTCGTACAAGTCATGGCCAACAAGTTGCTTGGCATGAGGCATCGGCAGGCGCGGCCCGAAATGCTCAAGCAGCGCGAGGGAGCGAAACGTTTTGGCGCGTAGCTTGACCTCAAGCTCGTTGAGAAATTCGTCTGCAGGTTCGAGAAGGTGGACCTCATAAGCCACACGTATACTATATCAAATCTGATATCAAGGTGACCAGCTTATTTTTCTTTGATTCTCGCAACCAATCATGGGGAAGTTCCTTAGCTCACAAGCCGCGATTGCGTATAGCGAATTCTCGTCCGTTCCGCGTTGAACACCGGAGGGCAGATATTCACTCAGAACAGTGTATGAACTGCAGCAGCCAACTTGTCCACTGTACCGGAAATGCGGTGTAACACGTCGCTCCAGCAGTATTGGCGACGGGCTCTGGTGGCGGTCCTGAGAGGGCAATGGGAGTCGGGATTCGGATGGCTTTCGGGAGCTGGCCATGTGCCAATCTGCTTATTGTTATATTCCCGTGGCATTAACTCATGCGCAATTCGCGAATACCATATCAGCGAGATGGTCCTGAAACCTCAAGACGTGGTCGTTCTGCTAGAACTTGTCTCGCTGGATGAACCTGACTTCCTCGCGCTCGTTGACGCACTTCGATTCGGACGTGCCCGTGAGCGAGCAATAGCCGGTGATCTCCTCGATCGTTGTAAATCGTGCAATTGGTGACATCCTTTCAATCCCTGTTTTCAGGGCGCCGGCGCCGGTCGAGTCCAGCCACGAAGCTCGTCGTTACAAGGGACTTCGAATATGGTGCGTCTGGAGTTATACTATCGGGAGGACATGTACGTGATCGCTGAATGATAGGCACTAGATGCCTTTGTTCTTCTGGTGAGACATGATAGACGAGAGGATCGGTAAAGTTCACACAATATCTCCTGCATACCAAGGAGCGAACAAATCGGAGGCGGATCCGAGAACAATGGATTGAATCCGCTATGCATGATCCGGTACGACGAGAAGTACAGAGCGATGGAACGGTTCGTGTTTGGACGTACGTTGCAGAAGAGAGGAAGTCAGTTCATAACGCGTTTTTCGATCGCTCTTTCAAGGAGAGATCGCCATGAGAATTAAGTATTTCCCGGATACCGATACCGCTCTCATTGATTTCACCGAGCAGGAAGTATTCGAAACGAAAGAGCTTAGCGAGAATATCTACCTGGACGTGGACGCAGCTGGAAACCCGGTAAGCATGACCATTGAGCATGCGAAGGAATCGGGCGCCCTTACCGAGCTGTCATATAGAGAAGTAGACCCTCAGCCGGCGTGACCAGCACCAGTGCGCTCTCGCACAACCTCCTTCTTGCACATCGGGAATATAACATGACGCTCGAGCAGTATTAGCACAGGCTGGAAACTATGCCTGGCAAGGTGCGGAAGAACTTCCTGGCGGGGAACAGCATGGAGCTCGGCTCGGTCTGCTCGCCCAGCGCTTCGGTCCCTTCCTCGTTTAGCGTCTGTTGCCCCTGTGCGCTAATCAGCTGAGCTCTCTTGTTATAGCGAGTCCGTGGTGAGGCGTACGCTCTAAGCCGGGCGAGATATCGTTTGGTTGGCGTTGCCGCGCTATCGTTTGCCTACTTAGTCGACTACAGTTTCCCGCGCATTCCGGTCAAATGGGAGATGTACTGGAAGCATGAGGTCTCAGTACTTGTGTTACCGTCAGCATACGTATTACAATGTGTAATACGCTCGTTGGAGGGCTGCAATCATGTTGACCGTCCGATTGCCTGAAGAACTTGAGAGCGAGATCAGTCGACTCGCCGAGCGTGAACATCGACCCAAAAGTGAGATCGTGAAGGAAGCCCTCCAAGCGTACCTCTCAGCGCAGCGCGAGCGTCAAAGCTCGTATGAACTCGGCAAAGATCTGTTCGGTGTCAGCGCTTCGGGGCGGAGCGAAGGATCGAGCAGTTACAAGAAACGTGTAAGAGAGAAGGTCGGTGACAAGTACTCTCATTGACGCCGGACCGATTATTGCGCTGTTCGATAGCAGCGACCGATACCATCGGCGAGCGATTCAAACGTTGCAAGAGGGCTCGCATCAACTGGTGAGCACGTGGCCGGTGATCACCGAAGCGTCCCATATGCTTGATTTCGACTGGCGTGCGCAGAACGGGCTCCTGGAATGGATTGAACGAGGCGGAGTAGAGATGCATCCGATCGCGCGTGCTGAAGTGAGCCGGATGCGAGCTCTCATTCAACAGTACGTTGACGTACCGATGGATCTCGCAGACGCAAGCCTTGTGGTTGTTTCGGAACTCACAGGGATCGAACAGATTCTGTCGGTCGATCGAGACTTCTCCGTTTATCGTTGCTCGGACGGAAGAGCGATAGAAAACGTATTTCCGCACTCAGGAGTTTGTCGGACTTCAACTCGGTATTGAATATCGGACGTATACTCCAACATCGGAATGCATCTGTATCGGCGATAATATGCGCAACGCCCGCCCGATAGTCAATTCTACCCTTATGTCCCATAAACTCCTGATATAATGTGAACGTGGATGAACAATCGTCGCGACCTGGCGTGGTTGCGTGTTCCGCCGACCGGCGGATTGACGATATACAGTTTCTCTATCGACCATGCACTCGGGAGAGTGCGCCGGGAGATTATCAGACACCATCGGAAAAAGCCCACACTGATTGAGGTCTGCAGACTATCGAGCCGCCGATACCAACGCCAACGTACGTGAAAACGAAACGAAGGTGGAACATCTATTGGCAGCGCTCCGATCTCAGGTGGCACAGATATGAGATGGTGCCTGAAGTGCGGTCGGTTGAGGAGTTTCCGGCACAAGTCGACGCGGATGAGTGCGGCTGTTTTTTCGGATAGCGGTGGTCATGATGAACCGTTTCAGGAGAGGGGAATTTCGGAGTTCAGCGGATGGTCAGCCGGTACATTTCCGGTACGCCGGCAGTTTCTCCAGGTATCGACCACGAATTCGCAGAATGCCGCGGATCACCGTGGACTCATCGGGAGCCATATAGACGTAACACGGCGTTCCAGTACTGGTGCGGGCAACCTTCGGACCTCCGTTCTCTCGCCCTTCGCCGTGGTTTCCTCCGCGTTCCGCGCCAGTCTCGCCGGCCGTTGATCCGCTTACTTTCATACGGAACCTAGTGTCCCGTAATATACAGACAGCCTAAATGATTTATGATAAACTTCTGGACATGCCGCGTTTACAGGTTCCGAAGACAACAGAGTCGGACATGGAGCTGATGGAACAGCTGCTGAAGCAGGGACAGATCCAGCACAAGTTCGCTCAGCGTGTGCAGGTAGTGCTTAATCGTGCCCGCGGGAAGTCGACCTCCGACATTGCCGAGTTTCTTGGCATTGATCCGGTGACCGTCAGCCGCTACGTGAAGCGATTCAATGAGGGTGGGGTGCACGCGCTGTTGACCGATAAGACTCGCAAGCCCGGAAAGAAGCCGATAAGTACGGCGGTGAAAAACGAGGTCACCCGGATCGTTTGCCAGGAGAAGCCGAAGAATGCCACTCACTGGAGTACCCGGGAGCTGGCCAAACGGGTGGGAATCAGCCACAACGCGGTTTCCCAGATTCTGCGCGAGCGCAATCTCAAGCCGCATCAGGTAAAGGGATTTCAGCTGAGTAACGACCCGGAGTTCTCACAGAAGCTCGAAGACGTGGTTGGACTCTATCTGGAGCCACCGGAGAACTCGATCGTGTTCAGTGTTGACGAGAAATCGCAGATTCAGGCGCTGGAGCGTACGCAGCCGATCCTGCCGATACGCCCGGGAGTACCCGAACGGCAGACCCACGACTACCACCGCCATGGAACGACCACGCTATACGCGGCACTGAATGTGGTAACCGGGAGGGTCATCGGCGATTGCAATGACACGCATAAGGGCGAAGATTTCATCTCGTTTCTCAAGCTCCTCGACCGAAAGACGCCCAAAGGCAAGGTGCTGCATATCATCGCGGACAACTACTCGGCCCACAAGACGAAAGAGGTCAAGGCGTATGTGGCGTCGAAGAACGGCCGATTTGTTATCCATTTCATTCCGACCCACTCCTCATGGCTGAACCTGGTAGAACGATTCTTCGCCGAGATCACAAACAAACGCATCCGGCGCGGTAGCTGGACGGGCAAGAAGCAACTGGAGAAGGCGATTCTCGACTACATCCACGAGTGGAATGAATCGAAGCGACGATTCGTGTGGACCAAAACCGCCGGCGAGATTATGGATAGTATTGAGAAAGCAACGAGTGCTTAGGCGATTTGTTAATTACGGGACACTAG
>SLIN01000057.1 GCA_007135605.1 Spirochaetales bacterium | reverse complement strand
CTCCGCCGGTCATGGCGGTCGCGCCGATCGAGATCAGCGCGGAGGAGCGACACGCAGAGCGCGCCGGCGAGCTCGCCGGGGAGCTCCGGAACGTGCTGCTCGAGGAGATCGCGCGGCACGGCTACGATGTTTCGGCGGATGGAGCGGTCTCGCTCCACGCATCGCCCTATCTCATTTTCACCGACGATCGCATCGGGTTCGGTGTCAATATCTACGACGCGGATTCGCACTTTCTGGTCACCGGCGACCTTGCGGTCGCCTCGAGCGAACGGGCGCTTCTGCCGGCGGTACGCCGGAGTATCGAGGTCGTCGCCACGGGGGCACACCGTTATCTCGAACGGGTTGCAATTGAGCAGGAGCAGCGCGTGGAACGCCTCGTGTTTTCGGCTCCACAGCCCGACGTTGCGCTCTACCTCCCCGATGAGTCTCTGCTCGGCACAACCGATTCCGGCGGGCGGCTCGAGGTTCAGGACACCCGGTTTCGGAGGGGGCAGCACCTGGCGTTGCGGCTCGAGCGCCGTGGACACTACTCGCGCGAGCATTCCTCCGAGCTTACCGCTCGCGAGGAGCATATCGATCTTCCGAGACTGCCGATGCGTACTCGCCTGAGCGTGGGAGCTCGCCACGTACCGGCCTTACCGCTCGGTGGGGGTCTTGCCGCGCGCTACTACCCGGTAGCCGACCAGTTCTTCCTCGAAGTCGCCGGAGCGATCATGCGGCTCGATGGCGACCGGTGGCTCGCCGAGGATCTGACCTTTGCCAAGGGGCTCGACGAAGGCGAGTTCGAAGATCGGGACGACTTCGAGGATTCCGGTGGCGAGAGCGCGGAGTTCACCATGGTCGATGCGGTGGTGAGCCTCGGCACGTACCTGTTCGTGTCTCCCGGGCGCTTTCTGCGGCCGGGACTGCAGAGCGGCGTCGGCGTATGGAACGCCCGCAGCGGCGATTGGAGTCACGGCACCCTCTATATCGCGCCGGTGAATCCGTTTCTCTCGATCGGCAATCGGCGCCTGCGCGGGAGAGTTGTCGGTGGGATCCGGTATACTCTCGATTCCGAGCACGGGCCGTTCGGGCGGCGGGTCTACGCCGGGACCGACCGGTTCGCCTATTTGTGGCTGGAGGTCGGCTATACATGGTGAACCGAATCGTCGTGGGAGTGCTGCTTCTCGGGCTCTCCGCTGCTGTCGTGCTCTCGGCTCAATCGGGGCACACTCAGGCGCAGTCGCTCGAGTCACCGCGCGCTCTGTCGACGCAGGCCGAATCGGTGCAGGATCGATCGCCGCCCGAATCCGGCCCGACCCGGACGGGCGATGCCAGACCGAGGCGGCTCGCCGTCTTCGTCGATGGGGAACGCGATGATCTGGCCTTCGCCGAGGCGCTCCTCGCCGCGATCGCCAGAGAGCGCGAGGACATTATCGTGCGACGTGGCGACGATCCCGGCGGCGAGCGAGATGCCGGCGATAATTCTCCCGGCGCCGCATCTCCCGACGGCGTCTCCGCCGGCGATGCGCCGCCGCCCGACACCCTGGACTCGATCGCGCGTACACTGAATACCGACGCGTGGCTGCGGCTCACGCTCGGTCTCGAAGACGGCATGCTTTCGGTGGAGTTTGCTGCCCACGATCTGTTGACCGGTGTGCGTAGCTCCGGCAGCTATGCCACTCCGGCCGCCCAGATTCGCGAGTTTCAGCATCGCGCGTGGCTGCCGATTCTCGACGAGCTCGAGAGCATCGCTGCGCCCCGCGAACAAGCCGGCACCCTGCGGGTTCGGGCAGAGCCGGGAACGAGCGTTCAGGTTGATGCTCAGCCGTCGCGCGAGGTCACCGAATCCGGGGAGCTCGTCTACGAGCTTCCGGTGCCGGGTACGTATCGCATTCGCGCATCGCGGCCGGGCACCTGGCCCGCCGAGCAGAGCGTGAGTCTCGAAGAACACCGGCTGCTCGATCTCGATCTCGAGAGGGCACCACGATTCGCCGGTCAGATTTCACTGTACAATGCGCAGTTTCCCGAGCTCGGCGTGCTCTTCTTCCCGCGGCGCCGATCGTTCTTCCTCGGCGCCGGCGTGACGAGCTTCGCGCTCGGTTACGCACTTCGCGATGTCCGCGACGAGGACGACCCCCGCGGCGTTGCGGTCTCCGTTCCGCTGACCACGCTGTCGCTCTCTATCGGGAGCTACCTCGCCGGTCCGGAGCGGCAGACCCGCGCGTATCTCGGCCTTCAGCCGTTCATGCGTATCAGTCATCACGACGGTCTCGCCTTCGAGGCGCTTGCGCCGGTCGGTGTAGCCGCGCAGCTCGGCCTCGAGTATCGCCCCTTTCGGCGCGGAGGGCTCTTTCTCGAATGGCTTCCGACCGCCTACCCGACGAACCGGGTCGAGGAGCTGCTCGAGCACTCCCGGGAATCCGGAGGCACGCTTTCGGTGGGCACGGGAATCGTGTATGCCGAGCTGGTGCTGCTGCGCCTCGGCTACCGCCATCACTTCTCCGCCGGCGACGGTCGCTGAACGGACCGGCGGCGCACCGTCAGTCGATCATTCCGCTCCATCGGACTGCCGCTATCGATCGTTCGGTGCGGTGCTGCGAATGATATCGATGAGCTCGCGTGCGATGACATCGACCTCGTCGCTGCCTGTGCCGGAATCGACGGCGCGTTCGAGATAGCGTAGTCGTTCTACCGCGCTCGGAATGCTGCCGACCGCCGACAGCATATCGATCGCCTCGGAGATACCTTCGTCCCGTCCGGCCATGTAGGCGGTTTCGTCGAGGCGTCGAATCTGCTCGGCGATCCCCGGCAATACGTG
>SLIN01000193.1 GCA_007135605.1 Spirochaetales bacterium | reverse complement strand
TACCTTCCGGCGTTCCAGGCGCTCGTCGAAGAGGGGGTCGAGGCGGTCATGGGCGCCTACAACCGCACCAACGGCGAGCCGTGCTGTGCCCACTCGGTGCTCATGGAACAGATCCTGCGCGAAGAGTGGAAGTTCACCGGCCACTACGTCTCCGACTGCTGGGCGATTCGTGACTTTCACGAGCACCACGGTGTTACCAGGGATGCCGCCGAGTCCGCCGCACTCGCGATCAAGAAAGGGTGCGATGTGAACTGCGGCTCGGTCTACGAAGTGCTCATGGAGTCGATCGAGAGGGGGTTGCTGGAAGAGGAAGATATCGACCGCTCGCTGCGCAGGCTACTGCGCACGAGGTTTCAGCTCGGCATGTTCGATCCGGATGAGCTCGTGCCGTGGAGCGATACGCCGACGTCGGTTGTCGGTTGCGACGTGCATCGGGATCTTGCCCGGGAGGTCGCGGTGCAGTCGTGCGTGATGCTGAAAAACAACGGGGTCCTGCCGCTCGACGCATCGAAGCGCAAACTCTTCGTCACCGGCCCGGCCGCCGCCGACAACACCGTGCTTCTGGCCAACTACCACGGAACGAGCGACCGGCTGGTTACCATCCTCGACGGAATCACCGCCCGTGCCGGCGACGAGCGCTGGGTCGTGTACCGGCAGGGGTGCGGCTTCGATGTTCCGATCCGCAACCCGCTCAACTACGCCTTTAACGAGGCGAGCGAACACGATGTGGTGATCGCGTGCATCGGAATCTCGACCTATCTGGAAGGAGAGGAGGGTGATGCGTACGCCTCGGATTTCGCCGGTGACAAGCGCGATCTGTCGATCTCTCCCGACCAGATCGACTACCTGCGCAAGCTCAAGTCGCGCGGCACTCCGGTCGTTACGGTGGTGACCGGTGGTTCGCCGGTCGATCTGCAGGAGGTACACGAGCTCTCCGACGCGGTACTCTTCGCCTGGTATCCCGGCGAAGAGGGCGGAAACGCGATCGCGTCGCTGATCTTCGGAGACCGCAGCCCCTCCGGCCGCCTGCCGGTCACCTTTCCGAAATCGCTCGACCAGCTGCCTCCGTTCGAGGACTACTCGATGGCCGGGCGCACCTACCGCTATATGCGCGAGGAGCCGATGTATCCGTTCGGCTTCGGGCTTACGTATGCCGATGTACGCTATGAGTCGCTGCAGGAGGTGACTCCCCCGGCGGAGAAGAAGCGGGAAGCATCCGAGGCGAGCGAGGGCGTGAAGCTCGAGCTCACGCTCCGAAACGCCGGTTCGCGGGGCGTGGAGGAGGTCGTACAGCTCTATACCGCACTCGTCGAGAACGACGGAACTCAGCCGGTGGCCCGCCTCGTCGGCATCCGGCGTGTATGGCTGCCGCCGGCCGGCGACTCGGGTAGCGAGACTCGCGTGACGC
Source organism: Spirochaetales bacterium (assembly GCA_007135605.1). GTDB lineage: Bacteria > Spirochaetota > Spirochaetia > DSM-27196 > SKKC01 > SLAN01. Next base: position 9,656 of record SLIN01000193.1, on the reverse strand, counting down.
TTCGAGCCGATGCCGATGCATTCACCTGTGTGGAGGCCGACGGTGTGCGCCGTCCCCGCTCCGGCTCGTGGCGCGTTATCGCGGCGGGCTGTGCGCCGGGCACGCGCGGCGTGACGCTCGGCGCCCCGGAGCCGGTCGAGATCACAGTCGAGCGGTAGGTGGGCGCCGGGGTGCCGCATCGGATGCGACCGAACATCATACTTCTCGTCGGCGAGGACACAGGGGTGCATCACCGCTGTTACGGCGATGAATACGCGGTCACGCCGAACATCGACCGCCTCGCCGCCGGCGGCTGTCGCTATACGAACGCGTTCTCGACCGCCCCGGTGAGTGCTCCGGCACGCGCGGCTATCGTGACCGGCCGGTACGCGTGGTCGATCGGCGCGCATCACATGCGCTCGACGCTTACCGCTGCGCCGCCGACGTTCACGCAGGCGCTTCGCGAGGCGGGCTACCACGTTCGCTGGCCGGGAAAGACCGACTTCAACTTTGAACCGCCTTCAGGATTCGCCGATTCGGACCGGGACTGGCTCGACGATCTGCGTGACGGCATGCTGCCCTCCGGCGGCTTCTTTCTGTACCGGAATCTCGGTATCACCCACGAGAGCACGATGTGGGGCACGCCGATCGATGGTGAGGGAATGGTGCGGGAGCGACTCGAGCGGCTCGACGAGCTGCGCGATGAAGAGCGGCACCGCCCGGAAGGGGCAACGGTTCCCGCCTACCTGCCCGACACCGCCGCGGTTCGCGAGGATATCGCCCGTTATCACGATGCGCTTACGCTGCAGGACCGCGATGTCGGCGCGGTTATGGATGCGCTGGAGTCCTCACCGTGCGCCGACGAGACCATCATCATCTATCTGAGCGACCACGGTCGCGGTCTTCCGCGGGAGAAGCGGTGGTGTTACGACGCCGGAGTGCACGTTCCGCTGATCGTGTCCGGAAAAGCGTGCGACCGCCGAGCGGCGGTCGACGATCGGCTCGTCAGCTGGGTCGATATCGCTCCCACGATTCTCGCGCTCGCCGGAATTTCCGGCGGCGCTCCTATGGACGGCATGCCGTTTCTCACTGCCCCGGGTGCTGCGGCCGATTCGACACGGGAGGTTGCCGTCTCCGGGCGCGACCGAATGGATGAGGCATTCGACCGGGTGAGAACAGCCCGGGACACCCGCTACCGCTACATTCGCAATTATTTCCCGGAGCTTCCCTACGTCCAGCGCATCTCCTATATGGAGCGACAGCAGTCGATGTCGGAGTTGCGCCGGCTCCATGCCGCCGGCCGGCTTACCGAAGCGCAGGCGCAATGGATGTGCGAGAGGAAACCGTCGGAGGAGCTGTACGACACCGCGGCGGACCCGGAAATGGTCGAGAACCGAATCGACGACCCGCGTCTTGCCTCCGAACGTGACCGCCTGCGTGACGCTCTCGACGCGGAGCTCGAACGCAGCGGTGATCTCGGCTCGCTTCCCGAACGGGAGCTCGTCCGCCGCGGCACGGTCGTGGACCGACTCCGGGAGTATCGCGAACGGATCGCACCGCTGCCCGACGAGTATCGGCTCGGCGTGTTTGCCGGGACCGTACTGGAGATGCCGGAGGCCCGCCGAACGGACGTCGGCCGGTGAGTCACACCGGCGCGAGTATAATCGCCGATGCACGGCATGTCGCCGGCGCCAGCGAAATCGCCGATGCATCTCAAGTCGCCGGCGCCGGAGAAATGCCGGCTCGAGTCATATCGCCGGCGCCACCGAAATCGACGGGGCGGTAATCCGCCCTTCCTCCAGCAGAAAGCCGATCCCGCCGTGGGTCAGCGCCTCACCTCCTGCGTCCTCGACCGCGAGCTTCGTCTCTCCGCCGAGGGCCGCCGAAATGCGATCGCCTTCCAACCGCAGCGAAAGCGTGAGCGGAGTGCGCTGACTCCACCGGAACGCTGTTCTACACAGCTCGGTCACCCCGTGGCGCTGCCGCACGATGCTCGCGCTTCCGTCGCAGGAGAGCACGAGCCCGTAGTAGCGCTGGAGGCCCTGAACGCGCGCAACGATTCCGAACGCCGAGGCGAGCACCGGCGTGACAGTCGCCGTAACCTCGTAGTCGGTCCACTCTTCGGCTCCGGTGTGAACGATGGCGCGTTCGGCTCCCTGCTTGAGGTCGAACGAGCGGCCGGGGGCGCTGTCGAAGCGGTCGACCGCGCTCATGAACGAGCGCTTCCAGCAATCGAGCGCGTTGACCCCGGCGGGGGCGCCGTTCGAGTCGTCGGCGCCTGCCGGACCCGGCGGGAGCGTTCGTGCGGTTCCGGCCGATTCGGGGAGCGCAAAGGTCACGTCCGGGGCGCCGCGCCACTCCATCTCCCGTACAACAAGAGTGTCCCTTCGATCTCCCCGCACCGACACGCCGACCTTCGCTATCGGCGCGCCGCCTGTCTCCGGCACTATCCATTGGAGGCTTGCCGTATCTCCCGGCTCTATCCGCTGCTCCGGCCCCTCATAGAGGACGAGGCCGGCGCCGCTGGGGTCATCGGCCTCACCGGGCTCACCGAAGCCGGCGGTCCGGCCGCCGTAGGCGCGGACGTAGAGACGCCCTTGCACCGGCGCGCGGTTCTCGGCGCCGGCGCGCACCACACACTGTACCGTCTGCGACGGGTAGAGCGTCGGAGAGGCGGTCACCGCGTATCCGCCCATGTTGAGCGCCTCCGGTGGCACGAACGTGTTCACCTCCGCATCGCAGCGCAGCCCCGGCGCGATGACCTGTAGCTCGATGCCGTCGTTCACGGCCGCGGCGCGCGAGATCCGGGGAGCGAGCTCCGACGCCGCGAACCCGTGCGTTGAGCCGGGCAGGGTGAACGAATAGCGCGGCCCGGCGAACGGTAGTTCCAGCCGCTGCCCTCCCAGCGCTCTCCCCATCGCCGCGAGGCGCAGCGCGAGATTCGTCGCATCCATCACCCCCCACTGTCCGTCGGCCGACGGAAGAAAGAGCCGGTCATTCACCGGTGACCTCCAGTCGTAGCCGCCGGCGAAGGCGTCGAGGCCGTTGCGAATACCGAGCAGGCAACCGAGATTGCCCGAATTGCAGTCGGTATCGTAGCCGGCGGTGTTAACGATCATCATCGACTCGTCAAAATTGCCCCGGCCGTAGCGCAGGGCGAGATGGATGATGCCGTGGTTGGGGATCATCGGGCAGTTGGTTCCGTAGCGCTCGTAGCCGTACGTCTCGACGAGTCTGCCCAACGAGACACGCCAATCGGCGTCGGCGGCGTGCCGGCGGCGCACATCGCCGATCAGGCGCGCTATTTCACAGTCCGGCGGTACGTACTCCAGCGCCGAGTCTGTGAGCACCTCGATGTCGCGCTCGACGAATGCGAGCGACTCCATGACCGCGAGCACCACCGCGCCGTGCACCGCCTCGCCGTCGTGGCTGACGCGCGCCGCCTGCCGGGCGAGCTCGGCGGCCTGCTGCGGCCGCCCCGGCGACAGCAACGCCCATCCATCTATGAATATCTGCGCTCCGATCTCCTCGGCGACCGCCCGCCCGTTCAGCTCGATCGAGCCGCTGCGCGGCGCCGGGATTCCCGCCTTCAGCCTGAGATAGGCGGTGTGCTCGGTCGACATACCCATGCCGCCCCACCACAGAACGTGAACACCTTCGGCGATGTAGTTGAGCCACGACTCGCCGATCTGCGCGGAGGACAGCTCCGGGGTTATTTCATGATCGAGGAGCGCCCGTACGAAGGTGAACGTGCCGGTAATGTCGTCGTCGGTTACGATCAGCGGCACCCCCTGATCGTCGTGTACGTATCGACGTATCTCGCCCCAGCGGCGTGCGATCCCCTCGTGGCTCCACTGCTCGAACGGCCGGCCGAGATAGACTCCGATCAGCTTGCCGAGAACACCGGCGTAGACACGTTCTTCGTAATCGGGCGGAAATGAGTTCTGCATGAGAGATGGTTCCTCTGCGTGCTGTTCGTCAGCCGGCGCGCACTACCACGCGTACGCCTTCGGAGCCTCGCCTCCCGGCCCCGGCCAGATTTCGTCGAGCTCGGCCATCGTTTTCCCGTCGAGCTCGATTTCGGTCGCGCGAACGGCCGTTTCCAGCTGTTCCATCGTGCGCGGGCCGATAATCGGCGCGGTGACCACCGGATTGTGCAGCAGCCACGCGAGCGCGACAACGCCGGGTTCCTCGCCGAGTCGCTTGCACACCGCCTCGTAGCGCTCGAGCTGATCGCGGTGGCGATTCGACTTCTCTTCGAACTGCGATCCGCTTCGCCGTTCCTTCGACTCGCCTTTCGGTGCGCCGCCGAGCACCCCGCCTGCGAGCGGGCTCCACGGGATGAGACCGAGGCCGTAATGGCGGCACGCCGGAATTACCTCCAGCTCCACTGCGCGATTGGTCAGGTTGTAGATACTCTGCTCGCTCACCAACCCGGTCATTCCGCGGCGCGCGGCTTCCTGGCAGGCGGTGGCGATATCCCAGCCGGCGAAGTTGCTCGAGCCGACGTAGACGATCTTTCCCTGCGTCTCGAGCGAGGAGAACGTCTGCCACAACTCGTCCCACGGGCAGTCGCGATCGACATGGTGCATCTGGTAGATGTCGATGGTCTCCGTCTGCAGTCTCCGGAGGCTGTCGTCGCAGTGACGCTTCACCTTCATCGCCGAGAGGTTACGGGAATCGTGGTTCGGCTCCGGCCGATCGCCTTCCTCGTCTGCGGGATTATATACCTTCGTCGCCAGGACAACCGCCTCGCGCCGCCCGCCTCCTTGAGCGAACCAGCGCCCCACGATCTTCTCGGTCGCTCCACGGCCGAGCTCGCCGCCGTACACATCCGCGGTGTCGAAGAAGTTGATCCCGAGCTCCAGCGCCCGGTCCATGATTGCGAACGAATCCTTCTCGCTCGTGCGCGGGCCGAAGTTCATCGTCCCGAGACAGAGGTCGCTGACGAGCACGCCGTGCGTGCCGAGTCTTTTGTATGAAATAGCCATGTCTCAGTGTTGCGCCGCTTGGCGGTGGTGTCAACGGCTGGTAACATTCCGTGTCCAAAAGGAACAACTGGAAGCCTCCGAGACGCTGAGATACAATCGTCGCTGACCGAAGGGCGACTCCCCGTCCCGAATCGCGCCGGCACGGACATAGGCCGAGCGGTGTTGAGCGAAATGGATTGGATATGGCACAGAGTACAATGACCTATCAGCGGGATACGCTGGATATTCTCGAATCGGAAGCGATCTTTGTGATTCGCGAGATCGCCGCACAGTTCGAGCGGCCGGTTATGCTCTTCTCCGGCGGTAAGGACTCTATCCTGATGTCCTACCTGGCGAGAAAGGCATTCTACCCGGGACGCATCCCGTTCCCACTGATGCACATTGACACCGGGCACAACTTTCGCGAAACGATCGAATATCGCGACTGGTGGATGGAAGAAATTGGAGTCAACCTGATTGTACGTTCCGTGGAGGACTCGATCCGCTCGGGGCGTGTTAAGGAGGAGGACGGCTCGAACCCGAGCCGTAATGCACTGCAAACGGTCACGCTTCTCGATGCACTCGCGGAGTTCAATTTCGACTGTGCCGTGGGAGGTGCGCGACGGGATGAGGAGAAGGCGCGGGCGAAGGAGCGTTTTTTCAGTTTTCGTGACCGCTTCGGTCAGTGGGATCCGAAAAATCAACGTCCCGAACTGTGGAACCTGTACAACGGTCTGAAGAATCCGGGTGAGCATTTCCGCGCCTTCCCGATCAGTAACTTCACCGAGCTCGATGTCTGGCAGTACATACAGCGAGAGAGAATAACCATCCCGAGTCTTTACTTCACCCATGAACGCGAGGTGGTGCGCCGCGACGGGGTGATCCTGGCTGTCGGCCCGTATAACAAGCCGCTCGATGGAGAGGTCGCCGAACGAGTCAGGGTGCGGTTTCGTACAATCGGTGATATGACGTGTACCGGTGCCACCGAAAGCAGCGCCACTACCATACGCGATATCGTCGATGAGATTGCCGCCACCCGGGTAACCGAGCGGGGAGGACGTGCCGATGACCGCCGGAGCGAGGCTGCAATGGAAGACCGCAAGAAGACAGGCTATTTCTGATGAGCGATCGAACCGTGGTACGGCGACGCGACCTTCTACGCTTTACCACCGCAGGGAGCGTGGACGATGGTAAGAGTACCCTCATCGGTCGGATGCTCTTCGACTCGAAACAGATTTTTCAGGATCAACTCGATCAACTAGAACGTTCGAGCAGGCTGATAGGCGAGGAAGAAGTGAACTTGGCGCTGCTCACCGATGGACTTCGTGCCGAACGGGAGCAGGGTATTACGATAGACGTCGCGTACCGCTACTTCTCGACGGCCAGACGGAAGTTCATAATCGCCGATACTCCCGGACACGAACAGTACACCCGTAACATGGTGACCGGCGCATCCACCGCCGATCTGGCGGTGGTTCTCATAGATGCGCGTAACGGCGTGCTTCCGCAAAGCCGCCGCCACGGAATCATCGCGAGTCTGCTCGGCATTCCGCATATGGTGGTGTGCGTCAACAAGATGGACCTGGTCGGCTACTCGCAGAACCGATTCGAGGAAATCGTCTCCGAGTATACCGCTTTCGCTGAGAAACTGAACGTACACGATATCGAGTTTATACCGGTCAGCGCGCTTCACGGCGACAATGTGGTGGACCGCAGCGAGACCATGACGTGGTACACCGGTTCTACTCTGCTTCATTTTCTGGAGACGGTGACCGTCAGCGCCGATCGAAATCTCGTCGACTTCCGCTTTCCGGTCCAGTACGTCATCCGACCGCACCAGGACTTCCGAGGTTTTGCGGGGCAGGTCGTATCCGGATCGATCAAACCGGGCGAAGAGGTAGTGGTGCTTCCGACCCACCAACGCAGCCGGATTCGCGCGCTCCATCGGTATACCGAGGAATGCTCCGAGGCTGTCGAGGGGGAATCGATCGTGCTTACACTCGAAGATGAGGTCGATGTGTCTCGCGGCGACATGATCGTCCGCCGGCACAACATTCCGGAGGTGGCCGGCGAGTTCGAAGCGACACTCTGCTGGATGGATGAGATCAACGACCTTGATTCGACAACCAGCTACATAATTCAGCATACGACACAGCGGGCACAGGCGTTCGTCGACAAGGTACTCTATGAGCTCGACGTGAACACGCTCCATCGGCGCGAGACCCATACACTCCGCCTTAACGAGATCGGTAGAGTCAAAGTCACCGCGAGTCGTCCGCTCTTCCATGATCCGTACGAGCGAAACCGCGCGACCGGCGCTTTCATCCTCATCGATCCGAACAGCAACCGGACAGTGGCCGCCGGTATGATTCGCCACTCATCGCGGGAAACACTGGAGGAGCTCAAGCGCGAGCGCCGTGAGGAGTCTCGTGACCGAAGTGAGCCGGCAGCTGCGCGCAACATCCAGTGGGACCCGGGGCTTGTCGCCCCGCTCGACCGCATGAAGCGAAACAGGCACAAGCCGGTCTGCGTGTGGTTCACCGGCATCTCGGGCAGTGGCAAGAGCACGATCGCTAAGGAGCTCGAGAAGACGCTTTTTGACAAAGGGTACTCGGTCGTTCGCCTCGACGGGGACAATCTCCGCCACGGACTGAACGCCGATCTCGGCTTTTCTCGGGAGGATCGGCGGGAGAACATCTATCGGGCAGGATTCCTCGCACGCCTGCTGTACGATTACGGGCATATAGTTCTTTGCACGTTTGTAAGCCCCTACGCCGACGATCGCATGTACGTGCGCAGACTCTTCCCCGCCGGAGCGTTCCTGGAGGTGTACGTCAAATGCGATCTCGCAGAAGCTCAGCGTCGCGACCCGAAAGGTCTGTACGCGAAGGCTCGCGACGGAGAGATCAAAGGACTGACGGGTCTTGATGCTCCGTTCGAGGAGCCGGACTCGCCGGAAACGCTGGCTGATACAACGTCAACCGACGTCTCCGAGGTTTCGCGTCGGGTGTTGAGTCTCGTCCTCGAACGCGTGGGCGAGTGGGAACGCTGACCGGCTACAAACGCCTTTTTCGATGCATGAGTCGATACACGAGCAGTTGCAGCGGGCACACCGTCTCTTTCCGGAAACGGCCAAATACTACAGATAGATGGCTAAAATGTGATGGCGACTCTCCGGCAATGCTTGGTACCGTTACATTCGGAGTGCTTCTGTAGAGTGTTGACCGAACGACTTGAAAGGGGGCTGGCCGCCTTTGCAACAACCGTGCTCGGTGCTGAGCGGGGTGACTGGATCACGAAACTGGCTCGAATTCGGCTGCTCGAGGAGATCCGACCGCTCGGAGACGACTTCTGGCGCCGGCCGATCTTCATCCATATTCCGAAAACCGCCGGCAGCGCCGTACTTCAGCTCCCGGGCGGCATCAGCTGTGTGTTCGGCCACCGACCGTATCGCTACTATGAACGAAGAAAACCGAGCGATCTGCCTATGCCGACGACCTTTACGGTCGTCCGCCATCCGTACGCTAGACTCCTTTCGGCATACTACTACTTGAAAGGCGGTGGGAATAACGGCCTGGATTCGGTCTGGGCACGACGGCATCTGCACGAGTTCAGCGACGTAAACGACTTCGTCCGTCGAGGTCTCCCGCGCCTCTCGATTCGTCGCTTTATGCATTTTCGCCCGCAATGGTGGTATCTTGTCGACGCATCCGGGCATCCGGCGGTGAAGCACGTGCTCTACCACGAACGCCTGAGCGAGGAGTGGCCGGCGTTCGCCGAAGCTGCCGGACTTCCCGACTCGCTACCGCGGGTGAATGTCAGCGGCGGCGGTAGCCGGGTCGCCGAGCTTACCGACTCGAGCAAACTAACGATCGCAAGGCTCTACCGGCGCGATTTCGAAGAGCTCGGCTACGAGGCGTAGTCGGTCTGGCCATTGCCTCTGCCGGCACGGAAGTCGGTCGGAGTTGTTCCCATGATATTTCGGAACTGGCGGGAGAAATAGTTGCTGTCGTCGAATCCGACCTCGCCTGCAATGTCGGTAACGCTCATATCGAAACGGCGGAGGAGACTCGCCGCGCGTCCTATTCGCACGCGCATCAGATATTGACTCGGGGACATTCCGGTCGCGCGGCCGAAGCGGCGTAAGAGCGTCCTCATCGGGAGCCCTGCCAGCTCGGCGAGATCGGCAATGTGAACCGACTCTGCGTAATTGTTCTCGAGGAAGCTGACCACTCGCCCGATCTCCTCGTGTACTTCCTTCTCCGCCGGTCTGCTCTCCCGGTTCATCCGGCAGAGGCCTACGAGAAGCTCGGAGAAGAGCGCGAATACTACGGTGTGATAGCCGTCGTCCCGGCTGTGGCATTCGTCGATAATCCGGCGGATCTGTTGATCTACCCACGCCATCTCCGTCGGTCGCAGCCGAAAGCGTGTTGGCCTGTTGCGGGTGCCCTCTGAGTCCGGGGCGACGAGTGCACGGTACCCGTCGACGTTAACGAGCCACGGAGAACACGTTTCGACGAATGCCTCGTCGAAGATCAGATTACTGATTCGCAGGTCGTGCGTGTCCCGATACGCATGCATGTGGCGGCGTGGTATCGAGAACACGTCGCCGGCGCAGATAGGGTGTACGTGATTGTCGAACTGATGGGTTCCGTTGCCGTCGAGCACCACTACGATCTCGGTGAAGTCGTGCCCGTGCGAGCCGAG
>SLIN01000299.1 GCA_007135605.1 Spirochaetales bacterium | reverse complement strand
CGCGCCGGCCGGAGGACGAGTACCGCTTCGATCGTAACGGACATCGGCGAAGCGGGGCCGGTGCTGCGGCGGGCGAAGAGCGAAGCGGCGCCGGACGCACGGCAGACCCCACGCATGCCGGGGAATCGGAGCTCGCATGGGCCCGTGAGGTCATGGGACTCACCGGGATGCCGGCCGACTTCCGGACTGTCCAGCGCCGGTACAAGCAGCTTATGTTGCGATATCACCCGGATATGAATCCGGCCGGGCTCCGGGTGGCACAGCGGATCAATAGTGCGTACGGCATCCTGTTAGCAGCCTGTCGATCCCGCGTACACACAAGCGGCTGAAGTCTCCGTTGCGGGAATCGCCGGCGGGATCCGTGCGGGGCGGGCCGTCATTCGCGAACGATTCGATGCCGCCCGACCGGCGAGTCATTTCTCCCCGCGCGAGACAACCGCAAGGACGAGTTGGTATAGTTCCCGGATTATGGAAGGCGGCGAGACCGAGGAACTGATACGGTTATCGTTTTTCACCGAGATGGCTCGCGATATTGCCTCGGCGAGCACGCTGCGCGAAACGCTCGATCGGGTCATGGCGCACATCGGGAAGGTGTTCGCTCCGCGAACATGGTCGGTGCTGCTTCATGACCACGAAAGCGACGAGCTCGAATTCGCCGTGGTGACCGGCGGGGAGGAGGCGAAGACGCTGAAGGGGCACCGCATTTCGAGCGATGCCGGAATCGCCGGATGGATATTCCGCAACGGCGAACCGCTCATCGTGAGCGATGTCGCGAGCGATTCGCGCTTCGACTCTTCGGTGGACGAGCTCACCGGCTTCACGACGCATAATATCATCGGAGTTCCGTTGCTTTCGCGCAATCGGGCCTTCGGCGTGATCGAGCTGGTGAACAAGCTGAACGGTGAGCCGTTTACCGCCCTCGATCTGAAGGTTCTCTCCACCATCGCCGATTTCGCCGCGGTTGCCATCGAGAAAGCGTACTATCTCAAGGCGCTCGGTAAACTGGCCTCGGCGGACGACCTGACCGGAGTTCACAATCGTCGCAGCCTCTCGATCGCGCTCGACCGTGAGCTTGCCCGCTGCCGGCGCACCGGCGGTGCGCTCGGCGCGCTCATGATCGACATCGATGACTTCAAAAAGATCAACGATGAGCACGGCCATGCGGTCGGCGACGACGTGTTGCGGCACCTCGCCCGGTTGCTCGAAGAGAATGTGCGAGAGGTTGATGTGGTGGCACGGTACGGCGGTGACGAGTTCATCGTGCTCCTGCCCGATGTGGAACGCCCCGAAGCGGGAAAGGTCGGCGACCGGCTCGCCGCCTTGCTCGAAGCCGGCGACGACTCCCCTCCGGTGGATTACCGGATCAGTATCGGGGTGTACAGCGGCCGGCCCGACTCCGCCCGGGAGCTTTTCGAAGGGGCCGATATCGATCTGTACAGCGACAAGAATAGAGACGACGACACGACTATCGCGAACATGGACGAGCACATAAACCGATTCCTTACGGAAGAAGACGAGGAGCGCAACTCGTAATTGCCCGAGTCGATTACCGAGGCGGGACAGCTGTCGCACCGGCGGGTTCTATGATGCGTATCCGCGGCATTCCTTCGGCGTTGTAAGAAATCCGATGAACCGATGGACGGATGAGGGGGAGTTTCGCGCGTGAACCGAAACAGAATCGCATGGGATACACAGCTCGGTATTGCTGTCGCCGGAATTACGACGACGTCTATTGGACCGGCACTGCCCTTTCTCATCGTCGAACACGGCCTCTCTCTCACCGTCGCAGGGATTCTGTTCGCGTTCTTTTCCGGTGGTCGTACTACGAGTGTGGTGCTCTCCACGTTGATCGCCGATCGGCTGCCGCGCAAGACGCTGCTGTTGACCGGACATGGCTGCTTCGCGGTGGGGCTGGTGAGCTTTGCGGTCTCACCGACATTTGTACTACACCTCGTCGGCATTGGTGTCGCAGGGCTGGGCTTCGGGTTTACCGACGCGATTTCCAACGCCGTTATCACAGAGGTGTTTCACGATCGCCGCGGTTTCGCGCTGAACCGTCTTCACGCCTTCTTCGGTTTGGGATCGATCATCGGCCCGGCGTTTGCAGCGCTCGTGCTGGCATCCGGCGGGCATTGGCGCATTATCTTCAGCTTCGCGGCGGCAATAGCAGTTGCTGTCACGGTCTTCACCGCGCTTACCGATATTCCCGAGCGTGGAGGTACATTCGATGACGAGCACACCGCTCCGGACGCTTCGAGCACGTCCACCGGCAACCGCGAAGGCACGAACTCGGTGCTCCGCGATACGCTGCTGTTCCTCATGACACCAGCGCTTATTCTCCCGGCGTTTGCGGTGCTCATATTCACGGGGGTTACTCACGGTCTCATCGGATGGATGAATACCTATTTCGTGGAGGTCATGGGCGCCTCGGCGACGGTCGCAACCATTGTGCTTCTCTCTTACAATTCGGGTATTACAGTCGGAAGGTTCGTGTGCGGCTCGTACGCCGATCGGCTCGGATTTCGTCCCACCATGATCGTGAATGCGGCAGCGGCGGCCGTCTCGCTCATAGTGGCGGCGACAACCCGTTCGCTGATACTCGGCGCCGTGGCGTACACGCTGGGTGGTTTTTTTCTCGCCGGTATTACCCCCGTGGCAGTTGCGATCGCTACGACCTTCGCCTCCCATCGTCCCGGCGAAACGGCCGCACGTTTGTTCGTGTTCGGAGCGACCGGTTCGCTCATAATTCCGTTTTCCATGGGTGCTGTCAGCGACTATTTCAGTCTGGACGTCGGAATCGGGTTCGTCGGCTT
>SLIN01000301.1 GCA_007135605.1 Spirochaetales bacterium | reverse complement strand
TGCCGTGCGTTGCCGATAGCGGTTCGAAAGATCGAACCGCTATCGGGGCGCTGCTGCCGCCCGTAGGCTCTGTCTATAGCGCCTACACTCCGGCAGTCTGCTTCGACACTTCGGCAGCATACTGCTGCACCGACTTCAAACCGTCGCGGATCAGGTATTTCGACGGATCCATCCCGAAGTCCTTCGACGTAGCGTAAGTCAGCTGCAGCATTGTCACGCAGTGTTGCACCTCATCGGTGGCCGCGTCGAGCTGCGCGCGGAGCGCTTCCTCCGACACGTGCTGAACACTCCATTTCTTTCCGGTCGTCTTCTCGAAGAGGCGTACGACTTCGAGCGGAGTAAGCGCCTCCGGTCCGCCGACCGGAACTGTTGCGTTCTTCGCTTCCGAGCGCGATAGCGCCTCGCACGCGGTTCGGGCAACATCGACAAAGCTCACCCACGAAAGCGGATTGGTGCCGGCACCGTAGATCGTCGCCGAGGCACTGTTGTAGTCGAATCCGAGCGCCGGGCTCAACCAGACCTCCATGAAGTAATTCGCGGCGAGTATCGTGTACTCGAGTCCACTCTTTGTCAGATGCTTCTCCGCGGCAGCTTTGGCGTCTCCGAGCGGATATCCCGGCTCGGGCTCGTGCGGAAACGAGGTGTGAACGAAGCGTTTAACACCGGAGTTCGAAGCGGCATCGATCAGGTTGATGGTCCCCTCTCGGTCGATTTCGCCGATCGTATTGCTCTCCTGCCAGCTGTTCGGCATGGCCGAGGCAGTTGTAATAACCGCGTCAACTCCCCTGCAGGCAGCCGATAGAGAGCTCGGCTCCCTCAGGTCGCCCTCGACCGTCTCGACCCCGGCAGCCTTAAGAGCGGCCACCTTTGCCCGGTCGGAGGTCGACCTAATGAGGCCTCGGACGTGCTCACCCTTGCTCGCGAGCCGCCTGGCGACCTCGCCGCCGACCATACCGGTTGAGCCGACTACCAATACTTTCATATATTCCTCCCGGCGACCCGCTTTGCACGACCGGCCGGCCCCGCAAAGCCCCGCCTTTCCAACAAGATACGCTCATGGTAGCGGTGAGCCGTTACGAACTCGTTACGGGATCGGACGACCGCTGTCCGGGACGAGCGCCAACGTCGGTCTCATCAACTCAAGAAATCTTGTGCTTACGCCCGTTCCCTCCCGGCGGCCGGCGTTTCGGCGCAGGATGAAGTCGAAACGCTCCGGGCCTCCGTCGTCAGCGACCGAACGGATTCGTCCGCCGCACGACGGTCTACACAACACACTCCACCCGATTGCGGCCGTTGCGCTTGGCCTGGTACAGGGCGTCGTCGGCACGGTGGTACGCTTCGTCGGGGCCGATGTCGTCGTGCATAAGAGAAGTCACGCCGATGCTGATGGTGAGTTGCGGTAGCGGTGGTTGGCCGGCGGAGGAAACCGGCCCGCCTTCCACGGCCGCGCGAATACGTTCGGCAAGCTGTGTCGCACCGTCGATGGACGTGTTCGGAAGCAACACCGCGAACTCCTCACCCCCGAAGCGGGCGGCGATATCGGTCTCGCGAAGTTGAGAGCGGATCAAGCCGGCAACAGCTCGCAGTGCCGCATCGCCGGTCGGATGGCCGTGAGCGTCGTTGACATCCTTGAAGCGATCGAGATCGAGCATGACGAGGCACGATTGTCCACCGTTTCTCCGAATCAGCGACACTTCCCGCTCGACGAACTCGGTGAAGCGGAGTCGGTTATACAGACCGGTCAGGGCATCCTCTCCCACGGTCTCTTGGAGCAGGCGGTTTGCCTCCTCGAGCTGTCGTGTCTGGGCGGCGATGCGCTTGCGGGCGGCGAGAATGACCGTGAGTGTCGATGCGTACAGCGTAGCGGCGAGCGCACCGCCGCCGATCAGGGTGCGAATGGACATGCCTCTGATCCGCTCGTCAATGATATCGCCTGTCTTCTCGATCGCAATGAAGGTGTCCCATGGCTCGGAGTAGCGTGCCCAGAGCAGTGAACCGGTCGGTCCGTCCGGCATGAAACACCGTCCGGCTATACCTTGGGTACCATCAACCTGCTCTGTGATCGGAACGGCGGATACACTGTCAATATGACCGGGCTCGCGCAGAAGGTTCCGGTCCGAGGCGTAGACGAGCTGACCGTCGCGTCGAGCCAGAAACACGTTGATGCCGGGAAGCTCACCGTAGGAGTGGAGCACCCGCGAAAACTCCCTGGCTTCGACGCCGCCCCCGGTTATCCCGAGAAACGAGCCGTCGGAATCGCGGATCGAAACATTGACCCACATTCCGATTCGGCCGGCCTCCGGGTAGTACCATGTGTCGATGTTCGCCTCCGGCATCTCTTCCCGGTAGAGGTAGTACCACCCGTCGCGCTCCCAGTTATCCGGCGAAATCCGGACGGTGCGACCGTCGGTGCCGTAGTAGGTCTCGGAGCAATCGCTCACGATGCTGGCATCCATCATGCCGTATTGCGCCCGGATCTCTTCCAGGAAGGCGCGAAGCTCATCCTCATCTTCCTCCCCGCCGACTATCCAGTCGCGAAGGAAGTCGTCCCGCAGCAGCTCGTGTCCGAATCGCTGATACTCGGCAGCGGTGCGGTCCAGGAGTTTGTCGGACCTCACTTAGGTATTGAATATCGGACGTATATACCGCCAATGGAATGCATGCGTCCATGCGAGAATATGCACTAAGCCCCTCCGATATTCAATTCTGCCCATATGTCCGACAAACTCCCGGGTTTGCCGATACCGCCATCCCGATTGCCGGCAGCTCGTGCTCGGCAATGAACGAGCGAACCCGTTGTCTCTCCCGAACGGCGTTGAACAGCGTCAGA
>SLIN01000194.1 GCA_007135605.1 Spirochaetales bacterium | reverse complement strand
TGAGATCGGGCCGTTGATCGGTCGCCGGAAATCACCATACTTAAGGATATGGAGCCGCGCCGCCCGCAACTGATTCGCGAGGCTGTGCTCGACGGTATCTTCTATCCGCAGTCAGCCACGGGCCTGCGCGAAGCGGTGCGAACGTTGCTTCTGCGAACCGAAGAGCTCGCCGGGAACGCCACAGGTATCGTGAGTCCTCACGGAAGCTTTCAGTATTCCGGCCTCCATCAGTCATCGGCATTCAAATCGGCGGCGGCTACATCACCGCAGTTGGTGGGAGTGATCGCCGCGGCAACCCACGATACGCAACGCACACCGGCGGTTCCGGAGTCCGACCTGTTTCGCACGCCGATGGGAGATACCTTCGTCGCGCGAGAGCGAGCCGAGGAGTTGGTTTGCTCGCTGAGATTCCTTCGCCGCGACGATATTCCGCATTTCGAGGCACCGAGCGTTGAGACGGTGTTGCCGTTCGTTCAGTTCCTTTTTCCGGCCGCCGAGATACTGCCCGTTCTCACACCGAATCTCACCGCTGCGAAGGCCGCCGAGCTCGCGTCGGCTCTCAAACAGTGCACCTCCGACCTTCTTCCGTCGCGCGTTCTGTGGATTTGCTCATCGAACATTACCCAGGGCGGCTCGGCCGGATCCGCTCGAAGACGAGCCGACACGCTCGTCGAGCATTTGGCTGATAGAACGATGCGTCAGGTGCTTCCGCGCAAGCGTGCCGGGCGCGGGTACCCCGCGGCTACTTGTCTTGCCATTTTCGACGCGCTGATGTCCGACTCGTGTTCACTCGAAATACTCACCCGCGGGTCGAGTTGCGATTTCGACGGCAACGCGGGTTCCAGCACCGAGTACGCATCCGCTGCCTGTCGCAGCCTTTGACAGATCGTTCACGGAAGCATCATTATTACGGTATGAACGTCTCGTCGCTTTCCAACGGATTTGTGCGCATTGAACGTGACGGAAATACTCTTCTCGGCGTCGCGACCGGGATCCCGGGTAAGAGTTTCGCCATCCGAAAACTCTCGGTAGGTACGAACCTTTATGGATGGATTATCCGCGGCGATTCCTGCGACCGGTGGAATACCGCGGGAGTAACCGAGCATGCCGGGTCGCTCTATGTGTACGGTCCGTACGTCGAAGGCAGGCCGCTACGCGATGTGTTGACCGAAGACCAGTCCACAGCACTCGCATATCTCGACCGACTTGCGCATGCACTTCGAACGGCGGCGTACAATCATATTGCGCCGGCTCACATTCACGGGCGCGGTATCCTTTTTCTCGACGACGGCGGGGTATTGTTCCTGCCGGAGAAACTCGTCGACGCAATTCGCGACCAGCAGGACGAAGAAACGCGACGACTCGAGTTCGAGCTGTTCAACCATCCCGATCACAAGGACGAGAAGAATGCATCCTTCACACTTGCCGTGCTGGCTCATCGCGTCCTGACCGGCTCATGGCCATACGACTCCGACGACGAGTCGGAATTGCACACGATGATCCGCGAGGAGAGCGTGCTCGATCCCACTCTCCGGCGTCCGGACTTGCGAAACGATGTGGCGACCCTGATTCATCGTTGTCTCAGAATGGACCAGGTTCTCGGCGTTGATGAGTGGGTGGAGGTATTCCACGACTGGCGTGACAGCGGCGTCACGCGCCCGATCACCGATGAGGAGCGTGACCACATACTCAAGGATGCCGAGCAGAAGCAGCGGGCAATGAAGCAGCAGCTTACTCGCCGCGAGACCGTCCGAAAGCACTGGAAACAGGCAGTCGTCGTTCTGGTTATAGTAGTCATAGTAGGAACAATTCCTGCAACGATTATTCGCAATCGGCTTGCACCGCGACAGACCGCGGGTATGTCCTCCGAGGAGGTTGTGCAGGCATTCTACCTGGCACCCAACGATCTGGATCACGAGCTTATGGACGACGCCACCATCGAAGGGGCCGGCGCAAGTATGATCCGTGAGGTGACGAATCTCTTTGTCATCTCGAGAATGCGGATGGGCGTTGAGATGACGACGGGAATCGTGAGCGCCGCCGAATGGGACGAGGGAGGCCGGGAGGCGATTCCGGAAGACTCATGGCTGTACGGCGTGACCGGCGTGGAGTCGGAACCCGTTGAGATCGGGGCGGACGATGAGCGCGAGTACATTGTTCGGTACGAGCGGTGGACTCCGGACGACGCCGGCGATATCGAAGAAACACCGGAGGCCGCGACCGCCGAACGACGCAGCATGGGTGTGAGGCGCGAGGATCGGGTGCGTCTGCGCCTCGACGGGGATGATTGGGTTATCTACGAAATCGAGCACCTCACGCAGTCCCGACTCGATCCTCCCGAGTTCGAGTAACTGAACGAGCGAGATGACCGACCGATTGGAGTCGCTTTCGGGATCACTCATCGGATTCCGTGATCCGCCGGGAACCACCCGACACTTCACCGAAGACGAAGAGCACTTCATACGTCTTCCCGGCTCCATACACGTTTCGTCGTTCCCCATCCACCACGATGTCCGCCGGCGTGAGCCGGACGACGACTACCTCGCACGCCTTTACTATGTGGTCGATCAGCTCGCCAGGTGGGTTCCCGAGCTATTCGCCCATACGAACTTCGAGTTCGATCCTGCGCGCACGCTCCGACCTGTTTTCTCCCGCCCTATCGACGACGCACCGGCGCCGACCCGTCTGATCCTCTATATCGATCTCGCCGCTCATCCCGGTCACGCCGACAGCATCAAACCGGCGAAAAACAACTACACGACCGAGTATTATAGTCGAGACGTGTTCGTCGAAATCGACCTCGTTCCGACTGTCGCAGGCGACACACAACCGCAGCGGCTGATCAACGAGACGTGGATCGGAGAACGCGGGCGTGGTTACTTTGCTCAGGGGATCTGGATTGACCGCGACCTTACAAGATTCTTGTCGGCGCTCGTGGAACCGGAGGAGCACCCGCTTTACCCGTATTACCCGTTCTCGTGCCGTTACCGCAGCGTCACGCACGCTCCTCCGGCATGGTCAGGTAGCGAGCTGAGCCGCGCAGCTCAACGATTGTCCGAGGTCCTTGCTGTGGTAACACCGTCGTTGCGAGAGATCGAGTCCGTATTGCGAGATGTTCCATTCTCGAGAGAGCTGGCGCTCTTCCGCTCGCTCCGCGATGCGATTCCCGATTGGGTTCGCCGTTCGTTCGGCGCTATTCGAACGCGAGCGTATCTGACCGAAGAGGATCGAAAGGAGTACATGCTTGAGGTGGAGTAGCCGGCAGAGCCCCCGGATAGTGCAAAATCGCCGCTTTGAAACGCGACGAGGAGTGGCCGCTTGAACGAACTCGAGGGTCTCCGGGTCACGGTTCTCGGGCTCGGGCTGCACGGTGGAGGTGTCGCAACCGTCCGCTATCTCTTTCGCCACGGCGCTCGGGTGACGATCACCGACTCCAAGCCCGCCGATCGGCTCCAACGGTCGCGCTCCCTGATCGCCGGGATGGCGGAACGGGAGGTATACGGCGGTCACAGCGAATCCGATATATCCGCCGCCGATATCGTAGTCAAGAACCCGGCCGTTCCGCGCGATGCCGCGATGCTCAAACACGCGCGTCGTATAGAAACCGATCTCTCACTCTTCCTTTCGCAGTTCCGGGGACCAATTATCGCGGTAACCGGAAGTAAGGGTAAGAGCAGCGTCGCCAGTTTGATCCACGCCGGTCTTCTCACCGCATATCCGTCCGCACGTCTCGGCGGCAACATCACCGTCAGCCCCCTTTCCTTTCTCGACGAGCTCGCCGAGTCTACACCCGTCGTGCTCGAGCTCAGCTCGTTCCAACTCGGCGATCTTCCGCTCTGCACGTCGTCGCGTGACGGCACCGTTCGATTCGCCCCGTCAATTGCGGTAATTACCAACATCTACCCCGACCATCAGAACTACTACCGAGACGATATGGAGGCGTACGTGCGGGACAAAGAGCTCATATTCGCCTCCCAAAGCCCCGATGACCTTTTGATTCTGGGAACAACCGAAGATCGTTGGACGAGCAGATTTCGCTCGCGTGCCCCCGGTCGCGTCATCGTTTGCCCTTCATGTCGCGATCATGTCGAACAGAACCGGACGATCGCCCGCCTCGCACTCGAACGCTTCGGCGTCTCCGGTGCTCGAGTCGACGAAGCGCTCCACACCTTTCAAGGCCTCGAGCATCGGCTGGAGAAAATCGATTCGATCTCCGGAATCCGGTTCTATAACGATAGCGCAGCCACCGTCCCTCCGGCGGCCGTCGCCGCACTGAGAACGCTCGGTCCGAATCGGACGGTACTGATCGTCGGGGGAACCGACAAGCACATCGACCTGACCGGGTTCGCCGAGTCGATTTCCGACGCAAAGGCGATCGTACTCCTCGAAGGCAGTGCGACCGGACGCATGAAGAATGAGCTCGATGCAGTCGGGTGTGCGTATCACGGCCCGTATCCCGACCTCTCACAAGCGGTCGATGCCGCGGTGGCGCTCGCGTCCACAGGTGATGCGGTCTGTCTATCGCCCGGCGCCGCGAGCTTTGAATTGTTCGAGAACGAATTCGAACGAGGTCGCGAGTTCAAACGAATCGTATCCCGATTGCGGCATTGATATCGGCTCGGATATAGTGGCAGGCAATGCACGTTTATCCGCGCGAATTTCTCGAACGTATACCCAAGACCGATTTGCATGTTCACCTCGACGGCAGCTTGCGCCTCGCAACGCTGATCGAGCTGGCGAAGGAACGTGGCATCGAGCTGCCGAGCTTCACCGAGTCAGGACTGATCGAAACCGTCTTCAAGAACTCCTACGCGAATCTCGATGAGTATCTCGCCGGTTTTCAGTGGACAACGGCTGTGCTCCAAACCGCCGGGGCGCTCGAACGGGTCGCATACGAGCTCGCACTGGATAACGTCGCCGAAGGCGTTCGCTACCTCGAGGTCCGTTTTGCGCCCCAGCTCCATGTCTCGCGCGAGCTCTCCTTCGAAGAGGTAATGCATGCGGTGGACGGCGGATTGCGCCGCGCCCGAACCGAGGTCAACGCGGACCTGCGCGACGGTATCCCGCCGTTCGAGTACGGGATTATCGTGTGCGCCATGCGCTTCTTTAACGAGCACTTCTCCACCTATTACGCCGACCTCGTACGAGTCCTGAAGTTCAGCACGTTGCAGGAAGTAATCCAGAGAGCGAGCCTCGAGCTGGCAAAGGCGACTGTCGCACTGAAAAACGAAAGCGATGTACAAGTGGTCGGCTTCGATCTTGCCGGCAGCGAGCGCGGCAACCCCGCCGGAGCGCACCGGGAGGCGTACGCATATGCCCACAGCCACTTTCTGCGCAAAACGGTGCATGCCGGAGAGGCGTACGGTCCCGAATCGATTTTTCAGGCGATAACCAAGCTACACGCCGACCGAATCGGGCACGGCTTGCGCCTCTTTGCCGCGGACATGATCGAAAACGACGAAATGACCGATCGCGAACGTTACTGTGAAGAGCTTGCCGACTACATTGCCGAGAACCGTACGACCATCGAAGTCTGCCTGACAAGCAACCTGCAGACTTCTCCGGACATTCCTGACGTCGCCTCGCACTCGCTCGCGAAAATGCTCGAATACCGTCTTTCGGTTACCCTCTGCACCGATAATCGACTTGTCAGCCATACTTCGATGAGTGACGAGATAGAGCTCGCCACGAGGAACATCGATATCTCTCCGAAACAGTTGAAGAACATTATCATCTACGGTTTCAAGCGTTCCTTTTACTACGGCCCGTACTCGAGAAAGCGTGAATACGTGCGCAAGATCATCGACTACTACGAGAAAATCGCTGCCGAATACGGCTTTGAGTAGGAATACGCCCTCTGGATAACTGACGGTCACCGAACGCCGGAAACAGGCGAAAGCCGGGCAAAGCGTGGACCTATGCGCGGCCGCCCTTCTACGATGGCGTCTCTAAGAGTTTGTCGGACATATGGGCAACATATGGGCAGAATTGAATATCGGAAGGGCTTAGCGCATATTATCGCCGAGACGTATGCATGCCGATGTCGGTGTATACGTCCGATATTCAATTCCGAAGTGAAGTCCGACAAACTCCTGAGCGCCTGCCCGCGTCTAACGCTTCTTCAGTCGTTTGTAGTAGTAGTGGCGGGCACGCTCGGCAACTCGAAAGGCGTGCCCGGTTACCGGGCGAAGCACCCGATCCCAGGTTCCGCAATAGCGGACTATCCGCCCTCCGAAACCGGTTTTGAACCGGTATAGGCCGTGCATCGGATGATTCTCGTCTCCGGCGGGAGGAATCCCGAACATATCGTAACACGAGCAATCTGCCTCCATTGCCCGCCGCATCGCATGCCACTGCAGCGCGTACGCCGGCATGAGATTGCGCTTCAGCTCCTCACTCGCACCGAATACATAGGTAGCTCTCGCTCCCATTCGTGCTGTGATAATGCCGGCGAGCAAATCGCCTTCGTGTTCGGCCAGCAGAAGCTCGACGGAGGGCTTGCTGTGATCCGATCCCTCGTACCAGTCGTGCAGCAGGACGTCACGGTAGTAGTCCGCACGATGAATTGCGATACGGTCGCGTACGGCGGTCCTCTCATACATTCGATACCACCGCTCGAAATCGTCTCGCAGTTCGCCCGGCGCGCTCACTCGCACAGATACGCCGCGCTTCGACGCGAGTCGCACGTTATAGCGCGACTTCGATTTCATCTGCGCGAGAAGCGATTCCTCGCCCTGAGTCAAGTCGACAAGAACGGTAGTCGGTGGTTGAACCTCCACCGCACCGGATACGATTCCAAGACTCCTCAGTCGCTCGTGGTCGAGCGGGTGTGTCCACCGCGGATCGAGGCGCAGCACGGCAACACCGGCGGGCAGGCGCCTTTCAAGCTCCGCTGCAATCTCCGCGAGCGCGGCTTCACCGTGCGAAAGTCGCTCATCCGGTCCGTGAGGTACGTATGCCAATCCAACCCCGCCTCGGAATCGACGAACCAACACGAGCAACGTGGAACCGCCCCCGTCCGTGCGAAACGCGTACGGCTGCCAACCGTAGCGCTCTTTCAGGCGAGCCCAGAACGGACTCTGCAGCAGGTTATCGCCCGGATCGAGTTCCTCACATGTAACCGGATTCAAAGACACGAAACCCATCGGTCGAAACCGCGTTCAGCCGACTGTTCCGTCGGTCACGCGTTCTACTCTCAACTGCTTACCGTTGACAACAAGTGAACTCGCCCCGACGGTGACCACGCCGCCCGTGCTCCGGATCGGATACTCGAAAAACGCCTCGACGCTCAGCCGCTTCGGCCGTTCTTCCGGCGGTTTCACCCCTTCCGGTGCAATGACACTTCCGGGCTCAACGCCGTCGACGAAGATTACCTCCACGTCGGAGCGATCTTCGTTCTCGGCGGCAAGCAGCATTCCCTGGCTTTTCTGCCCGCGCAGTTTCGCCGGTTTGAGATTGTCCACGAGGACGACCGTGCGGCCCTTGAGCTCCTCCGGTTCGTAATACCCGACGAGTCCACTGACGATCTGGCGCTCGGCCCCCGAGCCGTCATCAACCTTCTCGACATAGAGGCGATCCGCTTCCGGGTGCTGCAACACATCGGTGATTTTCGCCGCGATCAGGCGCACATTGGCGGCGAACTGCGCCTCGGGCCGATCGGCCTCCTGCCGTTCGGCTTGCGTTCCACTGAAGCGTTCCCGCAACGAGGCGATCTGATCGTCCTCAAGCCGTTTGAACAGAACGCTCGGCTTCTCGATACGCTCCACACCGTTGTGCCTTCCGAGCAGATCCCACGAGAGCTGCTGCACTCCGAGGAGCTCCGCAATCCGCTCCCCGGTTTCCGGGATGAACGGGTGTACGAGGACGGCGAGATCGCGCACGAGGTATACGAGGTCGGCGATGAGTGCACCGGCAGCTTCCGGATCCGTTTCCCGCGTGCGCCACGGCTCGCCCGCCTGGAAATGCCGATTGCCGAGCGAACTGAGCGCGAAGATCTTGCGAAACGCCTGTCGCAGCTGCGCCCATTCGAGGTGTTCGGTGATCTCATCTTCCAGTTTCTTCACTTCGGCATTGAACTCGGAGTCGGCGCCGGAACCTTCGGGAAGCACGCCGTCGTAGTACCGGCTGACGAACGTAAGCGTACGATTGACGAGGTTAGCGAGATTTCCGATGAGCTGACCGTTGGTCTGCTCCTGGAAGTCGTCCCACGTGAACACCGCATCGCTGGTTTCCGGCCGGTTGTAGAAAATATAGAATCGCCACACGTCGGCCGGTATGCCGGTATCCTGCGCATCGTTCCCGAACACACCGATGCCCTGGCTCTTGGAGAACTTTCCGCTCTCGTAGTTGAGGTATTCGGTTGAGCTCATATGATGGAGCAGTGTCCAACGCTCGCCGGTTCCCAGCAGCGAGCTGGGGAAGATCACGGTGTGAAATGGAATATTGTCTTTGCCGATGAATTGAAAGAGCTCAACGTTGTCCGGATCGCGCCACCAGCTCTCCCACTCGTCGGTGTGGTTCGCGGTAATCGAGATATAGCCGATCGGCGCATCGAACCAGACATAAAACACCTTGTCCCGGAAGCCCTCCAGCGGCACCGGGATTCCCCACTGCAGATCGCGCGTAATACTCCGTTCCCGAAGACCGTCGCGTATCCATCCCTGCGTCATTTGCAGCGCATTATATGCCCACCGCCCGCGTTTGCTCGCCGCATCCATCCACTCCTGCAATTCGGGAAGTATCGCAGGCAGGTTGATGTAGAGGTGTCGCGTCTTCCGGAGTACGGGAGTGGAATTATCGACGGCACTCCGCGGATCGATCAGATCGGCAGGATCGAGCACCTTGCCGCAGCTCTCGCACTGGTCGCCGCGCGCCTCGTTATAGCCGCAGTGCGGGCAGGTGCCGCGCACATAACGATCGGCGAGAAACATCTTGCTCTCTTCCGAGTAGAGCTGCTCGATTTCGTGCTCGTTTATGTAGCCGTTCTCATACAGCTTCAGAAAGATATGCTGGACGATCTCCGTCTGCGCCTGCGTCGAAGTGCGCCCGAATCGGTCGAAGGCGATGTTGAACCAGTCGTAGATGTCCTTGTGAATGTCGTAGTAACGGGTGCACAACTCTTTGGGTGTAATGCCTTCTTCCCGCGCACGCGTCTCTGTAGCGGTGCCGTACTCATCGGTGCCGCAGATATAGAGCGTCTCGTAGCCGGCAAGTCGGCAGTAACGGGCGAATACATCCGCGGAAAGGACTTGTATCAAGTTGCCGAGGTGCGGGATGTTATTGACGTACGGCAGGGCTGAGGTCACGAGTCGACGTTGCTTCATTACGATCGCCACTGTAGCGATTGGCGCTTTTCGACGTCAAGCTTGCGCATCGAAGCGGCTGTCGAACTTCACTTCGCGACTGAATATCGGACGCATAAACAGCGTTTCGCGAGTCGTCACGCGCCGTCGATCGTGCCGCGATCGCGAGGCCGGCGTGATTCACCGTCGCCGGTCGAAGCGCGAGGCCGCACTGTGCTTGAGGGCGGCAATACTCTTTTGGTGAATCGACGCCCTTTCCCGATCGCTCAGGAATCGCTCGAGCAGCTTCTCGTACTCGGCTCGATAGCGCGGATGGGCCAACTTGCGCAGGAGCTGAAGCGCCCGGCGCTCGATCGCAAGCTGTTCCGAGCGAGCGGCTACACCACGTTCGAGCAGATCGAACAATACCTCGAGCTCCTCGACATTGTCCCGACACGCCGCAAAAGAGAGATCGGATTCGAGTCGTTCCAGTGTTTCGGTTGGTAGCTGCTGAAGAGCCTCGACACTCGCATTGGTGCGCAGATTAAGCCCCCGTTCGAAGATCATCGCAATACCGGCTCCCGGCTGCACGAGAGCATAATCCGAGCCGAACCGTTCGACGACACGGTCGGGAACGAACGAGGCACGCGCAAGGGCGTTCACCCGGAGCGCCCGCGCCGCATGTGTGGCCGTCCCGGCGTGCGAGCTGGACCCGGCATGCGCGCTGGTCCCGGCATGCGAGGCCGCCCCGGCGTACCGATTCGACACACTGTTGATGCCGGTTCGCGACCGAATGATGAACGCGATTTCCGAAGTATGGATCCGGCGATTGTTGCTCTGCCTTCCACCTCGAAACTGTACATAATCCCGACTCCGGACGCGTACCTCTCCGCGGCGGGCGAGCAACTCATACAGCTCCTCGAACGGCACGATCCCCTCGGTGTTATAGCTGAGCACGATGACCCGGGCATCGATCGATTCGAGCAACTCCTCGAAGGCGCGTACGGCGCCCGCCCGGGAACAGAACGGGCTTCGAGTCTCCGCCCAGTCGCTTCGAATTCCCGCCTTCCGGATCAACGAGCCATCCTCCCGGCGGGTTCGATCGACGTCCGGCTTGTCCCAGCGCGCAATCGTATTCAGCATGAAATAGTTGCTACCGTACTGATGCTGGTTGTACGGCGGGTCGAGATAGACGATGTCCGCCGAATGCTCTCTGCAGAAGGCCGCCGCGTCGCAGCGGAGAACCTCGGCGTCCGGCCCGTCGATAAGCGATGGAACCTCCAACTCGGCGCGAGCGAGGATACGCCCCAGTGCATCTCGTCCATGCCCGCCGAAGCCCTTGTGGTATGCCTTGAATACCCCGGAAGTGTTTGCGTGCACCGATGCCTCATAGAGCAACGGTGCGAGCAGCAACGACTTTGCCACTGCGTCCGGACACCGCTCATCTTCGGTGTCGCAATGAAACCATTCCTCAATGGTATCGCGCACCGCGTCTATGTACGAGGCGTTCTCGGTGGTATAGAAGAGACGCTCAGAACGGAAGTCGGCCGACGTTGTCGCCCGCGGAGCGTAATGCTCGGCGATGTATCCTCGCTCCGCCACGTTCCTGTCTCCAGCGGCAACAGCCTCGATCGCGTTCTGTCCGATGCGGTTCAGCTCGAGGATCGCCGTCTCCAGCCCGCCGTACCCGTGCACCAGACGATCGGCTTCGGCACGATCGGCACATAGCGCTGCACGGTTGAGCACTGCTGCGTAGCGCTCGATATCGGTGGCTGCAACTCTGTATCCTCGCAGGCGGCCAAGTCGCGCCACCGCGCCGCTGCCGGCGAACGGATCGACGAAGGTTGTAACGCCTCGGTCGCGCTCGTGCTCCGCGAATAGCTCACGAAAAAAACCGAGTAATCGACGCTTGTTGCCGATGTATGCGATCAGCTGTCGCGTCAGGTACGGCGAATCGAGTTGTTCTTGCTCTACCATGGTCCGGTTGGTAGGATACCCGGCATGGCCGCCCATACGCTATCCACCCTGCTCGATGGATTGAAACAACTCAAAGTACACGGCGATATGGACATCCCGATTAACGGCGTACGCTACGACTCACGAAGAGTGCGTGACGGGGATGTTTTCTTCGCAATCCCGGGAGAACACACCGACGGACACCGTTACGTAGCGGAAGCGCTCGACGCCGGTGCGTCTGCAATCGTGCATCAACGTCGCGTTCCTGAATCGAGGAGCTCAGGCGCCGTATTCGTGCAGACTCCATCGATCCGCCGCGCTCTGAGTCTTGCCGCGGCCTCCTTCTACGGCCATCCGTCGCGTGACTTATACTGTATCGGAATTACCGGTACCGACGGGAAGAGCACTACTGCATACCTGCTATATCAGCTCCTTGGCGATCTCGGTGTACGGGCCGGACTGCTGAGTACCGTACTCGTCGATACCGGGACCGGCATCCGCGCAAATCCGTTTCGTCAGTCCACACCGGAAGCACCGGAGGTGCATCACTTGCTTGCCGAGATGAGGACCGGCGGAGTGACCCATGCGGTGGTCGAGGCGACTTCGCACGGACTCTCCGAGAAGACGGAACGACTCGCCGACGTCTGGTGGCGCGGCGCGATTATGACGAATATCAGTCACGAGCACCTCGAGTTTCACGGATCATTCGAACGATACCGTAGCGACAAGGCACGCCTGTTCTCCGCTCTCGACCGCGAGTTCGCGGGCACGCCGTTCGGCGAGTTTGCGGTGATTAACTCCGACGATTCGAACGCCGGCGTGTTCCGTGATGCAACGGACCGCCGGCTCTATACCTACAGCGCTTCGGGTCGACCGGCGGATGTTCGAGCGGTAGATGTTGATGTCTCCGCCGATTCGACCCGATTCCGAGTCGAGGTGGAAGGGGCTCGGTATGACGCACACCTCAATCTGCCCGGCGGCTTCAACGTAGACAATGCGCTCGCAGCGCTTATCGGAGCGAAAGCCGGCATCCGCAGCGCTTGGGCCACGGTAATCGAGAAGCTTCCGATACTGCGGCCGCTGAAAGGACGCATGGAGCGGGTGGATGAAGGGCAAGGGTTTTCCGTTGTCGTCGACTTCGCACACACACCCGGTAGTTTCGAGCACGTGCTGCCGCAAGTTCGTTCCCTTACCGGCGGACGTCTGATTGTCGTGTTCGGATCGGCGGGTGAGCGTGACCGGCAGAAACGAAAACTGCAGGGCCGAGTCGCCGACCGTTACGCGGATGTGATCATCCTCGCCGACGAGGATCCTCGAGGAGAGAAACCGCAACGTATCCTCGAGGAGATTGCGGCCGGATGTCGGCGGCATCGTCGTGAACACGACTTGTTTCTCGTTCCGGAACGCCGTGAAGCGATTCGCCGGGCGTTACGACTCGCCACGGTAGGGGATACGGTATTACTTCTCGGGAAAGGACACGAGTCGAGCATTATCTACGAGGATGGTGCCGTTGATTGGGACGAGCTCGCGGTCACCCGGGAGCTCCTCAACGATATGGGGTATCGAAATGGGTGAAAGACGGCGTATTGCCGTACTGTACGGCGGGCGAAGCGGTGAACATGAAGTTTCTCTCCAATCGGCGACGAGCATCCTTCGCAATATCGATCTCGAGCGAAACAGCGTGATTCTCATCGGAATCGAGAAATCCGGCATATGGCGGCTGCAATCCGACGCCTGGATTGAGCGTATACGCACTTCGAACGCCACCATTGCGGTAGATTCCGATCGACCGCGCATCTACGCCATCCCTTCCGCAGGGCTGCACGTGGACGACGGTACGCATATTCCGGTCGATGCCGTCTTTCCGGTGCTCCATGGAACGTTCGGTGAAGACGGGACCGTGCAGGGTTATCTCGAATGTGGCGGACTGGCCTACGTCGGTGCCGGCGTCGCGGGAAGCTCGATCGGATTCGATAAGGCGTTGTCGAAGGCGCTCTGGATGCAGGCGGGGCTTGAGTGCGTCCCGTTCGTATCGGTCGAGTTACCACACACCGGTCTCAACGACGCCATTCGCACGGAGATCGAGCAGCGAACGCGCGACGAATTCGGCCGGAGTGCGGTTTTCGTGAAGCCTGCTCGCGGCGGCAGCAGCGTCGGAGTTGTGCGCGCAGAATCGAGTGACGAGCTCGCCGATGCCATACGACATGCGGCCCGTTTTGACCACAAGCTCCTGATTGAGCCGGAAATACATGCGCGTGAAGTCGAATGCTCGGTCACCGGAAATAGCTCGCCCCGCGCATGGGCAATAGGAGAAATCGTCCCCCGAAACGGTTTCTACGACTATCGTGCGAAATACATCGATGAAGACGGTGCCGCCCTGATCGTTCCGGCGGAGCTCGATGAGAATGTGAGCGCGCGGATACGGGATACCGCCGTTCGCGCGTACCGCGCCGTCGAGTGCCACGGCCTCGCTCGTGTCGATTTTTTCGTCGATGACACGACCGGCGAAATTCTGCTGAACGAGATAAACACGATCCCGGGATTCACGCGAATCAGCATGTTTCCCGTACTATGCCGTGAGCACGGCTTGAGCTATTCCGAGCTCATCGACACAGTGATCGATTTCGCGATCGAACAGAAGGCGCGACTTGACTCACTGGAGTACGAGTATCCGGTCGAAGGTGGTGAGTGACACTCTACCAATGATCGAAGGCCGCTATCCGCTCGGTCGGCAGTCGATCGAGATGCGGTTTCTCGCCGTCGGTATGCCCCATGGTGATAAGCATTACGACTCGCATCGAATAAGGAACGGTGAGAATTGATTTGACATCCTGCTCATCGAATGTCGTAATCATGCATGTTCCCAGTCCTTCGCGCACTGCCTGCAGCATCATGAAGCTACCGGCGATACTGAGGTCGACCGGATACGCCAACTGACCGTTCGGCATCTTATAGTCGATGTTCGTCGTGCACAGCGCTATCGTTGCCGGAGCGATACCTACCCACTCCTGGCCGAAGCAGGCGTCCTGAAGTCGCTGTCGGATCGCCGTATCCAGGACTACGATAAAACGCCACGGCTGTCGGTTCTTCGCGCTCGGGGCGCGCCGTCCCGCTTCGATAATCCGGTCGATCGATCCTCGATCGATGTCGTCTGTCGTGAACTCGCGTACACTGAAGCGTTGGTCGATTTCCGGAAGTAAATCCATTGCGTTCGTTCCTCGTATCCGGACCGATTCGGAGTTTGTCGGATTATGAGTACACCGCCATAGCTTGACCGACGAGTCTCCGGCTCCGTAGTCTGTTCGTTAGTGAAACTGCGTTGTGCCGTCTTCTTGGCCTTTATCATAACAGCTTCTCCGGTTCTTTCCCAGCCACCGAATTCTGACCTGGCCCCGTACCAGGTAGAAAGAATCGAGGCGGCTTATCCGTTCTTCGAGGGCGCACTCGGAGAACGACGGGTTTTCGACGCAATCGAGAGTTCGTTGGATGAGTTCGGTGTCGAGCATAGCCGACTCCGGTTCGAGGAGCTTCCCGGCGTTCACTCATTCTCGTCGGTCGTTCACGCGCATATTGAAGGTCGGTCAGACGACCGACTCGCATTTGCAGTTCCGGTTTCCTCTCCCGAACGGGCTCCGTTGTCAAAATCCGGTGCAGTCAATATATCCGCGGCGCTGATGACGGCCTCACGTATAGCACAAACGACGCCGCCCGTTTCGATCGACTTCTACTTCCTCGGAGCCGAACGCGGCATTGGTCCGGAGTTCCCTCTCGGTTCCCGATTGGTGCTCGACAGAGTCGACGCCGAGCCACCACAGGCGCTCGTCTATGTCGACGTCGCCGGTGCGACCGGATGGGAAGCAGGTTCGTCAGAGCTCGTAGCACTTTCGGGAAGTCGCGGCATGGTATCGCCGGACTGGCTCGCACGAGCCGCACGTGATTCGGCCGATTTCGCCGGAATCCCGACCGTGATCGACGACCGCGCCACTCAGCTCTTTCGGATTAACTCCGCTCCTCCGGGTCGAAGCTTCCTGATCGAACCATGGCTCGCCGGAGATGTTCCGGCCGTACTGCTCGTTGACAGAGACAGCCGGTACATGGAACGACGCGATACGTTGGACGAGCCGTTCGAGTCGCCGGTCTCCGGAACTTCAGTCGAGCGGCAACACGCCGCGGAGTTACTCGCAGAAGCGCTTACAGAACTCCCGGAGTTCTTTTCCGCGGGAATACCACGGCGGTGGGATCGCCACACGATAGCTCTCACCATCGGTGACAGCCGCTTCGCCGTTGGAGAGCGAAACTACCTCATCGCACTCCTCGCGGTAGCCGGGCTCGCGATGCTCTACGGTAGCGTCTATCGAAAGCCGCTCGCTCGCTACATCAGGACCATCCGCCGCAACTTCTGGACTCTTCCCGTCCTCTTCGGGACCGTTTTTGCTTATCTCGGCGTCGCCGGTGCCACCGCAGAGTGGCTGCTCTCTCTGCGCCCGGTCCCCGAGCTTTGGCGGTACGCACCGCTGATGACCGTGCTGTTCAAGCTTACTCTCGCGAGTGCGCTGTTTCAGGCGACCTATCTGCTTGTCGGACGCCTGCCGCTTTCGCGAAACGGGAGCTTCTACACAGCAAGCGCCCTCCTTATCGTCTTCGTAAGCATCCTCGTCTTCGCTGCGCTCAATATCGCTCTCTCGGCCTACTTCCTCCTCGCATTCGTCTTTGTGTTCCTTTTTTCGATTTCTCGCCGCAGAATCATGAAGCTGCTCTGGCTTGCCGGTTCGCTTGTCCCGTTGGCAGTGCTGGCTACGGTGGTCTTCACCCGACACGCCGAAGAAGTTGTCGGGGTTTTCATTACGGGGTGGGTCGGAGATTTGCTGCTTTCTGCGGCGCTCTTACCTGCCTTACTGCTCTTTATCCGACTCGGCTTCCTCTTCTCACATCCCCGCAAAGGGCGTAGCGCGTTTGCTGTGAAACTCGTTACCACGATGCTGCTTACGGCAACTACGGCACTTGCCGCCTATCTCCTCGTGTTTCCCCCCTTCGACGATGAGACTCCGCAAATCGTCAGAGTCACAGACAGTCGCAACTTCGAGGAGAACTCACGTGCTATAGAGCTGACAAGCACTGCAGCACTTCCGGAAATCGAGTACATGCGCACACGATACGTGCCCGACGGATCGCGGACGACATATCGCCGAGATGAGATGGATCTGCCCGATCGCATGGTAACGATGGCAGTAGTAGACAGCGAATCGTTTCTCGGACGGACTCAGTACCGCATAGAAGTCAATGCACCGCAACGAATTCGTTCGCTTCATATCGAGTTGCATTCAGACGCGCCATTGCTGCTCTATAACTCGAATTTCCCGTTCACGCCCGTCGAAGAGGGACGCCGTACGATAATCCACATCGGCCGCAACCCTCCTCGACCGATCGAGATAGAGCTCGTAATTCCGGTGGAACTGGAGGTGGAGCTGAAATACAGCGCCGAGCTGCCCGCGCTACCTCCGCGCACGGGAGCGCAGTACGTATTCCCTTTTGCGCGGACGATCGAACGCGGCTCATTCCCCATCACGAGCGGACTCACGGAGGAGAACCCGGAGGGCGAGCCCTGAATGGCACGCAACACCGTCTACTGCCACGTCGATCTTGACGCGTTCTATGCATCGGTCGAACAGCTCGACAAACCGGAGCTCCGTGGTAAGCCGGTCATCGTCGGAGGAAGCGAACACGGTCGCGGGGTCGTCAGTGCCTGTAGCTACGAGGCCCGCACCTATGGAGTACACAGCGCTATGCCCGCTGCGGAAGCCCGACGTCGTGCACCGCACGCCGTATTCCTCCCGGTCCGCATGGGGCGCTACCAGGAGGTTTCCGCCCGGATAATGGCCGTACTCTCGGAGTACACCCCGACTCTTCAACAGATCTCAGTCGACGAAGCGTTTCTCGATCTCACGGGTACCGAGCGGCTATCGGGTCATCCGGTGGACATCGGCCGCCGGATAAAGCGACGCATTCACGAGGCGTTCGGTCTCACTGCATCTGTCGGTATCGGCGCTACTCGCTTTGTCGCGAAAATGGCCTCCGATTTCGACAAACCGGATGGGCTTCACTACGTCGAAGCCGGCGGAGAGGAAGACTTCGTCCTCGGGCTCGACCTGACAGACCTCTGGGGACTCGGGCGTAAGACCCGCTCCCGCCTCGAAGCGCTCGGCATAACGCGGGTTTCCCATCTTCACGCCCAGCGTATCGAAACACTACGGGGCCATTTCGGGGAGGCGGCGGGCACCTTTCTTTACCGGATCGCTCGTGGGATCGATCCCGGTATATTCTCCGGAGCACGAAAGTCGCACTCGATATCTTCGGAAACCACATTCGAACGGGATATCTCAGATCCGGATATTATCGAGGCGATCCTGCTCGATCTGTGCGAACAGGTCATGTACCGTCGATATCGCGAGGGTGGGGTCAGCCGCACCGTACAGCTCAAGTTGCGAAAGCACGATTTCTCAACGCGTACGGTGCGGCGGAGCGTTCCGAACGAAATCGGAAGCACCGATGAGTTCTATCGCGAAGCGAGGCGACTGCTTGTTGAACGGTGGGACGGCACGCCGTTGCGGCTTCTCGGGTGTGGCTTGGAAAACGTGCAGTCTCCCGAGTCACTGGCCAAACAGCCGGAGCTCTTCGATCAGACCCATCGGAGCGCCGAGCGTCGCCGTCGGCTCGAAGAGGCGGTATTCAAGCTGCGGGAGGGCGGAATCGACATACGTAAGGCGGGTGGTTTTCGCGAGGAGGGGTACAAAGACTCAACCTGAAGTGATTCGCTACCGATCCGGCGACACTCCTTAGAATCGCGTCGGATCGAAGACACTCGGAATATGCGGGGCGACGTGCTCAGCGATACGTCGCAGAAAAGGCTCGTCCTCCGGCCCGAACGGTTCGCGGTTGTGACTGTCGATGTCGATTTCGGCGACGAACCTGCCGTTCAGGAAGACCGGCACAACGATTTCCGCCTTCGTTTTTGCGCTGCAACTCAGATAATTTTGGGCAACCGAGACGTCGGGAACAACGAATGTCTCGAGACTCTCAGCGCTCTGCCCGCAGATACCTCGACCATACGGAATTTGAGTATGTTCGGTCGGTTCTCCGCAGAACGGACCGAGTACAAGAATCCGCTTATCAGGTATTGCAAAGTAGAAGCCCGTCCAATTGTAGTACGGGACTTGCTCACAGAGCAGATCACAGATAAGTTGCAAACTCTGACCCGCCTCTTTCGCAGGCGGCAGTAGCTGCTTCGCCTTTTGCTCGATTGTGTTAAAATCAACGGACACGACAGGGCAAGAATAGAACAGAATCAAAACTCGGAGCAAGTCATGATCAAAATGAATCCCCACTTTGCAATGCTGACGTCAAGCTATCTCTTCTCGCGAATCGCCGAGAAAGTAAACGAGCATCTCAAGCAGAATCCGGATGCGGACATCATCAAGCTCGGCATCGGCGATGTTACTCGAAGCCTTCCCGAGGTTTCGGTGAAGGCCATGAAGCGCGCCGCCGACGAGCTCGGAACGGAGAAAGCCTTTCGCGGCTACGGACCCGAGCAGGGATACGACTTTCTGCGCAAGGCGATCGCTGAGCACGACTACCGCGGCCTCGATATCGAACCGGATGAGATTTTCATCAGCGACGGCGCCAAATGCGATACCGGAAACTTCCTGGATATCCTGGCACACGATATTTCGGTCGCAGTGCCCGATCCGGTATATCCGGTATATGTGGACACGAATGTTATGGCCGGCAGGGCGACCGGCTATCACCACGGTCGATACGAGGGCTTACGGTATCTCGAAGGCACACCGGATAACGATTTCATCCCCACGCCACCAAGCGATCGCGTTGACCTGATCTACCTTTGCTTCCCGAACAACCCGACCGGTGCGGTTGCGACACGTGACCAACTGCAGGTATGGGTCGACTACGCGCTCGGTGCGGGAGCACTTATTCTGTTCGACGCTGCGTACGAGCGATTCATCAGCGACCGAAATATCCCGCGATCTATTTTCGAGATCAAGGGCGCGAAAGAATGCGCCGTGGAGTTCAGGAGCTTCTCGAAGACCGCGGGTTTTACCGGTACACGTTGCGCATTCACCGTCGTACCGAAAGTGATACGAGCTGCGGACGATCACGGTAAGCGGCATTCGCTACACGCGCTGTGGAATCGCAGGCAATCCACAAAATTCAACGGTGTATCGTATCCGGTACAGCGCGCTGCGGAGGCGATCTACAGTCCGGAGGGCAAACGGGAAGTCGACGAGCGCATCTCCTACTACATGAGAAACGCGCGTCTCATTCGCGATGCCGTGCAACGGCACGGGTACAACTGCTGGGGAGGCCGTAACAGCCCGTACGTGTGGATTGAGACCGGCACCGATAGCTGGAGCTTTTTCGACCGCTTGCTCTACGAAGCGTCAGTCGTCATCACACCCGGTGTCGGATTCGGACGAATGGGGGAAGGCTTCATCCGGATAAGCGCTTTCAACAGCCACGAGAACGTTGAACACGCACTGAGGCGGATCGAAAAGGCGCTCTGATCTACGTCTGATCTACGATAGAGACACGATGTCAGCGCGTCGTCGACGGTCGTAAGAGCTTGCATGCACGGGCGGGCAGGCCGAAACCGAATTCCCACCGTCGACGGCCGACAGCTCGTCAGCGACTCATGCATCGAAAAGGCAGCGGCACTGCACTTCGCCCTGGTGCGGTTGCCGCTCGGTACAGTGATGGAGGCATTGGCTTCGTACGGCCGACGGGTCAATAACCTTAATTCGCCGCCCCTTGATCGAAAGCACACCGTCTGCTTCCAGCTTCTTGAGCGTGCGCACGACTCCTTCAACGCTTAGGCCGGTGAGTTCGGCAAGCTCTTTTCTCGGAATCGAGAACTCCCAACCGGCCAACGTCCCGACGACTCGCTCACGCACGCGGCGGAACTCGGCGAGGGCGGCGAGCACTCGTGAGCGGGCGTCATTATACGCCATGCTTGCGGCAAGCGATTCGGCATGCTCGAGATCTTCCGCCATCAATTTCATGATGGCGACACGAAACTCCGGCTCACGCGCGAAAAGCTCCTCGAGCGCCGGACGCGGCATGAACACTCCGCGTGTCTCTTCATGAGCGCACCCGGTACTCGCCATCGCGGTCCCGGCGAGTACGCTCCGATGTCCGACCATGCCACCGGGATACACGATCCGGGTGACGAGGTGTTGTCCCTCATCACCCTGCTTGATCAGATTCAGTTGTCCGTTGCAGACCGACCACAATCCACGCGGGTCGTCCCCTTCACGAAAGAGTGCATCGCCGGCCGGGCAGGTGAACGGTTGGAGATGGTTACGAATCGCCGCATGGCGCTCATCGGATATACGATTACAGAAGAAGCACATTTGGTTTTGAATACCATTGGGACAGCGTTTCGCCCGTGATCCGCGTGAATCTTCCGACGCCATACGCTGATAATAGCACAAGCGATTT
This sequence comes from Spirochaetales bacterium, assembly GCA_007135605.1. GTDB lineage: Bacteria > Spirochaetota > Spirochaetia > DSM-27196 > SKKC01 > SLAN01. The sequence continues at coordinate 11,027 of SLIN01000194.1, read as the reverse complement.
GGCTCACGCTACAGGCTACGTGCCGCGGTGCCGGATCAGTGTTCCGGCACCGCGCGACAGACTCGGACCCTTGTTGGGACGAGCTTAGTGGCAGAATTCTCGGCCCTCGAACACCATATCGTCGGCCACCGGTCCAAACCGATCGTAGCCGAACATCTCACGCATATCTCCGCGTGCTTCTACCGCCTCGCCATGTGACATAGGCGCCTCAGTAAGCGTTTGAAGCGAAGGTGCGGCCGGGACGAACGAGGCGAGTTGGGCACCGACCTGGTCAATCGAACCCGAGTTCGGCGCCATGCCGGAAAGCTCCGCGGACGGGTTCAGATTCGGCTCACCTTCGTACACGACGATCTCGCCCCGCATGTACGGATGAATCGAGCAGATATACTCGTATGTACCCGGTTCCGTGAAGGTCACCGACTCGCGCTCGGCATGATCGAGCAACTCGGTCGCGAAACGCTCGTTGCCGTCGGCTTCGACCACCACGGCGTCGTGCTTTCCGGTAAGCTCACCCTCGAGCATGTCGAAGACATCCTCATTCTGGAAGGTTACCGTTGCGCCGGCGGGCACGTGGGCGCGCTTCGGAACGAAGCTGTTACCGACCATTTCGATCACGATATCGTCGCCGCGACGGAACAGTGCCGGTCTGTCCACGTCGGAGGATCCGAGTCCGAACGGTGCAATATGTCGCTTCGGATTGTCGATCGGCGCCGTGTTTGGGCCTTCACTCCGAATCACTTCGTCGCGCTCAGCGTCATAGCTCGATTCGATGACTCCAACGGCGCCTTTGATTGCCTGTGTTCCGAACGCATGAGTAACGAGCGTGAACGGTCCTTCGTCCGGCACTATCCACTCGATCACATAGCTGTCGGTCGGCCCGCTCACCACCGATTGTGTTCCTTCCATCTTGTTCGCCGGCACACCGCCGTAGTAGATGTAGTCCCAGATACCTCCCACCGCATGGAACGTGGAGGTCATATTCGGGCCGTTATTCAGATAGTAGAAGCGAATGTAGTCGTCGGGACGGACCTGAATCGGATCCTTCACATACCGAAATGTCTCGCCGTTAAACATGACGTACTGAGCCTTCCCGTCAAAGAAGTCCCGTCCGTCCTTGTACACCTCGTGCTGGACGATGAATATCTCCACGTCGGGCTCACGCCCGAGCTCCTGTTCCATCTGGTACGGTTCATCGGGCATAACCACGAACATACCGTGCTGGCCGCCCATGGTGTGAGCCATGATCCCGTGACCACCCGGCGCACAGTGGTACATGAACACGCCCGGATCGTCGGCGGTAAACTCAAGTCTCGCCGTCTCACCCGACTCGATGTTTCCGAGGTAGTTGGAAGTCTGACCATCGACCGCGTGAATTGACAGACCGTGAGCGACGCTGTCGGTATTCTCTACGATCAGCTCTACCGTATCTCCCTGATTCACGACCATCTGAGGCCCCGGCATGGTCTCATTGAAGGTGAAACCTTCGAACGTTATCCCGTCGCCGATATTCAGCGTGTCCGAGCGGGTTTCGAGATAGAACGTGTGGTGCTCGGCCGCCCTGGTCGTCTCCGTCGTGCCCATCGCCGTAATAAGCAGCGCTCCCGCGAGCACAACGAGTCCTGCAATTCCTCCAACAATTACTTTTCGAGTCATGATCCGTTTCATCACTGACCTCCTTGCCTGGTTCGGACTATCCGTCCGGTTCGCGTGCACTATGTACTCGTTATGCCATTGCAGACATTGACCGAGGTCAATTCCGGGTTAAATTCTGCAAAATTGATCTGGCTCAATTCCGGGGCCGTGTCGGCACGGTACGATCGCGACCATGAATACTACGAGAACAGCACCCAAGCCCGCCGATCGGAAGAAATCGGCGGCAGCCGGCAGACCAGTCGCCACTTCGGTTGTGTACGGGCCGGCAATTCTCTTCCTCGCTCTTCCGATGTACGAGTGGATAGGCAATGCCGCGTTCTTCTATGCCGAGACGCAGGATTACACGATGCTGCTGTTGAATCTGCCGTCACGACTATTCGCGCTGATAGGCTTCGTGCTCATGTTCTATCAGTTCGTACTCGGAATCCGGGTGCCGATCCTCGAGACGGTTTTCAGTCGCGCCACGAACCTGAAACGACACCGCACTCTCGGAAAGGCAGGATTCGTGCTGATTCTCTTACACGGTGTGCTGATGCTCGGATACGACTACTCGATCGCAGACCAGTTCATCTTTGACCGGTACCGGATAATCGGGCTGGTCGCGCTCGGGCTGTTGATCGTCGGGGTGCTCGCAGCCTGGTTTTTCAAGCCGTTGAAGCTCTCTCGGAAAACCTGGAAAACGGTGCACCTGCTCGCGTACGTCGCGTTTCCGCTCGGCTTCATTCACGGACGCGCGCTCGGTACCGAGTTCGCTACCGGCCGTTGGACAGTGTCAGCGCTTTTCAACGGGTTGCTTGCGGTCTATGTGCTGTTGCTGATCTACCGCTTGTACGTGTATCTGGAGCTGCCGAAGCGTCGCCGGTGACGCGGCTTAATCTTCGACGAACTCCTCGCGCAGCAGATACGCGACGGCCGCCGCATCCCATGCCTGCGGGCGACACGCCACCGGGTACGAAACCGGAGGACCGTTGCCACGCTCGTATCCGGCGACAAGCTCCGGCAGCCTCCAGTCCGGCTGCGACGCTCCGAGATCGTACAGTGCGTCGCGAATCCGCTGCGTATCGCCGGTGAAGCCGTACCGGGCGAGCCCGGCAGCGGCGATGGCTGTGTCGTGCGGCCAGACGGAACCGTTGTGATAGCTCATCGGATTGTACCGGCGCTCGCCCGCACCGAGCGTGCGGAATCCCCACCCACTCCAGAGATCATCACCGAACAGCATATCGCGCACCGTTCCTGCATGTGAGTCGGGAACGATTCCGGTCCACAGCAGGTGTCCCACGTTCGAGCTCTTGACCGCAAGCGGTCGTTTCGCGCCGTCTAGCGCCATTGCATAGAATCCACTGTTCTCAAGCCAGTACGTCTCGTGGAATCGTCGTTGCAGCTCGCATGCTCGTTCGCGCACCGAGTCCGCAGCATCGGGCTCTTCGCAAAGGTCGAGTAGCCGTCCGGCGGCTTGCAGCGCCGCGTACGCGTATCCTTGCACCTCACACGGTGCGATCGGACCTTCGGCGAGAGCGCCGTCGGAATGACTCATCGAGTCGTCGGAGTCCTTCCACGACTGGATCGGAAGCCCCTGACCTCCTCCGGCGGTGCTGCCGAAATACTCGAGAAAACCGTCGCCGTCGAGATCACCCCACCACTCCATCCAGTTCAGAGCCGCCTCCCAGGCCGGGCGCAGCTCAAAGACGAGCGAGCGATCTCCGGTGGTACGCACAAGCTCCTCCAATAACAGGAGAAACAGCGGAGTTGCATCGATCGTACCGTAGTACGGCCCGAACGGAACCTTTCCGGTCCGCGAGAGCTCCCCGAAGCGCAGTTCGTGCATGATCTTTCCCGGAGTCGCCGCGTTATAGTGTTTCTCTTCGCGCGCCTGATACCGCGCGAGGTAGCGAAGCGTTCCTTTCGCCGGTTCCGGCCACCACGGAAGGAGAAAGATAGACGCAAGCAACGCGTCGCGCCCGAAGACACACACGAACCATGGAATTCCGGCCGCCGGCACAGGCCCTTCAGGCGTGAACAAGAGGAGAGCACGCATGTCATCGACCGCGCGACGGAAAACGCACCGATCGAGCGTCATCCGGTCGGACAGATCGATAGGTAACTCCGGAGCTTGCGCTCGCCACGATTCATACTCCACGACCGCCCCGCGCTCTTCAATCGGGTTCTCGATCCGAACGTGTGCACTCAGTCGCTGTGTCTCGCCGGTTTGCAGGGCAATCGAGCAACGGAACTCACCATTTTCGAGCCGAAGGGCGTCCGAATCACCCTGCACCACGGTTCGCTGTTCGACTTTATCGGCCGCTACGTGATCATAGACCACCGTTCTCTTTGCCTCGTCACGAACCGCATGACACTCGGCGTCGGGGTGAACGTGCCAGCCCCGGGCCTCGAACATGTCGGCGAAATCGGCTCCCAACGATAGCTGCAATTCGATCGAGTCACTCCCGGTAGATGTGTTCGCGACGACGAGCTCATCGGCAAACCCACTCTCATGAATTGTGATTCGTCGGGTAATGCCGAGCGACTGATACGTGCCGTGGAAGACGGCGTAATGAAGCTCGATACAATCCGGTCGCGGTGAGTAAGCCCGGAGCATTTGCGTCTCCCGATCGAAGCTCCAGGCGTACCGGCTGAGGAAGCGTGTATCGCGGTTGTAAAGACCGCGTTCGGTGCCACCTCGGATCTGCGCATCTTCGTCGCCGACAAAGAAGGTATAGTTTTCCTTGAGTACGATATTCCTGCCGAAATCCATTCCCGTTTGCTTCCCTTCGTGCGTACGCCGCAGTGTATGAGCCCGTCTCACCACCGTCAATCAAGGTCGAAATCCGCCGATTTGTGGTAGCATGCAGCTATGAACGACAGTGCCCGCATTTCCACCGGCCTCCCGGCGCTCGATGAATGCACCGACGCACTTCGCCCCGGTGACAACGTGGTTTTCCGTTTCGACGATCTCGATCAGTACGAGTGGGCGGTTCGGGCTCGCGTCGATCACGTTCTGTCGAACGGCGGGTCGGTGCACTACTTCCGTTTCGCCGGCCATCGGCCGCTGCTTAACGAGCGTTCCGGCGTAGTCACACATAACGTGAATCCGGAAAAGGGGTTCGAACGGGTCATTACCGACATTCACTCTGTGATACGAGAGCTCGGAATCGGGGCAAACTTCGTGTACGATGTTCTCTCCGAGCTATCGAGCACCTACTTCAGCGACAGGATGATCGGCAATTTCTTCAGCGTAACGTGTCCCTACCTCCGGCGATTGCGCACGATCGCCTATTTCGGCATAGAACGCCATGTTCACTCTTTTCACGCGGTGAAACCGATTCGCGAGACTACGCAACTGTTCGTCGATTTATACCGGTCGGAGGGTGAAACGTATGCCATGCCGGCGAAAATCGAAGGGCGCGAGCGCCGTGACCTGTTACAGATGCGCATGCTCACCGCCGACGGGTCCCGTTTCGTTACCGACAGCCAGTCGATCGCCCGAGTACTACACGCACGTCCGTGGCCGGGCCTGCCTTCGGCGAGTTACCGCATGATCGGAATATGGGATCGGACATTCCTCCGCGCTGAAGAGATCGCCCGCTCTACACAAAGCTCTCCGCAGAGCGCCGAGCGACGCGAGGTTTTCCACGAGCTTCTGTCGATGCTTACCGGTGCACGAGACCGGATGTACGGGCTGCTCGAACGCTACTTCACCCTCGAAGATGTCATCCGTATCTGGAAGCGCATGATCGGAACCGGAATGATCGGCGGTAAATCCACCGGAATGCTCGCGGCAACTGCGATTCTCAGATCGACCAAGGCCAAGTGGCACGATCTGCTCGAACCGCACGATTCGTTCTTTATCGGATCTGATGTCTTTTACTCGTATCTGGTGGAGAACGATTGCTGGTGGTACCGGCAGCTACAGAAGCACCCGCGCCACTATTTGGACCATAACGATGCCATTCGAGACAGAATGCTCTCCGGCAGCTTTCCGGATTACATACTCCAGCGCTTCTCGGACATGCTCGATTATTTCGCACCTGCTCCGATTATCGTTCGCTCGTCGAGTCTTCTCGAGGATGCGTTCGGCAACGCATTCGCCGGAAAGTACGACAGCATTTTCTGTGTTAACCAGGGAACTCAACATGAGCGTCTGAGCGCCTTTGTTCGCGCAGTGCAGTGGATCTATTCCGGCACGATGAGCCGGGAGGCTCTCGAGTATCGCAAGAAACGAGGAATTCTCGACCGGGACGAGCAGATGGCACTTCTCGTTCAACGTGTTTCGGGAAGTCGACACGGCGACTGGCACCTGCCGCACATCGCCGGAGTCGGTTTCTCGTTCAATCCATACGCGTGGAACGCCGATATCGAGCCGAACGCGGGGATGATCCGGCTCGTAGCAGGCCTCGGAACGCGGGCCGTGGAGCGCAATGATGATGACTACACCCGAATAGTAGCCTTGAACGCCCCCGCAGCTCAGCCGACATCCGGACATGAGGAGAGCCGACGTTACTCACAGCGTCATATCGACGCGCTGAACCTCGACAACAACCGGATCGAGAGCCCGGATGCCGAAACACTCTTTCAGTCGGCTCCGTCTCTGCCGCTGTCCGTCTTCTCGCGATTCGACCGCGATTCCGGACGAGTAATCGATTTTCGATATCTGCTGCAGCGCTCGAGTTTCGTCGCGGACATGCGCGAGATGCTTGAGACGCTCGAACGTGCCTATGGTGCAGCGGTGGACATCGAATTCACGGCCAACTTCCATAACAACGAGGTCTACTCAATCAACGTCGTGCAATGCCGCCCTCTGCAGATCAAGGGTACCGGCTCGGCAGCCGGCCCCTTGCCGACACCCGACGACAAGGACCGGTATATTGAGAGCCACGGCGGTGTTATCGGTCACAGCCGCAAGATAAGGATCGACCGTATTGTGATCGTCGATCCTGCCGCCTACGGCCGGCTCCCCGAAGCGAAGCGGTACGCGTTGGCACGGTCGTTGAGACCGATCGTCAAGCGACGATTTCCCGAAGAAACCGTAATGCTCATTGGCCCGGGGCGTTGGGGAACAAGCACGCCTGCCCTCGGAGTTCCCGTTCACGTAGCCGACATCTCCGATGCGGCCGTGCTGATGGAGGTCGATATCATGCACGACGGCCTCGTACCCGATCTTTCCCTCGGAACTCACGTTTTCCACGAGATGGTTGAGCTCGATATGCTCTATGTCGCCCACTTTTCCGCGCGAAGTCGGAATCGCCTTCGTCTCGGTACATTACGCACCGAGCTTGCGGCCCAAACCCCGGAGCTCACCGACTCCGAGATTGCCGACTGCATCTCCGTAGTTTCCGGTGAGAACGATGACGCCGCTCTCACATGCTTTGCCGATACACGAACGCAAACCTGCATTATCTATCGCGAACGGTGAGAATTGAAACCACCGTGTCGTGAAGCAGCCGGCCATCGACGCCGATCGGGGCGCGCTATACGACCCCCTGATCGATCATCGCATCGGCAACACGTGTGAATCCGGCTGCGTTGGCGCCGAGCACGTAATTGCCCGGATCGCCATACCGCTCCGAGGCGGCGTATGCATCCTCGTGAATCTGCTTCATGATTGATGCGAGTCTCGAATCGACCTCTTCGCTGCGCCAGTTGAGTCGCATCGCGTTCTGGCTCATTTCGAGTCCCGAAACCGCGACGCCGCCGGCATTCGCGGCTTTGCCGGGGCCGTAGAGGACGTTACCGGCACGGAGAACATCGACCGCCTCCGGTGTGCACGGCATATTCGCACCTTCGGCCACCAATCGACATCCGTTGGCCACGAGTGATTTCGCGCCTGCTTCATCGAGCTCATTCTGCGTCGCCGACGGGAAAGCGGCGGAGCACGGAATATCCCACGGAAGAGCGCCATCGCGGTATTCACACTTGAACTCGCTCGCGTACTCGTGAATGCGGCCGCGCCGTTTGTTCTTCAGATCCATGATCCACGCAAGCTTCTCTTCGTCGATGCCGTCCTTATCGTATACCGTACCTCCGGAATCCGACATGGAAACCGGCTTCGCACCGAGCTCGAGCAGTTTCCGGCACGTGTATTGAGCAACGTTGCCGGAACCCGAGATAACGCACGGCTGATCGTCGAGCGACAGCTTTGCCGCTTTTAGCATTTCCGAGGCGAAGTAAACGGTTCCGTATCCGGTGGCTTCCGGTCGGATCAGCGACCCGCCCCAGCCAACCGATTTGCCGGTGAGAACTCCCGTAACCTCGTTCGTCAGCCGCTTGTACTGTCCATAGAGAAAGCCGATCTCGCGGGCCCCCACTCCGATGTCGCCGGCCGGGACATCGGTATCGGGGCCGATATGTCGCGAGAGCTCGGTCATGAAGCTCTGACAGAAGCGCATGACCTCCGCATCACTCTTGCCCTTCGGATCGAAGTCGGATCCGCCCTTGCCGGCGCCGAGCGGCAGCGTAGTGAGCGCATTCTTGAAGATCTGCTCGAACCCGAGGAACTTGAGTATGCTGAGATTCACCGTTGGGTGGAAGCGCAGCCCTCCCTTATACGGTCCGAGTACGTTTGTTGCCTGAACCCTGAAACCGCGATTGACACGCGTGCGCCCCGAATCATCGAGCCATGTTACCCGGAACATAATCACCCGATCGGGCTCGGCGAGGCGCTCGAGTATACCCGCCTCCTCGTATTCGGGTCGCTCTTCAAGCACTGGAAGGAGGGAATCGAAAACCTCACCCACCGCCTGGTGGAACTCAGGCTGCGCCGGATCGCGACGCTTCAAACCATCAACTACGCGTTCAACATAATTCATCGACCAAAAGGTGAACGAAAGCACGGGATTGCGCAAGCGACCGAACAGTACGACGTCCGGCGGACCGGGCAAAACGGAGTGTCGGTGAAACAGTGGCGGTGACCAGGGAAAGCGGTCTCCCGATGGACACGGGGACCGCGGGGCCGGGAACGATGGCCGGCCGGCGAATACGCGGTGCACTTTCCTCGCGACATCCGCGGTGCTTGCCGGTTAAATCGCGGGACCGTCGTACGCGTTTACTCCGAGGAGTCGTAGCCGTCGTGCGTGAGCGCGAATGCGCTCAAGGTCACGTGCGAGCGATTCCGCACCGCGGGCAGTCCCGGCCAGCACTTCCGACAGTGCCGCCATTCTCGGGAACGCCATATACTCCGCGTGCTTCCCGCACGGAATTCCTTCCGTCCAGATGTTTCCCTGCGATCCGACGACCGTTCCCTGACCGTTTCCGGTATTCCGCCCGTCGCTCTTCAATACGCCCGGATCGAAGCCGTACGTGTCCTCGACCGTGCACACCGACAGGCGGCCGAGCTCGTCCGGGTCGTCGCGATGCTTATGATCGAAATAGCAGGCACGATTCGTGGGACATATCACCACGTCATATCCCGATTCGATAGCCGGTCGTGCATGCGCCACGTCTCGCCAGCACATGATCAGCATGCCGGCCGGCGGCCCGCCCTCAAGCACCTCATCCCATCCTACAGGTGTTCGCCCGCGGCGACGAATTGCATTTACCGCGCTCTCGACGAGATGCCCGTGTAAGAGTGCGGGATCATGGATACCGAGCTCGTCCATCCGTGCCCGGCATTTCGGGCACTCACTCCACCGGGTCGACGGGCACTCGTCACCTCCGAGATGAATATACGGACCGGGGAAAAGGTCGCAGAGTTCGTCAAAGACGGTCTCGAGAAAGGTGTGCACCTCGTTCGATCCGGCACACAAAACATCCTCAAAAATCCCATGGCGCACCGGCACATCGAGCTCTTCACCGCGGCAGCCGAAATGAGGATACGCATGCAGGACGGCGCTGACATGCCCGGGAATATCGATTTCCGGCACCACCGTTACACCACGCCGTGTCGCGTGTTCGACAACCGAGGCTATGTCGTCTCTGGAGTAAATACCGCCGTAGTGTCCGTATCTGGTCGTGTTATCGTCACGCCAAGCGGCCTTTCGTTCTAATTCCGGGTAGGCACTCGACGGCAATCTCCACCCCTGATCGTCGGTCAGGTGCCAATGGAAGATGTTCATTCGGTGCAGCGCGAGTAGATCGATGAAACGCTTTATGAACCCGACGCTCATCATATGTCGCGAACAGTCGAGCATGCCGCCGCGCCACGAAAAGGCGAAATCACCGGACACAACCGCTCGCGGCAGCACGATAGTTCGACGACCGCCCTGCTCCAACGATGGCGCATACGCCTCGATCGAGCTCACCGCCAACACTTGTGCGAGCGCGGCGGCGGCTCGCAGCGCACCGAGACGGTGGGTGCTGCGAATCTCGATTTGTTCACTCCCTACCCCACATTCGAGTTGCCACGACTCGGGCTGCGGAGCATTCGCGTCCTCCGGCTCTTCGGGGTTCTCACACTCGACGAACACGGTCGCAGTGGCACTGTCGGTGACACCCACCGACGATTCGCCGAGAGCGATCGCGATCATGCCGGCCACATCACGGGCCAGAACGCCGTCATCTGAAGAAACCGTGATCGGCTCGGAAATCTGAATGCCGTCGACGGAAGAATCTCCGGTGGAAAGAGGACGTACATCCACCGGACGTGGAACAATCGAGTTCCAGTGAGCGATTGTCTCATTCATGCTGCCAGACAATACGGCGCCGTGAGCGCGATGTCAACGAATCGCAATCTGCTCCGAAGGTTGGTCGCAGGCGAGGGCAAAAATGAATAGAATGATGGCGATGAGCCGGAAGGAGACCGCCCTCGTTTCTTTCACGGTTCTGACAATCACACCACGAGGCTTCCAGTATGAGGCACGATTCGTGGGCGGATATAGAGAGAATCCCCGAATGGCTCGAAACGGCAATGAGATGCAGCATAGTGCCGTGAACGGTATGGAGACATGGAGGCTACTGGTCAGGTCGGCGTTCCTGTTCGGGTTTCTGCTCGTTCTAACACTCATCTCGGTGGCGCTCGATCTACCGTTCCACCAGTATGCCACCCGTGCGGTTCGCCACGAAGGACTGCTCGGTGTTTTCGTGTTTGTGCTCATCGTCGATACGTTCATCGTCCCTGCATCTCTCGATCTCGTCTTCCCGATTACGATGACATGGAACCCCATCCCTCTGCTGACGGTCATGAGCGTCGCATCGGTGCTCGGTGGCATCCTCGGCTATTGGATCGGACGTACACTCTTTCGGGTACCATTCATTCGCAACACCGTGTCGGGCTACTACGACCGCGGCTCGGCAATGGTCAAGCGGTACGGCATGTGGAGCGTCGTGATCGCCGGGCTGTTTCCAATCCCGTTCTCGACGGTTTCGTGGATTGCCGGAATGCTCCGCCTGCCGTTTCACATGTACACACTCGCCGCCCTCTCACGTATCCCCCGAATAGTAGC
>SLIN01000125.1 GCA_007135605.1 Spirochaetales bacterium | reverse complement strand
TCGAAGCGACTCCACCGGTATCCGGCATTCACGTAGTCACGTACGAGAAAGTAGGCACGGGCGCGGCGACATTCGTCATGCGTGTCCGGATCGCCGGCCACAATCGTGGCGGCTTCTTCCGGAGGCAAATCCCATTCCTCGGCAAATCGCCCCAGCTCGAACTCGGGCCGATAATCGCGACCGCTGCCGGCCGGCCAATCCGGCGGGAGATATTCAACCGCTACCAGGTCGGGCTCGAATCGGGCAAGAGATTCCGCCACCTCCTCGTATTGCGCCGGTGCGAAATCGCAGCTCGCCTGAGTAAAATGTGGCGAACCGAGGATCAGTATCTCAGGACCGGAGGACTCCGCTGGATCGGAACCGTCGTATGAATCGAGGTCGATACGCGGATTCGCCGGCATGAGCTCTGACAATGGTGTCGGTGAATCCAACTGCAGCCACACCCATACTGCCGCCACTGCAACCAGAAGTGCGAAAACAGCAACAACCGCTCCTACTCCGAGAACGCGAAACCACGATCGAATTCGTCTGCGAGACGGGTTCATGGGAGATCACAATAGGAGAAGTTTTTTTCTTGAACAAGTGCGCTCATGTAATTCGCCGCTCGAGTGTAGTCGGACCGGCGGCGCGGTGGGGCCAAGGCTCCCCGCACCGGCACGCCGCGACCATTGCCGCGCACGCACCGACTCGCATTGCCGACCCTCGGGAGTTCGCTATAGTATCGGAAAATGGTCTCGCCGCCTCTTCTCCTCGGCATCTCACTTGCAGTGTTCGCAATCGCGGTGCTCTATTCGATGGTAGGTCATGGAGGCGCCTCCGGCTATATCGCCGTTATGACCCTCGCAGGGTTTCTGCCCGAAACGATCCGCCCGGTGGCACTGGTTCTCAACGTGTTTGTCGCATCGATTGCACTCCCGAGATTCGCCCGGGCTCATCGGTTCAGCTGGAAGCACGCCTGGCCGTTCTGCGTAGCGTCGGTGCCTGCTGCCTTCCTCGGAGGGCGAACGCAGCTCGCCGCACCGATCTTCGGTGCGTTGCTCGGTGTTATCCTGATTGTCTCCGCCCTGCGCCTACTATTCCCGATGCGCCCCCCGGACGAAACGTCACATCGGTCGATTCCCGCCGCCTCGGCGGCCGGAGCCGGGATCGGTTTTCTGTCGGGGCTGACCGGGACCGGCGGCGGGATCTTTCTCTCGCCGCTTCTCCTTGCAACGCGCTGGTGCGATGAGCGGCAGGCGGCTGCGACCGCGGCACTGTTTGTTCTCGTCAACTCGCTGGCCGGCCTCACCGGTGTTCTGCTTGTCCAGCCGCACCTCCCTCTGTTCACACTTCCACTGGTTGCTGCAGCGGCCGCCGGCGGACTGGTCGGCTCGCGTATCGGCAGTCGTGTCCTGAGCCTGACGGCGATCAGACGCGTACTTGCAGCCGTGTTGCTCCTCGCGGCTTTGAAACTGATACTGGCCTCATAGCGAATGCCTGTATCAGCTCATCGAGCGCCGATGAGACTCGTTCGAGCATTTCATTGCGGATTCGACGCTGGTGCACTTCCATTTCCACTAGGTCCAGGCACTTCTGATACTTGCTCCGATAGTCGTCTACTCTCATCGGATTACGGCACGGCTTCCGAACGACGAACGTCGTTTCAGCCGGTGAGCTGTGGCCTCTGGGCGAGCTCGACCCGCTGAACGCGCTCTGCATCGAGGCGGTCAACGCCCGAGATCCGGGCAAACTCTACTGTGACTACGGGGAGGCCCTGCGCACCCATCGGATCACGATGGATATTGTCGAAAAGGCGCAATAAGGTCGAAAAGATGCAATAAGGTCGAGCAGGCGCAATAGGCACGGCCTGCTCGACTCAGGAGCTGGTCGGTCTGAACAGCTGCGGCAGTGTCCCATCGCAACCCACGGTAACCTGACGCACAGCAGCGCTGTTTATCTTGAAACAGCGTTCGGCAGGGAAGGGCATGCGATATGTCATGTGAGCGAGGTAGTGAACCGACGGCGCCGAGTCGATCGGCGAGGAACGGCGCGGCGAGGATTGACGCGCCGAAGAGTGACGCGCCGAAGAGTGGCGCGCCGAAGAACGACTCGGCGAAGAGTGACGGGGTGGAAGCGTGAACGGGCTCGTGCGTTCGGCTCTAAGTGCGGGATTCGTGCTGTTGTTGCTCGGTGTGCCCCGCCTCGCAGGGCGCATCGCCGACCTGTTCAACTATCAGGCGATAGACCCCGACGGTGCATTCGCATGGATTTCGGTGCATCACATCGCCCAGGCGCTCATTTTCCTCGCGCTCATGTACGTGATCTCTCAGAGCAGCGGAATCCGCTTCGGGGCCGGATGGGGCGATCGTCGGATCGGATTTCGGTGGGTGCGGATCTTCGCGATGATCTACGCCGTCTATGCGGTCGTATCTCTGGTAATCGTACTGGCGGCGGGGACGTTTCAGGAGTTCCCGTACCCGGTAACCGCACGGAACGTCGCCGGTCAGCTCTCCTTTCAGCTGCTGCTCTCCGGCCCTTCCGAAGAGCTCATCTTCCGCGCATTCGCCATAACAATGTTCACACTGGTGGTCACCGGAAGCGTGTTCAAAGGAGCGCTGAGCTACGCGAGCATCATCGCGGCGGTTATCTTTGCGGTCGCCCACATCGGAGTCACATTCGACCCGTTCGCACTCTCGTACGACAGCTTTCAGCTGGTCTACGCGGGGGTGCTCGGGCTGGCGTACGGCGCCTGCTATGAGCAATCAAGGAGCATGTACTATCCGATGATGATGCACAGCTTGACCAACGTTGTCGCCGTGGGTGTGAGCGTCATCGCCGCGCTGTTGCTCGGGTAACCGCGCT
>SLIN01000056.1 GCA_007135605.1 Spirochaetales bacterium | reverse complement strand
TCTCCAGAAACGCGCTGAACGTAGAGAAGACGCCCTGCCGGCCCTCTTCGAAGCCGAAACCGGCGGCCGCGGAGAAGTTGCCGCGCTCCATGACGCCGCCCTTCACGTAGACCTCCGGCACACGCGTGCCGACGGTGTTGAGACCGGTGGAGCCTTCGAGGTCGCTGTCGATGACCATGATCTTCGAGGCGCGTTCCTTCTCCGGCATCTCCTCGATGATGTCCGCGAGCACGGCGCCGAACTCTTTCCGGTTACTGCCCTTGTCGGAGGAACAGCCGCGGAAGCTGCTCGGTCCGGAGAGCTTGCTCACGCCTTTCAGATACTCTACCGCCGAGGTGTGTCCCCGGGCGGTAAGGTAGTCGATCGCAGTGTCGACCGGAACCACGTCGTGTCCCTTGTTCGAGCCCTCGATCCCCGGCACACCGGGTGCCATCTTGCGGTTGTTGATGAGCGCGTACGGGCCGTCGGCGTTGAGAGCGGCGCGTATGCGGCTGTAGAGGGTGTCGATGTCTTCCGGGTCGCCGCTGTCAACGGTGAGGCCGTGTCCGGCAAGGGTGCGTTCGATGTCGTAGCCGTTCAGGTAGTCGCTCGGGTGGCCGGCGATCGTCACATCGTTGTTATCGACGAGCAGCTTGACGTTCAGGTTGTTCGCGACCGCAAGGCGGGCGGCTTCGGCGTCGTTTCCTTCCATCTGGCTGCCGTCGCTCGCAAGCAGAACGACTCTCATATCCGGATGCGCCCGGGCGACGCCGTTGGCGAACGGCCACATATGCCCGAGGCGCCCGGAGCTGAACTTGATCCCGAGTTTCGGATCGAGCTCCGGGTGACCGTACAGTCCGTGGTCGGCCTCGCGGTAGTGCAGCAGCTTCTCGAAGTCCATCTCGCCGTTGAATGCCGCGAGCGCGTACTGAATCGCGACGCGGTGGCCGGCTTCGTCGAAGCAGACCGGGTACACGCGGTTGTCGCCGCGCATGAAGCCCTCGGCGATCAGGGTTTCCGGCACAATGCTGTACGGCCCGCCGGTGTGGCCGCTCAAGCCCTTTGCGGCGGCGACCGCGGTGAAGAAAATAATCGTGTCGCGGTACAACGCAATGTTGGTCTCCAGCTGGGCCCGGGCTTCGTTGTTCGGTTTCTCGGCGCCCAGATCGAGCTTCAGCGGCTTATATGCACTGACATCAAGGGGAAAACTCATTCGTTCAACTCCTGTTCAGATATGGTATCTACTCAACGTGTTATCGTACGCTATCATGCGAACGTGACAACGGTCGAGGTCGCGGGCGGGCAGGTCGCGGGCGGGCACGGATTTTCTTCGAAAATTCCCCGCCGAACAGCGTTCTTTTCGTGTCGAATGTGTTATACTTTTGTCTCGATCTCCGCCTTTCAGCGCAAGTTATTCTACAATCAGGGATCGTACGCAGGAACTCCGTCCTTGGGGATCTTCGGGCCCGTCCGTGAGCCAGCGACGCGCGACGGGCCCTTTTTTGTCACAATGGAAGCTCGTCTGTTTCCGAACGCGAGGGTCGACCGCATTCGGCCGGTATTCCGCGACGCCCGGCCGTTCGCAACACCGGCCGTTCGGTGCCCGCGCGCACCGGCGGACAACGCACGGGCGGAGACACCGGCGGACGCTTGACATACTCGCCCGCCTGCCGCTATCTTTCCGTATATAGGGTACGGGGGTATCGTACTATGATGGATGAACCGTTGAAACAGAAGACTATCGATCGGTTGAAGCGTATTGAGGGACAGGTCCGCGGCGTGATCCGGATGATCGAAGAAGACCGCTACTGCATGGATATCCTCGCGCAGACGCGTAGCGTTATGGCCGCGGTGCGCAAGGTCGAGGATCAGGTCATGGAGAACCATCTCCACACCTGCGTGAGGGAAGCAATGGCCACCGGCGACGAGCGCGAACGCGAAGCGAAGATCGATGAGGTCATGACGGTGCTCGGCGGTATTCGGAAGAACGGCTGAGCGGTGAGAAGGAGCTATAGCGTATGAGCAGCCTGATGGACAAACGGAAAACCGATGCGGCGGGAGTCGGCGCAGGGACGGCGGCCGGCGAAGCGACCGCCGCCGGCGAAACGGCGGCCGGCGGCTCGGCTACGGACGAAGCGAAGAATGCCGCGGCCCACCACCTCTATCCGGTGCGCGGAATGAGCTGTGCGAGTTGTGCGGCGAGTGTGGAAAGCATGCTCGGCTCGCTCGACGGAGTCGAGACGGCGCAGGTCAACTTCGCTACCGAGAAGGTGTCGGTGTACTACCACCCCGACCGGGTAAGCGAAGAGGACATGGCCGAGCGGGTGAAGCAGATCGGCTACGAGCTGGTCGTGGCAGACGAAGAGGCGGCCGAAGGCGAACAAACCGAGGAGGAACGGGCGGTAAGGACGGCATGGAAACGGCTCCTGGTTTCGGCGACGCTCGCCGCGGTTGTCATGGCTCTTATGGTCGTGCACATGTTCGTCGTTCCTATCCCCGGCTACCTCGCCATAACCGCCGTTCTCGGCGCTCCTGTTGTCTTCGGGGTTGGACGGCACGTTCACCGGGCGGCGATCAAGTCGCTGCTCGCCGGCCGCCCGAACATGGATGTACTGGTGAGTCTCGGCTCCTTTCCGCCGTTCCTCGTCGGCCTGGCCGGGTTCTTTCTTCCGGTGCAGACCTTTATCGAGATGGCGACGACGATCATGACGTTTCACCTTATAGGAAAGTACCTCGAGGTCAGGGCGAAAGGCCGGGCGAGCGACGCGATCCGCCGACTCGTGCAGATGGGGGCGAAGACCGCCCGCGTTCTCGTCGACGGCGAGGAGCGCGAGGTACCGGTGAAGCAGCTGGCAGTGGGCGACGTAATGGTCGTCCGTCCGGGCGAGAAGATTCCGACCGACGGTACTGTCGTACGCGGCTCGAGCCTCGTCGACGAGTCGATGGCTACCGGAGAGTCGGTGCCGGTCGAGAAGGGCGAGGGCGATGAGCTTATCGGTGCGACGATTAACAAGACCGGGCCGATGCAGGTGCGGGTTACGAAGGTCGGCGCGGATACTTTTCTCAGCCAGGTCATACGAATGGTGGAGGAGGCTCAGGGCACCAAGGTTCCGATCCAGGAGTTTGCCGACCGGGTTACCGGATACTTCGTACCGGCGGTCATGGCGATTGCGGCGCTTACATTTACAAGTTTTCTGCTCTTTCCCGAGTTTCATCGCGGAATCATGGAGTGGGGAGCGGGCTTCCTTCCGTGGGTGAATCCCGAGCTGACCCCTCTGATCCTGGCGTTCGTAACCGCGACGGCGGTGTTCGTCATTGCGTGCCCGTGCGCGCTCGGTCTCGGTACGCCGACCGCGCTCATGGTCGGAAGCGGTGTCGGCGCCGAGAAGGGCATTCTGATCCGAAACGGCGAGGCGGTGCAGACGCTGAAGGAGGTTCGGGCCATCGCCTTTGACAAGACCGGCACGATTACCGCCGGCCGTCCCGCGGTCACCGATCTCGTGCCGGCCGAAGGAGTGGGAGAGGATGAGCTGCTCGGTCCGGCCGCCGGACTCGAGAACGGCAGCGAGCATCCGCTCGCCCAGGCGATTGTCGAAGCGGGGAGGGCGCGCGGTCTCGAGCTCGTTTCGGTGGAGCGCTTCGAGAGCACGACCGGCCGCGGAGTCAGCGGCGCGGTTGGCAACTCGCTCGTTCGCGTGGGTAACCGGTTGTTCATGCAGGAAGCGGGTCTCGATGTATCGGCGCTCGACGAGGCACTGACGGCGCTCGAGGACGAAGCGAAGACGGCTATGCTGGTGGCGGCCGACGACCGGCTGCTCGGTATTATCGCAGTCGCCGATCCGTTGAAAGACGACTCGGTTCGTGCGATCGAATACCTGAACGACGCGGGGATCGCAACGATCATGATCACCGGCGACAACGAGCGAACCGCGAATGCGATCGCGAAGCGCGTCGGAGTGACGCGGGTGGTCGCGGGGGTGCTGCCCGACGGCAAGGTGGACGAGATTCGCCGCCTGCAGGAGGAGTACGGCACGGTCGCGATGGTCGGAGACGGTATAAACGACGCACCGGCGCTCAAACAGGCGAACGTCGGTGTGGCGATCGGCACCGGCACCGATATCGCGATCGAGGCGGCGGACGTCACGCTCGAGCGCGGCGACCTCACTGCGCTCGTCTCCGCGGTACGGCTCAGCGCGGCGATATTCAGCAAGATCAAGCAGAACTACTTCTGGGCGTGGGCGTACAATGCGGTGGCGATTCCGGTTGCCATGTTCGGTTTGCTGCACCCGATGATCGGCGCGGCGGCCATGAGCATGTCGAGCCTGAACGTCGTCTACAACAGCCTCAGGCTGCGGCGGCGTCCGATCGAGCCGGAGTACGCGCGTGCGCAGGCGGTGCGTTTGTGAGCGCCGACCTGCCGGGCGGGTCTCCGTTACCGCAGCCGGAAAAAGGCGTCGATTCGCTCGTAGATTCCTTCGCGCAGGTGTTCCGGCTCGTTGAACAGCGAGTGCCTGGCATTCGGGTATTCGACGACTTCGAGATGGGTGAATGCTCGTCGCAGGAACTCGGTGTTGTACCCGGTGTCCACGACGGTGTCGCGCCCGGCCTGCAGTAGCAGCACCGGCGTGCTCCCTTCGCGAAGCTCGCGACGCCGCTCTTCCCACTCCAGATACGCTTGCGCCCAGTCGAGTGGAGCTTCATAGATACCGAGCGGATCGTGCTCGCGGGCGAACTCGACGTAGCGCTCGTTCGAGCTGCTGCCGGAAATGCGGCGCGGCAGCGCGTCGACGATTGCCGAGGCGATTCGAACTCCGACCCGCGCGAGCGGAAATGCGTAGAGGCGAACCAGCGGAGCGACAAGGACGATGCGGTCGAATGCCGCTCCGTAGAGCTCACCGTGTTCGATGATCGCGGCCGCTCCCGTGCTGTGACCGACCGCCGATAGCGGTGCGTCGGCGGCAATTCCGGCGATCTCGCCGCGGCGGATCGCTCGGACGACCGCTTCGATTACCTCACCGTAATCGGAGAAATCGTCGATCGATCCGCGCTCGCCCGATGACAGGCCGTGTCCGGGCAGATCGACGGCGACGACGGTATAGCCGCGACGAAGCAGCTCACCGATCGGATATCGGTTCATCGCGCTGTGGTCGAGATAGCCATGGAGATAGATCGCCGCCGGTCTTTCCCCGCTGCCGGGCGCCCGTCGGTCAGCCTCCGGCGGTTCGAATGCGAAGACCGCCGCATCGCCGAACGTACCGGTGACCCGTCCGAGCCGACGGACCGCCGCCTCCTCACCGAGGCGGTAGTGACGGAGATACGAGAGAGCGAGCCGATCGAGGACGCTCGAGGGCCGGTCGCCCGGTTCGCCGTCGGTCGGCCGAGCCGGACGGGGTGCTGCATACTCGCCGGGCGTTGCCTCGACCGGACCCGTATCTCGCAGCCCTCCGCGAATCTCGATCGGTTCATCGATCGGCGGCAGCATGGCGGCGAGGCGGCCGGCAACATCACCATCAAAACTCGAATCGGCTGCACGCTCTGCCGCCCCCGCGAACGGGCGGTTACCGTCGGTCACAACGTCCCGCCCGTAGACACCGGCACATGAGACGAGCATAACCGCGATGAAAAGCGATGCCCATTTCATCTAACGCTTCAATCGATCGGCAAGCGCACGCAGGTTCTTCCAACCGAAGGCGATTTCCGGAAGCGGCTTGTTGCCGATCTCCACGGTGCGGCTCGTAATCCGGTGCCCGCCGAGGTGTTCGTAGAAGCCGGCCATCGGATTGTCGCGCAACACCCAGAGCATCATCGATCTGAATCCGGCCGAAACCAGTCGCTCGGCCGACTCGGCCACGAGGGCGGTGCCGATGCCTCTGCCCTGGTGCTCACTCCGAACGTAAATCGCGAACAGCTCCGCGTCGTAGGCCTCGAGCGAGGAGTTCGATCGCCCTGCGACGGCGAAGCCGGATACGCTCCCGTCCTCGTGCTCGGCGACGAGAATGGGGGTGCCGACCTTCGCGTGCACCGGAATGCCGCGGCTCCACATCTTCTCTCGCTCCTCGTAGGTCAACGATTCGAGATGGTCGGCCGGCACGATTCCGGCGTACGTTTCGCGCCAGCCGTCGACGTGTATTCTCGCAATTGCCGGAACATCGTCGAGTGTGGCTTCGCGAATACTATATGCCGTGTAACCACTCGCCATGCCTCTTTCCCTCCTCCGCGCGGGCGGGCGCTCCCTTGACAAATCGCCGCCACCGTTTAACAAGGTTATATGACAATTCGCGAGCTGAAAACAGGCGATACCGCGGAGGTCGTCGCCCTCTGGCGGTATGCGTTCGGAGCCGTTTCCGAGGCCGAGCCGACCGAGGCCGAGCGTGCGCGTTATCTCAGCAATTACGGTATCGGTGCGTTCGAAGACAAGACTCTGGCTTCGGCACTTCTTGTCCATCCGCTCGATCAGGCAGTCAGGGGGCGTATTCTCTCGATGGGAGGAATCGGCGGTGTCGCCACCTTCCCCGAGCAGCGCGGTCGCGGGCATGTGAGGCAGCTGATGCTGTCGACGCTCGAGGCGATGCGAGAGCGGGGCCAGGTCGTATCAATGCTCGCGCCGTTCAAGGAGAGCTTCTACGGTCGCTTCGGATACGTTTCGGCACAGCCGGAGGTGCGGCTGACCACATCGCTCGACGGCCTGGTCCAGTGGTTGAGTCGCGACGTCTATCCATCGAACTACGAGACCACACGAGTGCCGGCGATTCGGGTTCGCGAGCGCTATTGTCGGGCGGTCGGGACGATGTTGAGGCATTACCACGGGCGCGCCTTTCGCTCGGATGTCGGCGAGAGCGAGTGGAAATCGCGTGTAAGCAACCGCGAGGCGGTCATTCTTTCGAGAAATGGTGAAGATGTTGCACTCTTTCAGCTGGAGAAGAAGAAGCACGAGGGGTGGTACTCGCGGCTGGCGATCACCGGGCTCTACTCCGCCGACGATCGGGCGCATGAGGCGGTGCTCGGGTTTCTCGCCTGCCACCGAGATCAGATCCATCTCATCGACATCGATGTCGGGGCCGATGCCCCCGCGTGGCGCTGGTTCGCCGATGCGAGCGAAGACGTAACGCTCCGAGGCGGCAAACCGTGGATGGTTCGGATTGTAGATGTGGTCGGTGCGCTCGACGGCACGAAGGTGGGACGGCCGGACGGCCGGCTACGGGTTCGCGTCGACGACGCGCAATGCGCGTGGAACAGCCGTGTGTACTCGTTCGAGGCCTCCGGCGGCCGGTTGAGCGTACGCGCCGATGAAGGCGAGGGGGCGGATGCGGTGCTTTCGATCGAGCAGCTCTCGGCGCTCCTCTACGGGGTACGGCCGGCATTCCGCTACCGCCGCACGCCGGATGAGCGGATCGACGCGGCGACCCACTCGCTTCTGACCGGATGGTTTTCGTCGAAAGTAGTGCGCAACGACTGGTACTTTTAGGGGATCGGCACCCGGTGGCGGGCCGGCACGCCCGTTCAGTATCCGGCGTCCAGATCGACCACAGCTGCCGGGCGGCCGCTGTTCACATACGTTCGGATGTTTTCGAGCGTTTCGGCGAGCTGCCCGCGCTTGCCCTCGACGGTGTGCGATCCGGCGTGCGGCGACATGACCACGTTCGGCAACCGGTGGAACGGCAGTCGGGAGGGTAGCTGTACGTCGGTGAACGATTCCGGATAGCGCCACCAGCAGTCGATACCGGCCGCCGCTACTCCCGGTTGTCGCCGCGCCGGCGTTCGGCTGTTCGGCCCCGTCGCCGACGTGTTCGATGCCTCGCGGGGGTAGGCGTGCTCGCAAAGCGAGCGGTAGAGCGCGTGCTCGTCGATGATTTCGCCGCGAGAGACGTTCACCAGAATCGCCCCGTTCATGCGGGAAATCGCGTGCTCGTCGATCATCGCTCGCGTCTCCTCGGTGAGCGGGACGGCGAGAAAGACGACGGCCGCCGTCTCGGTCGCCCGCGCACCGTCGGTGGTTATCCGCGTGAACGGATCGTATTCACCGGCGGCGGCGCGGCGACGTACCCCCACCACCGTGCAGTCGAAACCTCGAAGCAGCTCGGCGATCCGGCGGCCGATCCGTCCCGTGCCGATCACCGCGCACTCGGCGCCCTGCAGCGAGCGCCAATACTCGAAAATCTGCGCCCGACCTCCGCGCCGTGCCCACAGACCGCCGGCGAGCCCGTTATGAAACTCGACGATCCGTCCTGCCGCTGCGAGCGCGAGCGTGACCGCACGCTCGGCAACAATCGCCGCATTCCCGTGGCTGTTCGCGACGACGATGCCCCGGCCGGCATAATCGGCAAGCGGCAGTGCATTGACGCCTGCGTACGGCAGAAAGTGGGCCCTCATGCGTACCGCCGCACGCACCTCCTCGGCGGTCAGCGGCCCGCTGACGACAATGTCTGCGTCGGGCAGCACCCGCTCGAACTCGGCCCGTTCTTCGGCGACCACAATGCGGCAGCCGGAGAGCTCGGCGCGAAGCGCATCAATCTCCTCCGGAAACTCAAGTGCGAGATGGTAGTGCCACAGTATCGTCACGCCGACGGCCCATCTGTCGTGGAGCGGCCGAGCGCGGCCGAGGCCGCGCGACCGAGGGCGGTTGCAACCTGGACGTACTCACCGACGTTTTCGGTGGTCAGGATGCCGACTACCTGTTCCCCGCGAAGAACCGGCATACTGCGAATGCCGCTCTGCTGCATGCGTTCGAAGGCGGCCGAGAGCATCTCCGTCTCGTCGAGCGTTTCTACATCGTCGTTCATGGATGTGCGAACCGGATAGTCGCCACCGTGCTCGTGAAGCGACCGCGTAAGCTTCTCGCGAGTCAGAAAGCCGACGAGCCGGGCGTCGTCTACCACCGGAAAGTCGGTCTGGGTGCCGGCGAGGAGCTTCTCCACCGCATCGTTCAGACGGTCCTGCGGCGAGAGGGTTCGAAAGTCGGTGACCATGGCGACACGCACCGGCAGGCCGGCGAATATCGAGCGTAGCTGCGCCTGGCTCTGCTCCTGCGCCGCACCGATCCACACGAATACCGCGATGATAATGAGCAGCGGATTGCCGAGAAACCCGAAGAAGCCGAACACGAGCGCCATGAACTGGCCGAGGGTTCCGGCGATCGATGTCGCCCGGGTATAGGGAAGCTTCATCGCCAGTAGCGAGCGGACGATACGTCCTCCGTCCATCGGGAAGGCGGGGAGAATATTGAAGAACACAAGAGCGAGATTGACCGTGAGCAGGCGCATAATGAACGGCACCTCGACGAGCGCGAAATCAAAACCCTCCGGAACCCCGATTCCACTGACGAGGATAACGACATAGAGAACGGCAGCGATCGCCACGTTGACCAGCGGACCGGCGATCGCGATTACGAACTCCTGCTTCGGATTCTCGGGGATCCGTTCGAGGCGCGCAATTCCACCGATCGGAAGGAGGGTGATGTCACGTGTCGCGACACCATACCTCCGCGCGGCGAGAGCGTGTCCGAGCTCGTGCAGCGTAACGCAGGCGAACAGCGCGAGAATGAACAGCACCGAAACCGCCGCATCGCTCACTTCCAGACCGGCGGCAATGTCGGCGGCCCCGACCCAGATCAACAACAGAAAGAAGGTGATGTGAATGCGAAAATCGATGCCTGCAAGGCGACCCAGCCCTATAGACCACTTCATGCGTACAAGCGTATCCGCTTGACCCGCAGCGGGCAAGTCGGTCAAGCTTCCGGCCGCGTATGAACGGTAAAGGTGGATACGGATTGAAGCACGTAATCTGGGATTTCAACGGCACGATCCTCGACGATCTGGAGCTTGCGGTCGAGAGTCTGAACTCGGTGCTGCGCGCTCGTGACCTGCCGGTCGTTACCGTCGGCGAACATCGCGAGCGATTTCGATTCCCGGTTTCCGAGTACTACCGCGATCTCGGGCTCGAGGTCGACGGCGATTCGTTCGCCGCCTTGAGTGACGAGTATCACGAATACTACATGCGGTACGTCTCAACGTGCCCGTTGCATGAAGGCGTGGATGATCTCATGGGGCAACTCGCCGATCGCGGCGTTCACCAGTACCTGCTTTCGGCGATGCACGAGCCGCTCTTGAAGCGGTGCGTCGAATCGCTCGGTATCGAATCGTACTTCGAGGCGATCTTCGGGCTCGACGACCGGCTCGCACAGAGCAAGGTGTTGCGCGGACGTGAGCTCTGTGAGGCTCACGGAATAGACGCAGAGCGTGCCGTGCTCATCGGCGATACCGAGCACGACATAGAAGTCGCGCGCGATCTCGGAGTGCTCCCCGTGGCTGCCGCGTGGGGCCACCAGGCCCCGGGCATGTTCGATGCCAATGTCGCCCTCCTCGCCGATTCGCCGTCGGGGGCACGGCGTCTGCTCGCTGTCGAACGAGTCATCGTAGCGTGATTCGCCGCCGGTCGCCGGCTCCGCGCCCCGTCGACTGCGCCGCCCGTGGCTCCGCGCCGCACTTCGATCGTCTTGACACAATCTTTGCACTCTCTTTCCTCCGATTTGGTATCTGCTGTCGATCCTCTCGACCGAAAGCGTTGAACGACGAGGGAGGACAACAATGCTGAGCAATCGTGTAGTTCCCGCTATCGTACTGTTGCTGGCGAGCACGCTCGTCACTGCGGCGCTCGCCCAGGAGGATCCGTTCGAACCGATCGATCCGGAGGAACTCGAGTCGCTTGCGATCGTGCAGGCGGAGATGATGATCGCACAGCAAGAGGCGCAGCAGCAGATCGATGAGATCATCGCGGAATCCGGGATTGCGTATGAAGAGTTCCTGCAGATGTACTACTCGATGATCGGTCCCGACGGCGAGATCGAAGGTGATCTGGACGCCGACGTCGACGAAGAGTTTCGCGAGCTCTTCGAGCACGTCCACCAGATCGAGCGTCAGGCCGACGAGGAGATCGAGGCCGCCATGGCGGAGGTTGGGATGGATGACGAGCAGTACAGCGAGCTTTCGCGTGTAGCGGCCGAAAATACCGAAACCGCAAATCAGCTCGATAGTATGGTTTCGGAGCTGATAAGACAGCAACAAATGCATTAGACTGTACGGCAGATGAACGATCAGGTTGTCCGTCTGCTGAAGAACCTGCTGCGCAAGACGAAATCGCGACGCGCCGCGTGGCACTCCACGCGGCAGCGTCAGGAGTACGCATGCCGCCTCGAAAGCGGCATCGTGCTCGTCGACCGGTTC
>SLIN01000298.1 GCA_007135605.1 Spirochaetales bacterium | reverse complement strand
GGTGATCGCGGTCGATCGCGATCATGCGGCGGTGTGCAATGCGCGGCGGGTGGTACGCCGGCTCGGACTGACCGGTCACGGAGGTGGAAACATCACCATAATTCATGCCGAAGCCGGATCCCACGATCTGCCGCGTGCCGACGCCGTTCTGGTTGCACTCCAGGCGACCGGTAAGCGGGCGATTCTCGACAATATCGCGCGAACCACCGGTGCGAGCCGCGTGGTGTTTCGCCTTCCGCGCCCCGGCCTCGAGGCGGAATACGGGACGCTCGGCGGTGTGCTCGAGCCGGCAGGAGTCTGCCGCCATCGGATGCCGACCTTCGATCGTTCGGCGCTCTACCGCATACCGGGGAGGACTCCATGAGAGGCGAAAGCGCGATGGCCAGGTGTGTGCAATGTTTCGAGTACGCGGCCGCTTCCAATGGATTCTTCGGTCGACTGTACAACGATCTGTTCTATCGGGCGATGAACCGGCGCGAATGCGCGCTCGCTGCAGCCCGTCCCGGAGAGACGGTCTTCCACGTCGGGTGCGGTCCGTTCCCGATGACGACGATCAGGCTGGCGCGAAAGGGGTGCCGGGTGATCGCGATCGACTCCGACGACGCGGCGATCCGGTGTGCCGAGCGCACACTCGCAAGCTTTGTCGACGGTGCGACCGCCGAACGGATCACCTTGCGTCTCGCGGACGCGAGGAATATCTCCTATGCGGGAGCCGACATAGTTGTGGTGGCGCTGCATGTCGCGCCGAAGAGCGAGGTCGTCCGGCGCATTCTCGATACATGTGCTTCGGGCACGCGGTTGCTCTACCGGAACCCGCGCTCGGCGCTTCGCTGTGCCTATTCCACGCTCCTCCCGTTCGGGGCCGAAGGTGTGCACGGTGGCAAGCGCGCCGACGGCGCAAGCGAAAGAAACCGGGCCGGGGAGGAGCCTGTGTCCTGCGGTCGCCCGCCGCTTTCTTCCCGCCACTTCGGCACGACCCGCGTGCCATGGGGTAAGTCGGTGGTCAGGCTCGATGCGGGTGAGGAAGGCGGTGCCGCCTCGTGCGCTGCGTGCGATCTTCGTCGTCCGTGCGGTCTCTGCGACCTGTCACCGAGCCAGTGCGGGATTATCGCGAACGCGCCGGGCATTCCGGCACTCGCCGCCCTCGGCGTACGTCCCGGAAAGAAGTGCCGAGTCGTCGCGCGCCAACCGTTCGGCGGGCCGCTCGTCTGCTCGATATCGGGGCGGCAATTCGCGATCGAACGGTCGATTGCCCGAACCATAGAGCTCATACCGGAACGCGGGTAGGTGAAGCGCAATGCACTGTCACCGTGTTCCGGCGAGATCTCGCGACGGCAGCGTCGAGGTTCTTCTCGTCGGTCCTCCGAACGTCGGAAAGAGCATCATATTCAACCATATAACCGGGCTGTCGGTTTCCGCGGCGAACTACGCAGGAACGACCGTGGAAGTTGCCCGCGGAGAAGGGAGGTTCGGCGACCTGCCGGTCACGCTGCTCGACCTACCGGGCATCTATACGCTGTCGGCTACCAACGAGGCCGAGCAAGCGGCCACCGAGGCGTTAGCGCATACCGAAGGGCTGGTGATCGTTGTCGCCGACGCACTCCATCTCGAAAGCAGCATCTATCTGCTGCTGCAGGTGCTTACCTACGATCGTCCGACGGTGGTTGTGCTGAACCGAGTCGATATCGCCCGCTCGAAAGGCAGAGAGGTGTCCGCAGATGTGCTCTCCGCCGAGCTCGGCGTGCCGGTGGTGCCGACGATCGCCATTGCAGGGGAAGGGTTCCGACATCTCGACGCGGTTATCTCGGGCGTTATCCGGGGTGGAGAGGCTGCGAGGTTCGCCGGTCGGGCACAGCAGGACGGCGCGGCCGAGGGGCGCGGGACCCCCGACCGGGCCGGCGACGAGCGAACGCTCTGGGAGCTTGCCGAGCGGATTGGCGAGCTTGCCGTTCGCGAGACCGACGCGCCGAAAATCGTGACCGACGAGCCGGCGGGAGAGTCCGATATTCGACCGGCACATGCGAACAGCCGTCGCAAGACGCTGAAGCCCCTCCCGCTCGCACGGAACACCCGGCGTGGTCTCTCGCTTGCCCGCTTCGATTCGGAAGCTCTGGTGCGTCCCTGGCCGGGCCTGGCAATTGCCGCGGGGGTGCTTGCTCTGACGTTCGCAATCATCGTGGGTGTGGGAATGGGAATGCGGCAGTTGATCCTGTTGCCGCTGGCGCGCGACGGGCTCTTTCCGCTTCTCGAACGGATCGTCGTCACATACATCGATTCAGGTACGTTCCGGAACATCCTTATCGGTGATTACGGATTCCTCATCAAGGGAATTGAGTGGCCGTTTACGCTCGTTCTGCCGTATGTCCTGTCGTTCTATCTTGCGATGAGTCTTCTCGAGGATTCCGGCTACCTGCCGCGTCTGGCGGTACTGCTCGACGGTGCTATGTCGAAAATAGGACTGCGCGGCTCACACACGATCTCGCTGCTTCTCGGCTACGGATGCGCCATTCCTGGGATCCTCTCCGCCCGGGCGATGGGTTCCCGTAAAGAGCGCCTGATCGTTGCGACACTGTTGTCGCTCGCAATTCCGTGTATTTCTCAGACCGGAGCGTTGATCGCGCTGCTTGCAGAAGCGTCGGTCGGACTGGTCGTGTCGGTGTTCGCTCTTTCGATCGCAGTACTCATCGTTGCCGGGCTTACCCTGGACCGGCTTGTGCCGGGAGAGCGATCGCGGCTGGTCTACGAGATCCCGGAGCTGCTGGTGCCGCATGGCGGGGTTCTGGGGATGAAGATGATCCTGCGCGTGCGGCATTACCTGCTCGACGGCGCGCTGCCGATGATCGGCGCCGTGGG
>SLIN01000287.1 GCA_007135605.1 Spirochaetales bacterium | reverse complement strand
GTTATCATATCCAAATGCACTACCTCTGGTACGCGATCGCGGTTCTTCTCGTCGTCGGTGTGACGATCGCTGTCCTGAACAACCATCGATCGGTGGCAACCGGCGTAATAGAGCACGACGGGCTGTTGCGCCTCGGAGAGTGCCCGGGAAGCCCGAACTGCGTCTCGTCGTATCCGGGAAGCGGATACGCCGAGCTCGGCCCGTGGCGCTATGATTCTGTCGACCGCGACACTGCGCGAATCGAGCTTGTCTCGATGCTCCTCGAGCAACCGCGGGTGCGAATACTCGAACGCCGCGACGACTACGTTCACGCGCTCTTCGTCTCGCGACTCTTCCGTTTTCGAGACGATGTGGAGTTCTACCTGCCGCCCGACGAACCGGTGATCCACTTCCGCGCAGCAAGCCGCCTCGGAAAGGGCGACCTCGGCGTTCACGAAAAGCGGATGCGAGAGTTACATCGAC
This sequence comes from Spirochaetales bacterium, assembly GCA_007135605.1. Lineage (GTDB taxonomy): Bacteria > Spirochaetota > Spirochaetia > DSM-27196 > SKKC01 > SLAN01. The sequence goes on along the minus strand of SLIN01000287.1, from coordinate 2,394 downwards.
ACTACTCCCGGCGCCTTCCGCGATCGTCATAGGCCACGGCCGCCTGCGGCCAATGCGTGCCCGGCGGCGGCGCAGACGGGATCCAAGCGCCCGATCGCATGTACGCTACCCCACCATGCTCAGCGAAATGCGGCCGCGCTCGAGATCGACTCCGATGACGGTGACTTCGACCCGAGCGCCGACGGAGACCACCTCGTGCGGGTCGGAGATGTAGCGGTCGGCGAGCCTGGAGATGTGGACGAGTCCGTCGCGATGCACGCCGATATCGACGAAGGCGCCGAACCCGGTGATGTTGGTGACCACGCCGGCGAGCTTCATCCCTTCGCGCAGGTCGCCGATTTCGTTGATGTCCTCGCGGAACTCGACCGGATCCCACTCGGGGCGCGGGTCGCGATTGGGTCGGGTGAGCTCCGAAATAATATCGGTGAGCGTGGCCATGCCCACATCATCACTTTGATATTTCTTCAGGTTGATGGTTCGGCACAGCGCCTCGTTACCGACGAGCTCGGCGACATTCACGCCGAGGTCGCGCGCCATGCGCTCGACGAGCCGATAGCGTTCCGGGTGGATCGCGGTGGCATCGAGCGGGTTGTCGCCGCGAACGCGCAGGAAGCCGGCGGCGAGCTCGAAGCGTTTCGGGCCGAGACCGGAGACGCCGGTGAGCTCGGCGCGCGAGCGGAAAGCGCCGGCGGTGCGCCGCTTCTCGACGATCGCGCGGGCGCTCTTCGCTGTCAGCCCGGAGACGTGCTGTAAGAGATGCGGGCTGGCGGTGTTTACGTCGACACCGACGGCGTTCACGCACGAGACGACGGTGTCGGCCAGGCGCGAGGCGAGCAGCTTGTCGTCGACATCGTGCTGGTACTGTCCGACGCCGATCGACTGCGGGTCGATCTTCACCAGCTCGGCGAGCGGATCGATCAGGCGGCGGCCGATCGATACCGCCCCGCGCACGGTGACATCGTGGTCGGGAAGCTCCTCCTTCGCGACCGCGCTCGCCGAGTAGACCGAGGCGCCGGCTTCGTTCACGGTGACCACCGGCATCGGCGAGCCGTCGGCGCGCTTCAGCTCGAGCCCGCGCGCGAACGCGTGCGCTTCGCGGCCGCCGGTGCCGTTGCCGACGGCGATCGCTTCTATGCGGTGCTCGCCGCAGAGGGCGCGCAGCCGTTCGGCAGCTTGGTGCTCGCGACGCTGCGGCGCCAGCGGATAGATCGCTTCGTGGTGGACAAGCTCCCCGTGCTCATCGAGACAGACGATCTTGCAGCCGGTGCGGTGGCCCGGGTCGACGGCAAGCAGGCGGCGGGAACCCATCGGCGCGGCGAGCAGCAGCTCGCGCACGTTCTTCGCGAAGACTTCGGCGGCCTCCTCATGTGCCGCGCGCTCGAGCTCGCCCTTGCGCTCGTTCTCGAGCGACGGCGCGAGCAGGCGTTTCCACGCGTCGACCGCTGCCTGGTCGAGTTGATCGCGGCGGGCGCTGGTGAGCGGGCCGGCGGCCCGGTCGGGCGCGCTGGGCGCTTGGCGCCGGGAGTCGCCGCGACCCCGCCCGCCTCGGGCGGCGGCTCCGGCGGTGCCGGCATCCGCACCGCGCCGATTATCGCGTGCGCGGTCGGCGGCCGTGCCGGCGCCGGGATCTGTGCCGCTGTACCCGCCACCGTCGCTTCTTCTACCACCGCGCCCGCCGGGCATCAACCGCTCGCGAACCCACTGCCGCTCGATCGTCTCGAGCGCCCGCTCCTCCTCCGGCAGCACGTGCACCGAGAGATGCCCTTCGCGCTCCCCGCGAAGGATGGCGAGCACGCGGTGCGACGGCGCCCGCGCGGCCGCTTCGCTGTGATCGAAGTAGTCGCGGTAGATGTCGGCGGGGTCGGAGGCCGCGCGCTTGCCGGAGCTGGAGGCGCCGGACTTGCCGGTGCCGGCGACCGGGCCTCGTCCGGCCGCAGTGTGGCGATCACCGTGCGCCGTTTCGTCAGCTGCGGCGCCGGCGGCGGAGCCTCCGCCGTCCGCCGACGCTGAGCCATCGGAGGCACCGGCCGGTGAGCCGGAACCAGCCGCGCGGCGGCTCCCGCGCGCGCGCTTCGACTGCAGCTGCGCGCGCCAGGCGAAGAGCTCGCGGAGTGCCGAGCGCACCTCCACCGATTCGCTGATCCGTTCGGCGAGAATGTCGCGGGCGCCGGCGAGCGCGCCTTCCGCATCCGGGACGCCGGCCGCCTCGTCTACAAAGGCGGCGGCGAGCTCGAGCAGGGCGGCATCGCCCGCGCTCGAGGCGGGGTCCGGCTTCCCACCACCCGCCGACCCGATCGCGCGGCGCAACGCATCATCATCACCCCATTCAAGAAAGTCGGCCAACGGCTCGAGCCCCGCCTCCCGAGCAATCTGTGCCCGGGTCCTGCGCTTCGG
>SLIN01000344.1 GCA_007135605.1 Spirochaetales bacterium | reverse complement strand
GGGCACGGCCGCCGCCGGTGAACCCGCGGCCGGCGGGCGTGGGCCGCACGGCGAAGGGCCCGGCGGCGACGAACCGCCGCACGGCGAAGGGCCCGGTGCCGGCCCACACGCCGCCGGCGCCGACTACGCTGCGCTTTTCGCGGAGATGCCGGCCGGCCCGAGCGGGCTGCTCGTGCTGCCGCACTTCGCGCCGATGGGCCCGCCGGACTTCCTGTCCGACCGCTCGGCGGCGATCCTGGGGCTGACCCTCGAGACGAGCCGGGCGGCGATCCTGAAGGCGATCATCGAGGCGAACGCGATGGAGCACAACCTCGTCGCCTCGCGGCTGCCGGAGGCGGGAATCGAGCTCGAGACGGCGCGGGTGGTCGGCGCGGGGAGCCGCTCCGACGAGACGGTGCAGGTACACGCGGACGTTCTCGGGATACCGCTGGTGCGGATGAATGTTACCGAGGCGGGCGCGCTCGGCGCTGCGGTGCTCGCGGGCGCCGGGGCAGGCGTGTTCTCCTCGGTTGGCGAGGCGGTGGGGGGCATGACCGGGGTCGAGCGCGTGTTCGAGCCGGACCCGCAGCGGCGGGAGCTGTACCGGGAGCTCTTCGAGGCGTATCGGACGGCCCGGCAGCGAGTGGGCGAACAGCTTGCCGAATGGGAATCGCTGCGGCGAAAACTGACCGGCGGAGACGAGTAGCCGCGCCGGCGCGCGCCGGCGAACACGATAAATTGCTCAGCGGCCCCCGTCTGTACGAATAGCCACGGTGCGGCGTCGGTGCTACGCTTATCTGTCGTGACGCTTACCGGCCTTCATCTGCTGTTAACCTACGAATGCACTATGGAGTGCGATCACTGCTTCGTCTGGGGCAGTCCGCACAGCAGCGGAACTATGTCGATCGAACGTGTTCGCAGCATCCTTCGCCAGGCGCGCGATGTTCCGAGCATCGAATGGATCTATTTCGAGGGCGGCGAGCCGTTCCTCCACTATCCCCTCCTCGTCCAAGCGGTGACCGAATCGCACGAAGCGGGATTCAAAGTCGGGATCGTGACCAACGCGTACTGGGCCACCTCGGTCGCCGATGCGCTTCTCTGGTTGCAGCCGCTCGCGGGAAGGATCAGCGACTTCTCGGTCAGCAGCGATCTCTTTCACTCCGACCAACCGAGCTCACCGGAATCGGAGAACGCGGCGGTCGCGGCACGGCGGCTGGGCATGCCGGTAGGGATTATCTCCGTTCGTGACGATACGCTCATGTACCGGGGCCGAGCAGCCGAGAAACTGGTTCACGGCAGAATACATCACCCCTGGGAGCGTTTCTCCACCTGCCCTCACGAGAATCTGGCCGAGCCGGGACGCGTGCATGTCGACCCGTTCGGAAATATCCATATCTGTCAGGGCATAGTCGTGGGCAATCTGTTCAATGCCGAACTGAAGCGAATCTGCGATGAGTATGATCCGGCAACGCATCCGATCGCCGGGCCGATCGTTCGCGAGGGGCCGGCCGGGCTCGTGCGTCACCATCGCCTCCCGATCGACGATGAGTACGTCGACGCCTGCCACCTCTGTTACAGCGCGCGAGTTGCGCTCCGGGAACGGGACTCCGAGTTCCTGGTACCCGATCAGATGTACGGGCGGTTTGCTCGCCGGGATTGAGCGCCTTCGGCGGCGCTACCGCCGCGAACGCTTCATCTCGTACATTCTCTTGTCCGCCACACGCAGGAGTCCGTCCGCGTCGCGTGCGTCCGACGGATAGTGCGCGACTCCGACATCGAAATCGACGAGCGGTTTTTCGTCGCTGCTTCTCCCCATGCCGTGCATTGCCTCGGAGAGGGCGCTCATATAGCGGTCGTGCTCTGTGGAGGTACAGTCCGGCGCCAGTACTACGAACTCGTCGCCGGCGAGTCTGTATGCCCGCGCCCCGGAGGGAGCATGCGTTGCGAGTGCGGAGCCGAAATCGCGCAATACGGTGTCGCCTCGGGCATGCCCGAACGTATCATTGAGCCACTTGAACGAGGTAAGATCGAACATGAGAAGCGACACGCTGCGGGCCTCCGTCCACTGAGTCGAGAGATCTTCCAGATCGGCTTGAAGCTGACGCCGATTCCAGAGGCCGGTGAGGCTGTCGGTAATCGCCTCGCGGCGGAGCGCGCTGCTCAGGAGTGCGCGCTCGAGAAGCGGGCCGGCGCGCATGGCGAGAATGCGATAGAAGCGAAGCTGTGCCGCGGAGAAAGCCCGCCCGTCGGCTCGCCCCACACAGAGAACCCCGTGCCGGTCGGTGCCCGCAAAAAGTGGCGCAATGACGGCTTCGGTCGCCGAGCACGCGGGAAAGAGCGCGTGCAACGACTCTGTATCGCTTACGACCGAGATTTCTCCCGACATTGCCGCTGAATGAAGCGTCGCCACACCCGGCGGTGTGACGTTCGATTCGGTGTGTCCGGCAGTCGCTGCAGTTCTCCATGAATTGCTTCTGGATTCCTTAACGAAGAAGGTGGCAAGCTGGGCGCCGAGAATGTGGGTGGCCTTGGCGACGACCGCCTCTGCGAGCGCCTCCGCCGAATCGGCGTCGACCGGAAGGTTCGCCGACTCGTAGACAAGGCAGAGATCGATGGTTCGTGCCTCGAGCGTGTCGATTGTTCCGTCCATACTACTCTCCTCCCGATCGCAGCGGAACGAGTATGAATGTCTTGTTGAAGTGGGATGCCGGTCCTCCCTCGAATGAGCCGATTTCGCCGAATGCGGGGAGCACCGCGAACGGTCCCTGTTTCCCGATCTCCGCCTCGAGAACCTTGCGCTCCGCTTCATAGCCGCCGTCGTAGAACATAAGCCGGGTCAAGCAGGTGGTGCCGAGCACTCCAGCCAGACCGGCCGGGCCCCGGCAAACGGAGGCCGCCTC
>SLIN01000078.1 GCA_007135605.1 Spirochaetales bacterium | reverse complement strand
CCGCCTGCTCTCTCCGGCAGCAGTGTCGGTCCGCCTCCGAGTCGTCTTTCCTTCCCTTCTCTATTCGCTGTGAAAGATCATCCCCCGCCTCCGAAGGCGGGACTCGTGTGATATCACGAACTCTACGTCGTGGTCAATATGCTCACACGGATATCGCGTTCGAAAAACCGCACGCGCAGAACAACAGCGCGGGCGAGCACAATGTACGATTCGCCCCGCCGCGGCGGAATCAAATGCCGCTGCCGTGCGAAAGCGCACTCTACGATACTCGCCCTTTACACGTCAATACCGCGATTATACTTCCGGCTCACCCTCCGCCTCTCGGGCCCGTCCGATCTCGCGTTCCTTCGTCTGAATCGATTCACGGAGGCGGCTTATCTCCTCGTAAATCCTGCGAACGTCACCGCTTTCAAGCGTCACCGGCTCGTTTCCCTCGTTCAGCAGGTCATACACGCTGTGACCGAGACGCGCCAGCTCCTTCTGCAGTTGATCTTCGAGCTGCATCTTCTCAAATCTGAGGATGCCGCTCCTACTCAAATCCTGCGCGCGGTCCTTCGCCTTGTTGAAAAGGTCTCTTGAGGTATCGACACCCCGATCGAGCGCTCCTCGCATCTGCTGCCAGAAATCCATAATCACACCCCTCCTCTCGTGTTTGACCGCGGGCGATCGCACGGTTAAACTTACGGCACATTCCGCAAATTCGGCAAACACTACGAGGATACATCATGAATCTGATATTCGTCGGCCCCCCCGGGGCGGGAAAAGGTACCATTGCTGCGAAAATCGCCGCGGAGCTCTCGATTCCCCACATCTCTACCGGGGACATCTTTCGTCAGAACATCCGTGAGCAAACCGAACTCGGCAAAAAAGTCAAACAGATACTCGACAGCGGTGAGCTCGTTCCCGACGAGCTGACCATCGATCTGGTCAGCGACCGGCTGTCGCACAGCGACGCGCAGGCGGGCTGGATCCTCGACGGCTTCCCGCGAACCGAGACACAGGCCGAGGCACTCGACGAGTTCGCCCGTGTAGACGAGGTAGTCTTCTTCCGAATCGATGATGAAGAGGTTGTGAAGCGCCTCGGTGGCCGACGCGTGCATCCCGCCTCGGGTCGTACGTACCATATCGAGTTCGACCCACCGAAGGAGCCTGGATTCGACGACGAGACCGGAGAGCCGCTCATTCGCCGGGAGGATGATGAACCCGATGCAATTCGCCATCGGCTGGAAGTCTACAGGAAGGAAACGGCACCGGTTGTCGACTACTACCAGCGTGACGGACGATTGGTCGAAGTCGACGCCGCCCAACCGATCGAAGGTGTATTCGAGGATCTCCGTGCGATTGTGGAGGAAGTGCAAAATCGCTGACCGGCTCACCTCAACGCCGGGCGGTGCAATCAGGTTGCCCCCCGGTCACTCCTCGCCTGACACACGACCGTTCTCAACGACGAACCCGGCATCCAGAATGATACCCTCGACCAACTCCTTACGCGTACCCTCGAGATCAGCCAGAAGCAGCTCCAGTCGAGCCACATCCGAGTAATTGCGTTCGAGAGCGCTTCTCAGGTCTGCAAGACCGGCTTCTTCTTCGTCGATATGGACCAGGCGTATCTCGGCGATCTTGTAACGAGGCCGCGGATCGTCCGGGTCGGCGCCGCTCGCCGCCTGGTATCGTTCAACCGCGGTTCCGAACTCCGTGGCCCGGCGGGCGAGCTCGGCGAGCGCCCACATGACCTCAACATCAATCTCCTCGTCATCCGGAGCGGTTAAGCCAACGAGACGCTCCTCCGCCTCCTCGTCGCGACCGAGAGCGAAGTACGCGAGCCCGAGCGCTCGCGCGATATCCTCGCCGTCATCGAGCTCCTCCGCGTGTTCGAGATACGCAAGCGCATCCTCGTAGCGTTCCGCCTCGGAATCGATGATTCCCAGGTTATAGAGCGCATCGACATCGGCCTCGTTCTCCTCGAGCGCGCTCTCGTAGTACTCGCGCGCGCGTTCATCATCTCCGGCTCGATAGTACGCATAGCCGAGCGTGCGCAGCAGCGTCGTATTGCGCGGATCCTCGGCGAGAAGCGAGCTGAGTACCGAAATCGCATCCGAGATCCGGTCACCCTCGAGATATGCGCGCGCGAGGTTGAAATCCGCCTCGACGAACTCCCGGTCGAGATCGATCGCACGCAAGAAGTACTCGGCGGCACGTTCGGGCTCGCCGAGATCAAGGTACGCCGTACCGAGGTTGTAGTACTCGGCAGCCAGCTCCTCGCGGGTCATGTCGGTAGCACAGCCGAAGAGTACCGATGCGATTCCGAGTACACAGACCAACAGTCTCGCAGGGCGACGAGCTCGTTCGATCATACCCGAAGCACCGTCCGTTCGATTTCCCGAACCTGGCTGCGATACAGCTCACTGATATTCGACCCGTAGTCGGCGATCAACTGGATGATGTTGCGGCGGAGCCCCTCCTGGTCGACCCCGTTCAGCCGATCGCCGGCGTCACCAAGTCCCGGGAGGATATAGGCCGAATCGTTGAGCACCGGATCCATCCAGAGCGTTGATACGGTCGCATTCGGGAGTGCGCGAACGATACGCAACGCCCCCTTCAGGGATGCAATTACGTTGAAAAAGCGAATCGAGCAAGGGAGCACCCCTTCGTTTTCGAGGTAGCGAAGAATCGTAACCAGGCTCCCTCCGGTTGCGTTCATCGGGTCGGCAAAGACCAGATCGCGATCGTGCAGGTCCTCGAGGCGGAAGAACGAGCGCTTGAGGTCGAGGATATATTCCATATCCTCCTCCCTGCGGTTATCGTTCCGTGCGATGCGGAACAGCGCGAACGGGGTCACGTATCCGGTGGAGCTATACTCCTCGATCTCCTTCGACATGATCATGCTTGGGAGCAATGCACCGCGCAGCATGACACACATCACCGTGTTCTCGAGCGCAGTGTCCACATCCGGTATCTTGTGTACGGCGAAGTTCTGCACCGGATCGGTGACCGGCGTCGGTACCACAAGGTAATTCTTTCGCGAACCCCCGCGCGCTCCGTAGGAGAAATTGAACAGCAGCTCGTACGCGCGTTGAGTGTAGTAGATGAACTCCGCCCGCTCGGTACGAGTGTCGCGTAACTTCGCGATCAGGCGGCTCGCTTCCCCGTGAACCTCTTTCGGCGTACCAAACGAGTAGACTTCGATGCGCGGGTCGTTTGCTGCAACCTGCTGCATGAAAGCACCCATTTCGTTGTACAAATCGATGAGCCGTGACCGGTCCTCGCTGCCGTCGGACCGATCTCGCGCGGCAACCAGCCGCCGGAAAATCTCTATCGCCGCATCGTAGAGCCGATTCATCTCGCGGAGTCGCTCACCGTCATCCTCGGTGAGAAAACCGTCGAGGTCGGTCGCTTTCAGCACAATCTCATTGTCGGTTTCTGCCATAATGTTTCGCGCCGCATACTACCCGGGTGCACGCGTGATGCACAAGGTTGTATGGTCGCACTGCCCACGGTGCGGTATAGTACCGGCCACCGCGGTTGATTCAGTTTTCGGAGGTACGGATGATTAAACGGATAGTATTGATATCGGTCTTCGCGTTAGTGCTGGTTTCCGCGCCGGCATTCTCCCAGAGTTGGGGTGCCGGACTGGCGTTCGGCATCGATCCGATCGGCGGGTTGCCCGGGGCCAGTGCAATGTTGACTGTCAAGCCGCCACAGCTGCCGGTGACAATCGGAGTGGGACTGGTGGTCGGCGCAGAGCGCTTCCAAATGGGAACCACGCTCGACTGGATAGCAATACGCGAAAATCTCTTTCGTTTTGTGAACGTGTACGTGGGGCCGGGGGTTTACTTCGCCCTGCCGGACCAGCTGGAGGTCGGAGCACGCGTACCCATAGGGCTCAACGCGTTCCCAGCCGACTGGTTCGAGCTCTTCTTCGAGGTCGCGCCGCGACTCGCCCTCTTCTCCGACGGAACCATCGAGGTGCCGGATTTCGGATTTCAATCGGCGGCGGGCTTCCGCTTCTGGTTCTGACGGCGGGTTATCGATGGACGGCCGGGATAGCCCTTTCGACGCCCGGGTTATCGATAGACGGCCGGGATACCCCTTCCCGCTTGCGAGATATCGATAGTCAGCCGGGATACCTCCTGCAGCGGCACTATAAAGAAAAAGCCCGCCGGTGTAATTCCGGCGGGCCTGCAAATCTCGCATCACCTAGGGGAGTCGAACCCCTGTTGCCGGGATGAAAACCCGGTGTCCTAACCGCTAGACGAAGGTGACCTGCGAACGAGCCGCAATATATCGGGATCGGCGAAACGGCGTCAAGTAGGTACGGACACATGTGTAACCACATGCCGCCGATGAGTTGACACAATCCCCGGCCTCAGAGTCGAAAGCCGGTTCCGATCCCGATCGTGGTGAAGCGCTTGTTCCCGTCTTCGAGCTGCGAGGCGTAATCGACAACTTCGCGGGCGCGTTCGGAGAAGTTGCGAATCGTCCGGGAGAAGACGTTCACGTTCCACCTGTCGGTAATGTCGAATCCGACACCGAACTTGAACTGCCCCGCATAGCTTATGACTCCCTCGTTCGGCGCCGACGGACCGGTGAAAAGTCGCTGCCAGTCGAGAATGAGATTGGGACCGCCGAGCGGTATTTCGGCTCCGAACCCTCCCGAGAACATACCGAGTGGACGAATTCGCATTCCGACCCAGTTATCCACACCGTAAAGCAAGTCGCTATAGATGTGAGCGGACGCGTTGAAAATACCCCAGAAGCGATATGCCGCTCCGAAGCTCAAGGTTTCACCCGCTCCCGGAGGCAACTCCTCGCCATCCTCCAGGGCCGGTGGATCAAGCGGAATGCTGTAGTCCACCGAGAGCGTGACGTTACGATCGCGATCGTCCCGAAGATACGCGAACGAAGGCGAGGCGACGAGGAGACAGAGCACCATAGTCAGGACAATGCGGTGTCGTTTCATGGCATCTTCTAATATACCACGCCGGAACGTGAATCATCCGATATTTCGCCGTCATGGAGGCGAATGACGTGATCGGCGATCGATACGATCGAGGGGTCGTGCGTCGAGAATATGAACGTAGTCGCAAGCTCGGCGTTGATCTTTTTCATGAGCTCGATAATATCCGAGCCGGTTTTCGAGTCGAGGTTGGCTGTCGGTTCGTCGGCAAGGACGATCCGCGGCTTTGTGGCAAGCGCGCGCGCAATGGCAACCCGCTGGCGCTGGCCGCCGGAGAGCTCGTTCGATCGGTGACTGCGCCAATCGGTGAGCCCGACCGCTTCGATGAGGAAGTCGATGTATTCACGCCGCTCGGACTTCGGCGGCGGCTTGGATCCGAGCAAGAGCGGAAACTCGACGTTCTCGAAGACGTTCAGCACCGGAATCAGGTTGAACGACTGAAAGATGAAGCCGACGACCTTGTGACGGAGCCGGGTTATCTCGCGGTCGTTCAGGGACGATGTTTCCCGGCCGGTGACCTCAACGATCCCCGATGTGGGAACGTCTATGCACCCGATCAAGTTCAGTATCGTCGACTTCCCACTGCCGCTCGGACCGGCAATGGAGGCGAAATCTCCCTCTTTTATGGAAAGACTCACGCCTCTCACGGCCGGAACCTCGGTGCGTCCGAGTGCGTACACCTTGTGGACGTTCTTCAGCCGGACCGCGGGTATGTCCTCGACGTCGGTACGCGTGGCTCCTTGTTGCTCTTTCGGACGTTCATCCATAGATACTCCTCTCAACCGGCTCAAAAAGAAAACGAGAGCGATACCCCGAGCCCGAGTGCCGCAACGCCGCCGATATCCTGAAGGTCGCTGCCGAAATCGCCCTGACGATAGTAGGAACCCGGCGGCCCGTAGCGGAACGGCGCACCGATCGACATCGACAAGTCTGGCGCAACGGTACCGGTCAAGCCGGTAACGACTTCGCCGGAATTGTCGTGGAACGCATGCCGCACGCGCACCTGTGGCCGCCAGTTTACACCGAGCGCGCCGAACCGCGGCATTCGCAGTGCGACTCCGGCGCGATGGCCGCGGAACGAAGGCACAGTTGAGTCGGAAAGGTGTTCGCCGATAATCACCCAGCTCGGATCGCCCCCCTCCCACAACACCTGCGTTAACAGCCTGAGATCGAGATTCTCGGGTGCAAACGGCCGATTCCAGTCCCAACGGTTCACAGCCTCCACGGTGAGGTCGAACGCACCGATACTGCCGCTTACCGATGCGGATGTACGCAGCGGCTCCGAATACCGCCCCCATCCGGCTGCCGTGAGGCTGATCGCATCGAGAGATGTTTCCCACTGACCGGCATAGGCAAACGCTTTCGGATTCTGCGGACTGTATTGACTCACCCACGCGCCCTTGCTGTAAACAAGACCGGTGACGCTCCCTCTGCCGGCAGGCACAACGGCTCGCACGGCCATGCCGTCGCTGACGTCGCTCACGAAGTTCGCCGGGTTTCCGACTACTCTCCCCTGCCCCCAGGTCATACCGTATCGGCCGACCCGGAAATAGATCGACTCCGCGAGCGTATAGTCAACGAAGAGTCTGCTGAAACGCGGTGCGGAGAGAGACATCGAATCCGGATTCAGACTCGTTCCCATACGCGCCGAGAAACGCAGGTGCGCACCCGGGCGGGCATCTACGCCGAAGCTCGCGCTGAGATCGTAGCCGCCGGCGAGTTCATAGTTCTCGAGCGGATCTCTCGCCTGTGCCTCGTCGGTCCACGGCCAGTCGATCAGGGAAACCGCCGCGCCGATACCTGTCGAGACGGAGCCGGAAAAGGTCGTCGGTGCCGTGGTGAGGGCGTCGAAGTCGATTCCCTCGGCATCCTCCGGCTCATCATTATCTTCGGTGTCTTCGGCCTCATCTTCGGTTTCGTCCCCGTTCTCATCGTCGGCCACTCCCGGGTCGGGCTCCTCGAAGAATTCGTCGAGCGCCGAGAGATGGTCCGGGGTGAACGTCAAGCCGAGCGATACACAGATTGCTGCAGCGAGAACCGTTCGGAGTAGTCGGGAGACTCGCATCAGTCACTGACCCGCTCAAGATATGCGCGGGTGAATACCATGTCCGGTACGTCGCGCAACGACGGTTTATCCACCGCGATAATCGTCCGCTCATGGCGGAACTCACCGTCGACCTCGCGCCCCCGCAGCTCGTCCTGGATTACGATCTGAACGGCAACGAACTGATCGCCGAGCCGCCGATATCGGGGGATAGCGGTGCTGCGCATGTGCTGTCCCGAAAGGCTGTAGTCCTCGAACTTGCGGACGAGTCCGTCCTGGTCGACCCAGATACGCATTCTCGGGTACGTCACGTCGTCGGTAACCGCTTCGAGCTCGTACACATCGGTATCGTATGCACCGAGTTGCTCCCGCTCGTGACCGACGATTCGGTAGTCCTCGGCGAGCGTCGATTGGGTGAAGTCGGAGTTCCGCGCGTTCGTATTCTCGAATCGGTCGCGCGCGCTGGTGCGGGTAAAACGCTGATCGGCCGGGTCATAGAGCCACAGGTTTTCTCCGATGCGCACATACCCCTTCCCCCGATCGGCGGCTGGTTCCATTATCAGTATGGTGTAACGATTGTCCCGGTCGCGGCGAAACATCGTCATTTTTGTACGGCTCTGTCCCTGACCGGGGCGTTCCTGCGTCACGGTGTACTCGGCGGAAAAATCGCTCTCCTCGTAGCTGACAAGCGAGTCGATACGCTCCAGGATCTCCCGCCCTTCATCGGGGCCGATTTCGTTCGCGAAGAGCGCCGGCACAAGCAGCAACACCGTCGTGGCAAACGTAAGGATTCGGTACGGTCTGTTCAGTTTCATAAGTATATCCTTCGGGGCTTCGACGGCAAGTATAGTGGTCGACGGTCACTTCCGTCGACCGGTCCATCCGTGCCGGGCGCTCCCGGCGCCCGGCCGAATGCCTCGTCGAGCACGATTCGATCCGCTGAAACCACGAGCCGAAGGTATCACCCGGTTTGAGCGAAAACAACGGCTACCGATGGGTCAGCCAGGCCCATGAGATACCGAGAAACTCATACCAGGCGCGTTCGCTGTTCGCCAACGCCTCCGCCGCCGGCAGAAGGCTCCTGAGTGAGTAGTTCCGTTGCGCCGCTCGAAACTCAGTCGGCGCCGGCACCGTATCGACACCGCTGCGGTCGAAAACCAGAAGCGCACGAGGCATGTGCGACGCGCTGGTAACCAGGAGCACCTGAGTATCGGGCAACGCCGCTGCGACCGCACGCGCTTCCTCCGAAGTGTTCCGCGGCTCGGGAAGCACGAGAGTTCGGTCCGGATTGAGGCCGAGCGCGACCGCTGCCTCCCGATTCATCTCGGCGCTCGAAATGTCCCCGGATCCGGCATAACCGCTGAAGACAACGGTAAGGTCGTTGCCGGAGGCGAGACGTACCGATTCGGCCACGCGTGCGCTACTCGATCGACCGAGCGAGACTATCGGAGGGAACTCTTCGCGTTCGACGTGACCGGCGCCGAGCACGACGATTGCGTCTACCTCTTCGGGTATTTCGCTAACCGGCAGGTGTTGTCCCTCGAGCGACCAGAGCAGCTGGTCGGCGACCGGTGCGGTTGCGGCGATCCAGAGGAATGCGAGAGCTCCGATCACGAGGGAAAGCCCGGCACGTCGTCGTGTTGTCCAGGCAAGCAGCAAGATACCGACAACTCCCGCGATCAGGGCAAGTGGGACGGGAAATATCAACCGGGAAACGATCTTCTGCAGCAGAAACATATGCGATACCCACTGTCTCGAAGATTATGGATGCGAGGAACGCGCCACTACCGGCCGGCAAGCCGGGCCGACAGTTGACCGGGCGAGATCTCATCGCGACCGATCACAACGTCCGGAGTAATCGGCACACGCCCCACTTCTTTCCATAAGCGATTATAACCGCCGCCGGTAACGTTGAGCATTATCGTCGACGCTCGATCGACACTCTTCTCTTCGACCGCCCGAATCAGCGATGCAATCGCGACGGCGGCAGCCGGGGCGGGATCGACGCCTTCGAGGCGCTCGAAGAGCTCTGCCGCCTCGACGGCTTGCTGATTGGATATGGCCGCAATATCGCCGCCGCCGGCGTTCAGCGCATCGAACAGCCCGCCGGCCACGCTCCAGGGCGGAGTCCGGTTTGCCAGCACATGGGCGTATATTCCGTCCAATCGCCGCTTGGCATCATCCTCATCGTATTCGACAAGCGTCCGGCTTCGGGCACGCCACGACTCGTAGAGCGGCAAGAACGGTGCATTCTGACTGAGTCGCAGCCGCATACGATCCGCCCCCTTGTTCGGCAACGAACCCGGCGAGGCGTGCCGCTTCAGGTAGCGATCGGCGGCCTCCCGCGCAGCGATTGCCCCGGTTCCGCTGCCGACCGCCTGGAAGTACTCGTGTGGGAGACCACCGATTGCCTCGATTGCGCTTAAGAGTGTCGTCGCCATTCCGTCACGTCGCGCAACGTTGCGCGCTCCGCCCTCGGCACGATACCCCGGCAACCCGGCGATAACTCCGGAAGCGTGAATCGCATCGGCGTAATCGGCTCCGTCGCCGACGGCGACGACGCTCACGCTTTCGCCGAGCGGTTTCGTAAGCCACAACGCATCGAGATTCTGCTCCGGTATAACGAGCACGAGCGGCAGGCGGTTCTCGGAACAGACGCGAGCAAATGCGCGCGCGGTATTGCCCGCGCTGGCAACTACCAGCGTCTCGCCCGTATCGGCCGTCCGTGCGCAAACCGAATACGCCTCACACTCCTTAAAGGTTCCGGTGAGCATTCGAGCGCCTCGTTCAGGCCAATATCCACTGAAGGTGATGTACAGGTTCTCGAGACCGAGATACCGACCGAGGCCCTCACTGCGCCACGTGACCGGGGCGGAGGAGCCTTCGAGACGCCGTATTACCGGCAACCAGAAATCAAAGCGGTAGATACCGTCCGTATCGGGCCCCGGTCGGAAGTCGAGGCTGTGATAGTCGGTCAGCAGGAGACCGGACACCGACGAGTCCGGCTCGGCGAGCAGCAGACCGTCATCATCGTAGCTGCGGCCGCTCACCGAGCTGACCAATCGATAGTGGCGATTCATGGCGTCACAATACATACCCCGGGTTCGCCGGACGGTGCAACCGAAAAATTCTGTCCGCTGCATCCGCCGTGCCGGGATTCTCCGCGTGAGAAGCGGCCGCCGGAGACCGACGAAGAGTCTGTCGGACTACCCCTGCCCGCCGTGAATCGTGGTGTAGAACGGATCGCCGGGACCAATCGAACCGGCCTGGACCGTCTCCCCGGTAAACGCCGATTTGTAGAGCGCAGTTATGAACTCGAGCGTCCGGCGCACCCCGTCGCCGCTCGTATCCGGCCGCCGCCCCTCCCGCATATCCGCGAGCATGTGTTCGATCTGCGCCTCGTGCCCGCCGGCGACATCGCCGGAGATGGCGTTCCACCGCTCGATCACCGGATCGGACGCCTCCTCCTGCGACCGCTCGCCTCGATCGATGCTCCAGTTGTCGTTGGAAACCGAATAGAGTCCGCGCGTTTCCACCGTCGCCTCCTCGAAATCGAGGCGAAGGTAGGTTTCCTGGCGGGGAGCCAGCACCGTCGTAAGCACCGTTCCCATCGCGCCGTTTCGAAACCGCACGAGCGCCGAGGAGACATCCTCCACCTCGATATTGCGGGCGAGCGTACCGGTCATCGCCTTGACCTCCAGCCACTCGCCGGCCAACCACAGGAAGAGATCGGTGAGATGGATGCCGTGTCCCATCGTGACACCACCGAGCTCGCTCTCCCACGTACCGCGCCACGGAACATCGTAGTACGCCTGGTCCCGGTACCACGTCGTGTTGCAGACCCCGGTGTACATGGCGCCGAGGCTTCCCTCCTCGAACATCCGCTTCAGGTGCTGAGCCGCCGAACCGAATCGCCACTGAAACACGCTTGCCGTGCGGCAGCCGGTTCGTTTCTCACTTTCGACGATCCGATCGAGCTCCTCGAGCGATGCGCACAACGGCTTCTCGCACAGCACCCACGCACCGGTCTCCATGCACCGAATGCTCAACTCGGCGTGTACGGCCGGGGGAGTACAGATAGCGACGAGATCGGGTTTCGCCGATTCGAGCAACTCATCGACGCCGGCATGCACATCCGGAATATCGTACTCGACGGCGAATCGATCGGCTGCTTCGCGGTTGGTATCGGTTACACCGACGATATCGCATTCATCGCCGTGTGCCCGAAAGCCGCGTGCGTGGGCGGCGGCGATTGCTCCAGCGCCGATAATGGCCGTTCTGATTTTCGTGTCTCCCATTTCTCGGACTCTCCTCTACGATCGG
>SLIN01000269.1 GCA_007135605.1 Spirochaetales bacterium | reverse complement strand
CGATCGCTTCGATGAGCTTCAGCGCCTTGCGCGTGCCGTCTTCGTCGAGGCTCACGGTTGCTTCCGGAATCCGCGCAACGTCCGCATACGAGTGCTCGAAACCGGCCTGCTGCATTGCCGATACGACGCTCTGAAACTCCTCAGGATCGGTAACCACCTCGATGCTGTCTCCCTGCGTCGAGACGTCGTCGGCTCCGGCTTCCAGCGCCTGCTCGAGAACCTGGTCCTCGGTATACTCGGCGACATCGTACTGGATGATCCCTTTTCGACTGAATAGATAGCTCACACAGCCGTTTTCACCGAGATTACCGCCCCCCTTGTTGAAGATACTGCGCACATCCGCTGCAGTACGATTTCGATTGTCGGTGAGGCACTCAACCATGATCGCGACGCCGCCGGGACCGTACCCTTCGTAGGTCATGTCGACGTAGTCGCTGCCCGCGAGATCTCCCGTGCCCTTTTTGATCGCCCGCTCGATATTCTCCTTGGGCATGTTCGAGCTCTTCGCTTTGAGGACTGCCGTACGCAAACGGGGGTTCGATTCCTCGTCACCACCGCCTTCCCGAGCGGCAACGGTAATTTCCTTGATCAGCTTCGAGAAGAGCTTTCCGCGCTTCGCGTCGGCGGCGCCCTTCTTGTGACGTATCGTAGCCCATTTGCTATGTCCAGACATCGCAACTCCCGCTTATGTAGATGCTTGTGCGCTCGAATATACCCTGCGAAACCGGTTGCCCCAGCCGCGCTGACGGTAGCATTTGCGTGTCCCGCTGTCAACGAGTTGAAGTTGTGTAACACGGTCAAGAACGATCGCCGGAGATCGACCACTCCGGTCACCGAACACCACCGAATCGCGGGAGAGGGAAGAACCGAAACGTTACCCGTGCGCGAATATCGGTAGCCGATACCGGTCCGAAATGCAGCGAGCTGAGCCTTGCTCCGCGATTGTCACCTACGATCCAGTACTCATCCTCTCCGAGAACTCGCGGCTGCATGGAACCGGTAAGCGGCGCCGAATCGGGGAGGCTGTCGGGCACCCGCGGTCTGATTATCCGGACCGATCCATCACGCTCGTCGATATCGCGAACACGTTGTCCCTCGGGCGTGATCACCGAAATGTAGTATTCATCCATCGAGACCGTATCACCGGGGACCGCCACGACCCGGCCTATCGCCTCGCTCCCCTCCCACGCCTCGCCGTACGCCTGCAGGAGACCGAGGCGTTGGGCCGAAACGAAACGAATTACCTGATCCGCAGCGCGCAGCGCAAACGGCGGCCGCCGGGCAAACGGCGGATCGTAGAGCACCACGTCACCGTGTTGTGCCGCTCCACCACCGATGCGCGATCGAAGCAGCGGTACGGGAAGCCCGTACGCAGCGCGGGAGACAAGCACACGGTCATTGCGAGCGAGTTCGGGGAGCATCCCTTCGCCTCCGACACGGACGCTCGAAATCAGAAAGAAAGAGAGTGCGTGATGAAAGGCGAGGAATAGCAGCAACAGTGTCAGGAATCTTCGCAGTCGGCGGGACAGGCTGTGCTCTTCAGGCCCCCGATACGTGCGGGTGTGTCGAATGGTACTCATAGACCGCTCAGGCGTTTACGCTATCAATCAATTGTCCCGAACCGATCGAACGGCCAGTATCTGACCATACTGCGACCGAGTACCGCATCGGTGTGAACCGGTCCGAAGTCCCGACCGTCACGACTGTTGTCCCGGTTGTCGCCGAGTCCCATGATGTGGTCCGCCGGCACATACCAACCGGTATCGGCGTCGGCAAAGCGGCGCGCGAGCATCGCCTCGTTGGGTGCAATCTGATAGTTGGTGAGATGGTATCCGCGGGCCAACGCAAATCGATCGGTGACACGCTGAGCCTCCGCGGTATTCGCATCCGACCGCATCGCTGAGCTCGGTCGAAGCCCACGCTCCTGATACGCCCGGACCGCACCTGCCGCTTCGAAGGTTCCCAGAGCGTCCTCATCGATCAGGCGGCGTACAGGATACTCGATTCCGTGCAACTCCATCGCCGACTCTTCGCTCATCCACTCGGATTCACCCTCGGGTCGTAATTCGTGTCGACCCTCACGAATTCTCAATCGATCCCCCGAATAGGCGGCCGCGCGTTTTATGAGGAACTGCTCCCGCGGACGTCCGAGCTCATCGCGGTCGAGATTCACCATGCTCAGAGTGACCATGAAAACGAGGCGATGAAAAAGCTCGACAACCGGACCACGAGAAACATATGAAGGATTCTCGAATATCACGATCTCATTGCGCTCCGGTTCGCTGAAACCCGGCAGCTTTCCGTACCCCGGTATCAGCTCGGGGCCAAACACGACCTTGTTCACGAAGATCCGGTCGCCGATCTCCAACGTCGGGATCATCGAACCGGATGGAATCACGTACGCCTGCACCAGGTATTGATTGAGAATGAGCACTACGACCGCCGCCCAGAGAAAGCTCTCGATCCAGCTCCAGAGTGTGCTCTTCTGTGCCTGTTTTCGCCTCGCCTTCCATTTACGCCGTCTACGACGCGTAAGTATCCGTTCGGCGGATTGTTGAACACGATCACTCCAGTGCGGCATACTGCGGCGGAGCGTAGCAAGACGAGCGGCTTGTAGCAAGCTCACCGGACAGCGGGAGACGGCTGCGGCCCGAGACACGTAAGGGCCTCGCGGGCCATAGTGGAGCGCATGGACTTCGACGCTCTCACGCCTGAACTCGTTTTTCTTGCGGTCGAGCAGGCATTCGACCTCCGGCTCGACGGGACGATTACGCCGTATCCCAGCTATATCAACCGCGTGTACGGCGTTCGAACCGACGAGGGTGAGGAGTTGATCGCCAAGTTCTACCGTCCCGGCCGCTGGTCGGAGGAAGCGATCGCGGACGAACACGAATTCGTTCTCGATTG
>SLIN01000167.1 GCA_007135605.1 Spirochaetales bacterium | reverse complement strand
CCGCCGTGGCGGCGAATCAAGGCAGCGGCGACGGCCGGAGCGCACGGCGGCGAGGAGGGCGCCACCTCGGCGGATCATCGATGAGTTTCCGTCAGTGTCTATCCATAATCTTTGAGACAGTAATTAGCAGATACGCGGCAACTGTTCGCCGCTCGGCTGTTCAAGAACGCGCGTCACGCCGATTGCGCTGCGCAACTGTACCGGGACGGTTCCCCGGGGCAGGACCCGCCCGATCGCCGCGGGGTGAGTCGCCGAAACGGCGTGTGACTCGAGTATGCGCAGCGCGCGGTCGGCGTCGTCTTCGGCCACGACGGCGAGGAAACGTCCTTCGCAGGCGACGTGAAACGGATTGAGGCCGAGAATTTCGCAGGCGCCTCGAACCTGCTCGGAAACGGGAATGGCCCGCTCATCGACCTCGAAGGTGAGCCCGGCGTCGCCGGCGATTTCGTTCAGCGCCGCGGCGAGACCGCCGCGCGTGCAGTCGCGCATGCCGCGTATCCGGATACCGGCCGAGAGCAGGTCGGCGACGACCGCCGCAAGCGGCGCGGAGTCGCTGACGACCGGCGGCTCGAACTCGAGACGCTCGCGCGCGGCCATGACCGCGATACCGTGGCGGCCGAGGTCGCCGTTGACAAGAATAGCGTCGCCGGCTCGAACGGCCCCCGGCCCGAGCTCGAGCCGGTGATCTATCGAACCGATTCCGGAGGTATTAATAATCAACCCGTCGCCGTGGACACGCTCGATAACCTTCGTATCGCCGGTGACCACCGATACGCCGGCACGATCGGCGGCTTCGCGCATGCTGCGCACCACGCGATCGAGTACCTCCAGCGGAAGCCCCTCTTCGAGAATAAACCCGGCGCTCAGGTACTTCGGAGTCGCACCCGCCATCGCCAGGTCGTTCACCGTTCCGTGCACCGCGAGACTACCCACATCTCCCCCCGGAAACTCGACCGGCCGTACGACGAACGAATCGGTCGAGAAGGCGATCCGGCCGGCAGCCAACACGAGACACGCCGCATCGCGGCTTGCCTGCAGGGCCCCGTTATCAAGGTGACGAGCGAACAGGTCGCGAATGAGCCGCTGCATCGCGCGACCACCCCCGCCGTGCTGCATCGTTATGCGCGCGGGAAGGGCGTGGGGGATGGGACACGACAGACCGTCCTGAGAGTAACCCATCACACGCTTCCTTCTTCGGCTCCTGCCGGCACCGGCCGGTAACGGTAGTACGCGGCACACGCTCCCTCACCGGAAACCATCGGCGCGCCGAGCGGATGCTCGGGAGTACACCGCGTGCCGAAGGCCGGGCACTCGTGAGGGGTCGTCGCGCCCTGCAGGATGAGCCCGGCTATACACTCGCTCTGCGCGTCGCTCGCCGCGCGCACAAGGTCGAACTTCTTCCCGGCGTCGAAGGCTTCGTACTCCGGGCGCAGAACGAGTCCGCTTTCCGCGATTTCGCCGAGCCCTCTCCAGCGACAGGTAACCGGTTCGAATACCTCACCGATCATCCGCTGTGCCGTCGGGTTACCGTCGCGCGATACCGCGCGCGAATAGGCGTTTTCCACCTCCGCCCTCCCCGCTTCGAGCTGCTCGACACAGTTGAGAACTCCGCGCAGGATATCGAGCGGCTCGAAGCCGGTCACGACGATCGGAACGCCGTACCGCGCGGAGATCGGCTCGTACTCCCGATAACCCATAACCGTGCAGACGTGTCCCGCGGCGAGAACCCCCGCCACCCGCGACCCGGGCCCGGAAAGGATCGCTTCGATGGCCGGGGGTACGCGCACCTGCGCCGTCAGCAGCGAGAAGTTGGTGACACCCCGGCGGCGCGCCTCGGCGACCGCAAGCGCATTCGCCGGCGCGGTCGTCTCGAACCCGACCGCGAAGAAGACCACCTCGCGATCCGGGTTTTCGCGGGCGATGCGCACCGAGTCGATCGGCGCGTAGACCATGCGCACATCGCCTCCCGCGGATCTCGCGCGGAGAAGATCGGACTCGGTGCCGGGAACGCGCATCATGTCACCGAACGAGCAGACGATCGTGTCGGGCCGCCCGGCGAGCGCGATCGCCTGGTCTATGCGATCCACCGGGGTGACACAGACCGGGCACCCCGGGCCGTGCACGAGCGTGATCTCCGCAGGTAGCAACTCGTCGATTCCGAACCGCACGATCGCATGCGTCTGCCCGCCGCATATCTCCATGAGTGTGTGCGCCCGGGTTGTCGCCGTTCGAACCGCCTCGGCGAGCCTTCGGGCGGTATCGGGATCGCGGAACTCGTCGATGAACCTCATTGCGGCGGCTCCGTTTCCTGTTCGGTCGCCGGCTCCGTCGCGTATTCCGTCCCCTGTTCCCTCGTCGGCTCCGGCGACGCCTCGCCGATGTGTTGGAGATACATTAACGTTTCGGCGGCCTCATCCTCGTCGACGATGTTAATCGCCAGTCCGGCATGTATGAGCGCGAACTGGCCGACTTCGGCCTCCGGCGTCATGGCCAGCGAGACCTCCTTGATTACATCGCCGAAGCGAACCCGGGCCGTGCGAAGGAACGGATCGTTACCGTTGATGCTGACGATCTCTCCCGGTATAGCGAGACACATACTCCTCTCCTCGCACCGTCATTGCGTGCACCGCCTGACCGAGGGCGATTCCTCCGTCGTTCGGCGGCACCGACTTGTTCAACCACACGCGAAACCCCTCACGGCGAAGCCCCGAAGCCGCATCTTCGGTGAGGAGCTTATTCTGGAAACAGCCTCCGCTGAGCGCCACATCCCGCAGACCGGAACCGCAGGCGACCGACACGATCGCAGCGGCGAGCGCCCGGTGAATTCCGAGCGCGATGGCGGACACATCGACCCCGCCCGCGAGATCGGCCAGCACCGATTCGAGCATCGGGCGCCAGTCGAGCTCGCGACACCGCTCGCCGTCGCGGACCGCGATAGCGTAGTCGCGCCCGGCATCGGCCCGCGCCGCCGCCTCCTCCAGCAGCATCGCCGCCTGCCCCTCGTAGGCGTTGATGTGACAGATCCCGAGCAGACCGGCGAACGCATCGAAGAGGCGACCGGCGCTGGTCGTCGCGGGCGTATGAACACACCGTTCTATTGCCGCGCGAAGCGGGCGCGGAATGCCGTCCGGCCAGCCGGCGGTTTGCCGCGGCACGTCGCCGGATACAACGTCGCCGGATAGAACACCACCGAATGCAGCATCGCCGAATGCGGCGAACAGAAGTCCCAGCGCCGCGCGCCTCGGCTCTTTCGCCGCCGTGTCACCTCCCGGAAGCGGGAACGGCCGCAACGATGCCACACGCGTGTACTCCTCCAGCGTGCACTGCAGAAACTCGCCACCCCGGATACCGCCGTCCTCACCGAAACCGGCACCGTCCCAGGAAACGCCGAGCACGGGGCCGCACAGGTGGTGTTCGGCCATGACCGAGAGAATGTGTGCATAGTGATGTTGAACCGGCTGCACCGGGCCTCCCGCCTTCTCGGCCCACCGGCTGCTCGCGTAGTCGGGGTGAAGATCGCACGCGACGACCTCCGGAGTGGCATCGAACAGCTGCCTCACGTCGGCTTGAGTCCGCAGAAACGCTGCGTATGCCGCGGCCGTCCCGAGATCGCCGATATGCTGACTGAGAACGATCCGGTTTCCCTGTGTAACGGCGATCGAGTTTTTGAGATGTCCCCCGACCGCGAGCACCGCGGGTCCTTCCACGGCGGTCAGGATCGGCAGCGGCGCAAAACCGCGTGCACGGCGTAACACGCGGACCGAGCCGTCGATTACGCGTACGATGCTGTCGTCGACCGCCCGTTCTATCGGACGATCGTGTACGAGATAAAGGTCCGCGATGCCGTGGAGTCGATCGATCGCCTCGCGCTCGTCGGTACAGATCGGCTCTTCGCTGAGATTCCCGCTCGTGGCGACGAGCGGGATACCGAGCTCATCCAGCAACAGATAGTGCAACGGCGCATACGGCAACATGGCGCCGATCGTCGCAATACCCGGCGCGACGGCGGAAGTTACCCCGCACCGCCGCCGCCGCAGCAGCAGCACGATCGGCGCCTCCCTCGAGACGAGCGCCGCTTCCTCCGGCGCAGAGACGAGCGCATCCTTGCACACCGCATTCAGGTCGGGATACATGACCGCAAACGGCTTCTGCTCCCGCCGCTTCCGGCGGCGAAGCCGGTTCACAGTATCCGAATCGCGTGCATCGCACATGAGGTGAAACCCACCGATGCCTTTCACCGCGACAATCCTGCCCGCGCGCAACGCTTCGATCGCCGAGAGCACCGCGTCGTCGCGTTGCTCGAGTAGTGATCCATCGGGAGCCCCGAGCGCGAGCTGCGGGCCGCATGTCGGGCAGGCCACCGGTTGCGCGTGGAACCGGCGGTCGGCGGGATTCTCGTATTCTGCCCGGCAGTCGGGACATATCTCGAACCGCGCCATGGTCGTGTTCGGCCGGTCGTACGGAATACCACGAATGATCGAATAGCGGGGGCCGCAGTGGGTGCAGTTTATGAACGGATACCGGTACCGGCGATCGGACGGATCGCGCATCTCGGCGAGACACGCATCGCAGACAGCGATGTCCGGCAGGACAAGCGCCGTCTTCGTGCCGGCGACTGTACTGTGCCTGATCTCGAAGCCCGTGCTGCCACGTAGATCTTCGGGCGTAACGGTAATGTGATGAATTCGGGAATGCGGCGGCGCCTCGGCTTCGAGGCGTTGGAGAAATCGAACAACATTCGACTGCTCACCTTCGACATGCACGCGTACGCCATCCGGGGTGTTACACACCTCGCCGCTCAACGCGAGGTCGGCAGCGAGCACATAGAGAAACGGGCGGAAGCCGACTCCCTGGACAGCCCCCTGTATATCTATCCGTACGCGCCTGTCGATACTCGCGTCGCTGATCATTGCACTATCTCTGTCGAACGTACGCACGAGCGAAGCCACTCCCGCCATCCACCAATCCCCTCGCCGCTGCGGCATGAGACACGAAGGATCGGCGCGCCGGGGTTGAGCTTGCGCACCGCATTCGTGAAGAATTCCTCGTCGAAATCGAGATACGGAAGAAGATCGACTTTGTTGAGAACCACGAGGTCGGCGACGCGAAAGAGCATCGGGTACTTCGCCGGCTTGTCGTGTCCTTCGGGGGTGCTGACAACCGCGACGCGTTTCGTCTCGCCGAGGTCAAAGCTGACGGGGCAGACGAGATTCCCGACGTTTTCAATGAGCAGCAGATCGAGCGATTCGAGGTCGAAGCTCTCGAGCGCACGCATTATCAGATTCGCTTCCAGATGGCAGCCGCCGGCGGTGTTGACCTGCACCACCGGGGTATCGAGTGCGGCGATTCGCTCGGCATCGAGGCTTGTATCCGGATCGCCCTCGATGACACCGATAGCGGTGCCCCCAATGCCGTTTCTCAGCGCACATTCGATTAACGTCGTCTTCCCCGATCCCGGCGCGCTGATGAAGTTGATCGCGCTCACCGCGGCCGCCTGCAACCGCTCGCGCACCTTCGCGGCGAGCTCGTCATTCACCTTCAGTACATTCTCGACCACGTTCACCTTCATCCGGCTGCTCTCCCCGGTCGGCCAATTCGACCGACATGATCACCAACTCGTTTCCCGATAGGATCTCGCCGCCGACGCTGTCGCACTCCGGGCAGACCCAGAACACCAACTCCGGCGCATACTCGTAACCGCATTCGGGACAACGAACCAGCGCGGGCGCGGTTTCCCACGTCAGCTCCGCCTCTTCGGCGCCGCTGCCCCGCTTGCCCGCTTCGAAGGCGCCCTCCAGCGCTTCCGGCACGACCATCTGCAACTCGCCGATCCGCACGTGGACACCACTCACCGGAAGCGAACCGTGCTCCGCGGCGATACGAAGGGCCGTACTGAGAATGCTCTCAGCCATCGCCGCCTCATGCATGCGCAGCTCCCTCGTTCAGAGATTCGGCTGCAGCGACTTCCCGCCGGCTATCTATCCAGCCCGCGATGAACTCGAGCGCCTCCCCGGCGTTCGCACGTGCGTCCGGCGTCAGCCCTTCCCCGAACCCGAAGTCGAATCCCCGGATACCGAGTATCCACGCCGGCGGCGGAGGCGAGAAATACTCGGCGCAAACGGCGAGCACCGTTTCCGGACTCATCGTGTGCGAGGTGAACTCGATATGCCCGGCCGCGCGGGCGCGCCGAAACACGTACGGCGTACGTGCGGCGATATCCGCGTCGATGAAGAGCACCGCCTCTCTGCCGGCGATCGCCGCAGCATCTTCGAGATTCAGCTGCATCGGGGTCTCGACGATCGTGTTCGCGAGCCCGAGCTCTTCGATCCGCTCTCCGAGCCACGCGCCGACCCCGTCGTCGGTTCGGCCCGGGTTGCCGCAACCGAAAACGAGCAGTGTTCGGTCACCGTTCATAGCTCTTCCGTTTTTCGCGTGGAAATCAGGGTACCGCCGGCATCGTAGAGATCGACGTGAAGCGGCATCTTTCCAAGTGCGTGTGTTCCGCAGCTGAGACACGGGTCGAACGCCCGGATACCGACCTCGATGTGATTGAGCAGACCTTCGGTGATCTGCCGGCCCTCGAGGTACTGCTCCGCTACCCTGCGAACCGCGCGGTTCATCGCTTCGTTGTTATGGGTTGTCGAGACGATGAGATTCCCGCCGGTGATCCGGTCATCGTCATCTACCCAATAGTGGTGGATGAGCGTTCCGCGCGGCGCTTCGATAATCGCCTTGCTTTCCGGTCGCCGCTCGCCGGCGGAGACCAGATCGCCGTCGAGCAGATCGGGGTCGTCGAGCATCTCGACAATCTTCTCCGCCGAATGCACCGCCTCGATCATGCGGGCCCAGTGATACGCCAGAGTCGCCTGAATCGGCCGCCCGCCGCCGAGCGCCATGAGCTCCTGCCGCTGCGATTCGGCGATCGGGGTATCGATATAGTCACAGTTGTTCAGTCGCGCGAGCGGCCCGACTCGATACCATCCCTTTTCCTTTCCGAGCGACTTGATGAACGGAAACTTCAGGTAGCTCCACGGGCGCACTCCCTCGCGCAGATACTCGTCGTACTGAGAAGCCGGTACATCGTCAAAGAGTTTCTCACCGTCGGGAGTCGTCGCCCGCAGTCGGCCGTCATACAGCTCGAGTTTACCGCCATCGCCGACGATGCTCAGGCTGATGGTATCGAAGGTCCCGAAATCGAGCAGCCGTTCCTTATCCGCCATTACCACGCTCTTGCACAGCTCGAGCCCATCGACGGTCCAATCGAGTATCCGCCCGGCTTCCTCCCGCAGCACCGCAATCTCCTCGCCGGTCATATGTTTGTTCACACCGCCGGGCACCGCGCCGGTTCCGTGGATCTTCTTCCCGAGCGCCGCCTTTATGACCTCCTGGCCGTACTTCCGGATAAGCACGGCCTTCTTCGCGATCTCCGGTTTCTCGTGAATGATACTAATGATGTTCCGTTTCGCGACCGGCGCGTCGAATCCGAAGAGCAGATCGGGGGAGGCGAGATGGAAGAAATGCAGCGCGTGTGACTGCAGGGTCTGCCCGTAGTGCGCAAGACGCCGGATCTTCTCCGCCGTCGGCGGCACCGTGTCGACGCCCGCGATGCCGTCCATCGCCTTGGAGGCGCACAAATGGTGACTCACCGGGCAGATACCGCACAGTCGCTGAACCGCCACCGGCGCCTCCCAGTAGAAGCGTCCCTGGATAAAACGCTCGAAGCCCCGAAACTCGACGATGTGAAATCGCGTTTCGGCAATGTGCCCGTCCTCGTCGAGGTGGATTGTAACCTTGCCGTGACCCTCGACCCGGGTGACCGGGTTTATGACGATTTTTCTGCCGCGCTTCTCAACCGTGTCACTCATAGCCGACCTCCGAAATCAGTCGTACTTCAACTGCTCGTACGACAATACGGGCTCGCGCCCCTCAAGAAGCGCCGATAGCGCTTCCCACAGCGCATCGGCCGACGGCGGGCAGCCTGGAATCTCGTAATCGATCTTCACCAGATCGCGACACGGGTGTACACGCTCGAGCAGTATCGGCAGTTCCGGATCGTTCGGGATCATCCCGTCCACGACTGTGGGACCGGTAACGAACGCTTCCTCGAGGCATTCGCGCAGCGGCACTGTGTTGCGCATCGCCGGTACACCGCCGGTAAGCGCACACGCGCCGATCGCGACCAGAATCCGGCAGTTGGCGCGGAACGCTCGCAGCACTTCGACGTTTTCTTCGTTACTGACCCCGCCTTCGATGATCCCGATATCCACGGGACGATCGAACTCCTTCTTGTCGTTGATCGGCGATTTGTCGAACTCGACAAGTTCGACAAGCTCGAGAATACGCTCATCGATATCGAGCAACGACATGTGACACCCGAAACAACCGGTGAAGTGCCCCGTAGCTACTATCGATTTGGCCATAGCGTCACTCCCGTTCCGGAATTCCGATAGGCTCGCGGTCGAACCTCCGGCTGCCAAGCGGAGTCCGAAATCCGCGACGCTTCACCCGCAGGCACTGCGTCGGGCATACGCTGACCGCCTTGTCGGTCGCTTCTATCTCGGTCTCTCCGAGTCGGTCGGTTACGACAACCGCTACCGCCTTGTGTATGCCGCGGTACTTGTAGCCGAAGATCGATTTGCCGTCGATTAACGCGGAGGCGCGCACGCAGCGCCCGCAGAGAATGCAGCGATTCCGGTCGATGAATACGTCGGGGTGCGATCCGTCGATTTCACGCTCGGGGTTGAGAGCTGGATAGTGCGGCGCGGTCATACCGAGCCGATACGCGACCGCCTGCAGCTCGCAGTCGCCGCTGACTTCGCACTCCGGACAGTAGTGGTTTCCTTCAACGAAGGTCATTTCGATCAGATTACGCCGCAGCGTATTCAACCGCTCGGTATCGTTCTCCACCACCATCCCGTCGGCTACCGGTCGCGTGCACGCGGCGCCGTTGCCGCCGTTCACCGTTACCGTGCAGACACGGCAGTGGCCGGTCGGCGGCAGATCCGGGTGGTGGCACAAGCGCGGTATGTAGATTCCGGCGGCGTCGGCCGCCTCGATCAGTGTCATGCCCGATTCACCGGATATCTCGACGCCGTCGATCGTTAACGTGATCCGTTCGTTCCTATCGCTCATTGTTCACATTCCTTGGGGTGCGGGCCGATTCGCCGCTGCGGCGCCGGCGCGGAGCTCGGCGCCCAGATCGAATTGCGGGGCGTACGACTCCGCACTCAATCGCCGCTCATACAGCTCCGGCATACTCTCGAGGCTGGTCAGCAGTGGATTCGGCGCCGTGATGCCGAGGCCGCACCTGCTCGCATTCCGGATCGTATCGCACATTTCGATCGCGCGATCGAGATCCCCCCTCGTGGCCTCGCCCGCTACAAGACGATCCATGAAGCGCGACAGCAGGGTCGTACCGACACGACACGGCGTACACCACCCGCACGATTCCTCGGCGAAGAACTCGATGAACTGCCGCATATACTCGAGGACATCGCGACCGGGGCCGAATACTATGAACGAGCCGCCGGTGGGTACGTCCTCAAACGCTATTCGCCGCTCGAAACCGCCGGAGGAGAGACAACGGCCGCTCGCCCCGCCGATCTGCACCGCCTGTGCGTTCCGGGCGCCAACGAGATGGAGAACGGTCCGGATCGTCGTGCCGTATTCGATCTCGTACACGCCCGGTTGTTGTACGTCCCCGGAGACGCTCAGAAGCTTCGTCCCGGGCGACTTGTCGGTGCCGAAACTCCGGAACCATTCTGCTCCGCGCTCTATGACCGCTGCGGCGGAAGTGAATGTTTCCACATTGCTCACGATTGTCGGCTGACTCAGGTAGCCCCGCTGCACCGGGAACGGAGGCCGCTCCCGGGGCGCCGCCCGTTTCCCTTCCAGCGACTCTATGAGCGCCGACTCCTCACCGACGACATACGACCCGGCCCCGACCTCGATCCGAATATCGAAGCTGAACTTCTGGTAGCTGCGAATCGTGTCGCCGAGCACTCCCTTCTCCCGGCGTTCCTCCAGTACCCGCTCGAGATGCCCCCGCAAGTAGTCGTATTCGTCACGAAGGTAGACAATTCCTTCGGTGGCACCGACGACATACGCGGCAATTGTCATTCCTTCGAATACCTGGTGGGCGTTGTACGCGAGAAGCACCCGGTCCTTGAACGTACCGGGCTCACCTTCATCGGCGTTGCAGATGACATAGTGCTTGTCACCGGAGGCGTTCTTACACAGCTCCCACTTCTTTCCCGCAGGAAACCCCGCTCCACCGGCGCCGCGCATGCCCGAACGCTTGATTTCCTCCAGGGCCTCTTCCCGACTCACCCCGAGCAGTTTGTCAATTGCCGCTCCGTGCTCCATGGAACGGCGGAAGATGATCTCACCGGGCTTTTTGAGATTATGGCGAACCCCCGAACCGGGAAGAGTCGTGAGATTCAGTCCGGCGCGAATCCCACGAACGATCTCCTGTACCAGCTCCGGATGGATCCCGGTAAACGGGACATCGTTAATAAGCGCGCTCGGCGCCTGATCGCTCAATCCCATACACGCTGTATACCTGAGCGATATCTCGCCGTCGGACGTAGTCTCGCCGAAGCGAATCCCTGTCTCACGTTCGAACGCGGCGGCGACCTCCCCGGCTCCCATCATGTTCTCGACCACCGCGTTACACAATCGAACCACGGTAGTACCGAGCGGATCGGTCGACAGGTGACCATAGAAAGTGATCATGTCACGCACTTCCACCGGGCTGAGCTGGAGATGTCTCGCGATTGTCGGGATTGCGCTGTTGGGGATATAGCCGAACCGTTTGCTCACGGCTCGAGCCACGTCCATAACATGGGTTCCGTCGGGTCCGAGATCGTGAACGATACGCTCGATGAGCGCTTCTTGTTCCTGTACCATCTTGATCCCTCCTTCGCCGTGCGGCGCTCCGCAACCAGGAAGGATATGTCCGGACGGCAGACGAACTGACAACGCGGGGCCTGACACCGAAGCGGCCGTCGATCCGTCGTTCCGGGTATCATTACTCCGCGTATATGATACCACTGATTACCATGATATCGATATATTCAGAACGACCATTAAGCGGGAGTTTATTGTCGAGCGCCGATCGTCGAAGGCCGGAGGTGGCCGCGCGCCCGATGCCCGTGGCCGCGCGCCGCATCACGCCGGGCGCCGCAGCCGGATCTCAGCGCCGGGATCCGCCGCCGGCCGACAGTACCAGAACCAATCCGATCGCCCCGGCGAGCGGTATGAGCGCGAGCGCCGCGGCGAAGCCGACCATCCGCGCGAGAAGCGAGATGAGAAAGGGAACCGCGATTCCGCCGAGCGGAAGACCGACCTTCACCGCACCCATTGCAGTGCCCGCCATTT
>SLIN01000332.1 GCA_007135605.1 Spirochaetales bacterium | reverse complement strand
TTCGCCGGCCGGTCGCCGCCGGCATCACCGCCCGATCCGCCGACCAGGTCGCGAATCGCTCGCGCTTCCTCATAGCCGCCGTGCCCGGCGGCGCGTGCCTCACGACGATCGCCGTCATCCGGGTCGTTGCGCTCGCCACCGCCGCTGCCGGCCGCGCTCTCTTCGTCCACCGCACGGCTGAAGCCGGTACCGATCGGATCGATGAAGACGAGGTCGCTGAAGGCGAGCCAGCTCTCGTTGTTGTCCTCGATCCGCGCCGGGGGCGCCGGCGGAGTTCCGTCGTCGTTGAATACCGCCCGCTTCGGCCCGACCGCACCCATGTGCAAATAGGCGCTGGCGGCGCCCGGCCCTCCGTTGAACACGAAGGTAATCGGGCGTTCGGTCGGATCGGAGTCGGCAAGCACGTAGGCGACATGAAACATCTCCGCGATCGTCTTCTCGCGGCGGCGAATCGGAATCCAGTCGGCCCGTGCAATGTAATCGAGCCGCTTACCGCCGAGCTCGATCGTGTGCGTGCTCGTGGCGCCTTCGGGCAATTTGTGATCGTTTGATGTACTCATGGTAACCTTCCGTCAATCGTACGAGAATCGAATGAGCGGCACACGGCAGTCATTCGCGGATCTCTCCGGCGCCGTCGCCGCTCGCGTTCGCGAACGAGGTCAACTCCTCGATTCGTTGCTCCATTTCCGCGTTCCGCTCGCGCACCCTGGTCATCCGCTCCATCAACGTGTTGGCGTTGGAGCTCAACTCTTCCAGCCGGGCAAACTTCTCCAGCAGGAACTCGATCGTCTCGTTCAGCTTGCTGAATGTCTCGGTGTAGCCGGTGAAGACTTCGGTCTGCCGGGCGGCGGCACCCGAGATGGCACTCGTCAGCTCGCGCAACTCCTCGTTCGAGCGGTTCATCGCCGACAGCGTCTCGAGATAGCTGTCGACCTGGGTGCGAATCGACTCGGTGACCGGACGGGCGGCACTCGCCTGCTCGTCGACCTCGACGAGCGCATTTCCGGTCTCACGGATGGTTTCCACCGCGTGCGCCATCGCTGCGTTCATGCTCTTGACCAGATCGTTGATCTCCCGGGTGCGTGCATTCGATTCGTCCGAAAGCTTGCGCACCTCCTCGGCGACGACCGAGAATCCCCGCCCCGCCTCGCCGGCATGCGCCGCCTCGATCGCCGCATTCATCGAGAGAATACCGGTCTGCGCCCCGATCTGCCGCACCACCGTGTTAATCTCGCCGAGCCGCTTCTGGTGCTCGCTCAACTCGTCGACCGTGGTGAGCACCGCATCGACCTGCTCCCGACCGCGCCGGGCGGAGCCGGTAAGGGCGTCGTTGCGCTTCTCGCTTTCGGCGATCTGGCCGCTCATCTCGCGCAACGAGGCGGCGATCTCGTTCTGGCTCGTCGCGCTCTGCTCGACGAGATCGTGCTCCTTGCGGATGCTTTCGCTCACCTGTGCCACCGATTGCTCGAGCACCGAAAGCGATTCGCGCGCGGAGGAAACCTCGCTCGAAAGCGGCTCCGACTTCTCGCTCAGGTCGGAAACGGTCGCGCGATAGCGGGAGAGAATCGCGCCGAACTCGTCGAGCGATTCGGCAACCTCGCGTTCACTCGCTCCGATCTGCTGCTGCATTTCGTGCACGCGCCCGACGATATCCTTCAGGTACCGGTTCGATTCGTCGCTGCGCTGCGCCTGCTCGACCGTCTGCTCGATGAGCTGGTTCTGTACCCGCGCGAGGACGACGGTGATGCTCGCGTTCATGGCGAATACCACCGCGAACAGCGGTATGCGTGAGATGAGCATCTCATCGCCCGACACAAGCACGAGCGCCACCGTCGCGCCGTAGGTGGCAAGCGTCGCTCCGGCGGTGTACCACGCCGAGATGAGCACTCCGGTAGGCTGGATGACGACGAGCAGAAGCGCCACCACGCTGATCAGCGCGGCAGTGAACTCCGCCGGCGCGCTCAGCAGGCTTCCGACCCCGACCGCCAGGATAATCACCAGCGAAACTCCGAAGAAGAGCGCATTGCCGGTCTTCGTACGCCCGGAGCGCACAAGAAGCCACGAAATCACGCAGGCGGCGAGCGCGGCGAGCGCTCCGGCGGTGGCTATGACATTCGCGACGACGAAATAGAAGACGAGCGCGATCGGAGGCATCGCCGCGCCGAGCGTGGCAATGAACGCGAGGCTGATGCGTCTCGTGCGCATCTCGAGAAAATCGGCGATCGAGTTCGATTCCAGCGAGCTCGATTCAAGTGACTTCGTACCGCTCAGGTTTACCATCAAGTCGACTCCATAACTGTTGGAGCCGATTATCGCGCCCGCAGCTCGTTCTGTAAAATCGATAACGCACCGGGTTCTTCAGATAGTACGCCTGATGGTACTCCTCGGCGGGGTAGAACGTATCGAATTGCCGGATCTCGGTAACGATCTCGCGATCGAAGCGCCCCGAGGCCTCCAGCTCGCTTCGCGAGTCTTCGGCGATCTCGCGCTGGCCATCATCCACATAGAAGATGCCCGACCGGTAGATGTCGCCGCGGTCGCAGAACTGCCCGCGGTCGTCGAGCGGATCGATGTTTCTCCAGAAGATGTCGATAAGCTCGCGATAGCCGACCACCCGCGGATCGTAGATCACCTCGACGGCCTCCTGATGACCGGTCCCGCCTGCGATGACCTGTTCGTAGCTCGGATCGACGGTCTCTCCCCCGGTAAATCCGGAGGTCACCGCGTACACGCCGTCTACCTCGTCGTACGGCGGCTCCATACACCAGAAACACCCGCCGGCGAATATCGCCCGCTCGTATCCGTCCGGCGGCTCGATGTTGCCGCGCTCGAGCGAGCCTCCGCGCTCGCTCGGCATCCCTGTCCGCTTATCCGCGCCGTCGTCCTGCGCCTCGACCGAGCCGCCGGCGGCGAGCCGGGCGGGGCCTGCGAAGGCGATCAGAAGCGCTGCGATCAGCGCCGTGAACCGTATTTCGTACCTCATCTCAGATCAAAGTATACTTCGGCGAGAAGCCCACCGGAATCAAAAATGTTCGAATCCGATAAATTTTTGCCGATTTCCTGTTGATGGTCGACCTCGCCGATTGGTATAGTACTTCCAGAGCTTTTCAGCGCCAGGAGTATACGAATTGAAGAAGCATATCCTCCTCCGGTCACTGTTCGGCGTGTATCTTGCGGCCGGGCTGATTTTTATCGGGTTCGGAACCGTACAGGTGGTGCGAGCGTCGCTGCCTCAGGCGGCCGACGACGAGATCGAGCTCGATATGCAGGTCGTCGAGGGTACCTGGAAATTCGATCCCGACGAGATCCGGGTTCGTGAGGGCACCCGCGTCATCCTCCATATCGAGAACGAAGACGAGTTCGACCACGGATTCGCGATTCGCGAGTTCAATGTCGATCAGCGCCTGCCCGGCGGTCAGACGACGACCGTCGAGTTTGTCGCCACGCGAACCGGCGACTTCGAGTTCTACTGCTCGGTGTACTGCGGGAGCGGCCACTTCGGACAGAACGGCCGGCTCATCGTTGTTGCGGAGGGGGAAGATCTCGACGGTCCGATCGCCGACGACGAGCCCGATCTGCCGGTGCGCTCGCATGAAGACGCGATCAGCACGCTTCCGTACGAGGTGGACGATGACGGGGTCAAGGTCTTCCAGCTGACCGCGGAAGAGGTCATGTGGGATTACGGCGACGGCGACCCGGTGAGAAGCTGGGGGTACAACGGCCAGCTCCCGGGCCCGGAGATTCGCGTCACCGAGGGGGATGATGTTCGCATCGAGTTCACCAACCATCTGCCGGAAGGTACGACTGTGCACTGGCACGGGATCGATCTCGTGAACGAGGCCGACGGAGTGCCCGGCTACACGCAGGATGCCGTTCAGCCGGGGGAGACGTTCGTCTACGAGTTTACCGCGTATCCGGCCGGCACGCGCTTCTATCACACGCACGGGAAGGATCACGCCTCGGAGGCCGACCAGATCGACCGCGGTCTCGCCGGCGCCTTTGTCGTCGAACCGCGTGATTACGACCCGCCCGATGTGGAACACACATTCATGCTCACAGAACGGGTCGGTCGCGGACTCTTCCCGATGAACGGACGGATCTATCCGGAGACCGAGGTCATTCGCGTAAGCGAAGGCGACCATGTGCGAATCCGAATGATCAACGCCGGCAGCGCCACCTTCCACCCGATGCATCTGCACGGCCACCAGTTCAAGGTCACCGCTTCCGACGGTAATCCGGTACCCGATGCGGCGCAGCTTACCAAGAACGTGCAAACGGTCATGCCCGGCGAGACGTGGGACATCGAGTTCATCGCCGATAACCCCGGGGTTTGGCTCTTCCACTGTCACGAGCTGAACCACGTGGCCGGCGGCATGGCGACTGCGGTCGTGTACGACAACGCCATCTCCGGCGACTTCGAGATGCTCGACCATACCGGCCGCACGGTAACGGAATCCGACTTCGAGGGGATGTACCGGCTCGTCGCCTTCGGCTACACGAACTGCGCGGACACCTGCCCGATCACCATGAACTACCTCGCCGACGTGCTCGAGGTCCTCGATTCCGACCTCGTTGAGCGCGTTCAGCCGATGATGGTCAGTGTCGATCCCGAACGGGACACCCCCGAGGTGCTCGCCGACTACGTCGCCGCTTTCGATGATCGCATCGTCGGATTGACCGGCACGCAGGAGCAGGTCGCCGAGACACTCGGCTCCTTCGGTGCGTATGCGCGCGAGGTGGAATCGAGCTCGAGCGCCATGGGACGGAGCTTCAATCATACGCACGCGATCTATCTTCTCGGACCCGACGGGGAGTTCATCGAGTGGTTCACCCACGACTTCCGCCCCGAGAATATCGCCAGCTCGATTCGCAGCTACGAGCGGGGAGATATCTCGCCGATTCTTGCTTCGGAGTGAAAACGCTATGACTGCTGACGTGCCGACACCGTCTGCGGCAGGGCGGGCGGTTCGCCCGGCGTGTCTCGCCATCCTCGTGGTACTTGCCGCTGCAATGCCGGTCGCGGCCGGCGGCTCAGCCGAAGAGGCCGCGGGCGAGATCGAGTTTTCCGAACCGTGGGTACGGGCAACCACGCCGAGCGGCGAGAACAGCGCCGGATATCTCGAGATCTTCAACGGTGCCGGCAGCGGCGACCGGCTGATCGGCGGATCGGCAGCTGTCGCGTCGGACGTGGAGGTCCACGAGCACGAGATGGACGGCGGGGTCATGCGCATGCGACACCTCCACGACGGGCTGGAGATACCGGCCGGCGAACGGACCGTTCTCGAGCCGCAAGGCTACCATCTCATGCTGATCGGACTGACCGAGCAGCTCATCGAAGGCGAGACGGTAACCATCGTGCTGGAGTTCGAGCGCGCCGGCGAGATCGAGCTCGAGTTCGAGGTGCGGCCGATGCGGCAATGAGCCGCCGGCGTCCGGTCGCCCGGGCGCGACTCGGTCCCGCGAGCCGGTGCGGGTACCGCGCGCACGGTGACACCCCAAGGGGCGTATTTGTGAAGCCAACTCGGCTGGAGAGTCGCGTTATGCGGCACTTGATCCGCGGCTATTCAAGGCTTGCGTGAGAGTGCACTCCGAATCGTGCTGATTCGGCTGCGAAAAGCGCTGTGGTATCTGTCTCCTCCATAAGAACGGACTGTTGGACCGTTCCGCGGTCGATCTCCAGACACGAGAAGTCACTGTTAATCCAACCCACCAGGAGTCCAATAATCGTATCAAACTGCCGTCGTGCTTCTCGGCCGCGGAGAACGCACTCCCAGATGACGCATACGCGCCAGCCCATAGAAATGAGCTTATCTATGTTTCCAAGATCTCTTTCCTGATTCCCGGCGATTTTGGATCTCCAGAACTCGGTTCGGGACTCAGGAACTTTGAACAATGGGCAATTGTGCCCATGCCAGAAGCATCCGTTGACGAGTATGACAGCGCCGAACTTCCTCATTACAACGTCCGGGCTTCCGGGAAGCCTGCGCTGATTGACTCGATAGCGATATCCGCCGGCATGAAGCGCCTTCCGTATTATTAGCTCAGGTTTGGTATCTTGCGCACGGATACCCGCCATCATTCGACTGCGTTTTTCACGGCTGACTATATCCATTAATCTCAACCTCGTCGCGCGACTGAACGAACATGGACGTAACATACTTGGCTATATGCGCGAACGCCGGGACAACGACAGCATTGCCGAACTGCCTGTACGCGCGAGTATCCGAAACCGGAATGACGAAACTGTCCGGAAACCCCATAAGCCGGGCTGCTTCACGCGGCGTGAGACGTCGCGGATTCTTTTTCGGCCCCTGATCCACGAGTATTTCTGAACCGTCCTTATGATAACGCGCTGATAAGGTTCGGGCGATTGAGTCGCGATTTACCAGTCCAAATCCGAATCCATTACCTAGCGACCGATGTTTTGCTGCATAACTCTGCAAGTAGCTCCACAAGTGGTCTGAAAGCGTGTACTTCTCCGGAACCCTGTTATATCGGTGATCAAAATACCTTCCAGCGTCGTGTTCCAGAATCGGCTCGTTACCGTCGGTTCTATGAAGGACACTTTCAAGAGTTATGTAGCCTTTCTCCGGCATCGGGATGTTTTCCAGACTGAACAGCACCGGGTTCCGGAAGGCGACTATCACGATTCGCTCGCGATGCTGCGGAACCCATCTTTGAGCGTCGATTATGCGATCATCGACGGTGTATCCCAATTCGTCATGCAGGGTCTTAACGATCACACTGAACGTTTTCCCCTTATCATGCGAACGCAGATTCTTTACGTTTTCAAGCACGACCACACCAGGGCGCCTCGCTTCGATAATTCTGGCAACGTCAAAGAAGAGCGGTCCGTTCGTTTCGTTGTCGAATCCGTGTTTCCTTTTCAGTGAATTCAATTTTGACACCCCGGCGAGCGAAAAAGGCTGACAGGGGAAGCCGGCGACCAGGACATCGTGCTCGGGGACATCGCAAGCACTCGCTTCCTTGATATCATCGATCCGGACTTCATCGTCAGGGAAATTGCTCAGGTATGTCTTTCGGCAATACGAGTCCAGCTCGCTCGAAAAAACGCATCTACCTCCTGCGTACTCGAAAGCGAGTCTTAATCCTCCGATACCCGCGAAGAGATCGACAAAAGTGAAATCGGCGGGTCGAGATCGGCTCCTGGAGCGATCGTGGATTAGATTGTGAAGGCGATCAGCAACATACGGTTTGGGCATTGACTTGTGCGACAGCCATCGACTCACTGTACTGGAACTTACTTCAAGTTCACGAGCCATTTGTGGAATAGAATAGAGCTGCTTGGCATGATAGAGCAGTTCCTGGATCGAGTCGGTATCTTGCATCGGCACGTTGGGACTCCAAGTGGGGAATTTATTTTGCATAGTGCAACACGGAATCCCCATTGTCAACCAGACTTTTTGCAGGTGTCCGTTGTTCCGATATTATCGATAATGGAATTCAAGGATTATCGCGCCCTCGGAGACTTCCTGGTGCAGCAGGGGGTCAGAAGAGCCCTATTCAAAGAGCTGGCAGAGAACGACAACTCCAAAGAACAAATCTATCTTGGGGGGAGTTTCGAAGCACTGAACGAAATCCCGTTTGGAAAAGTGCGGCTCGATCATACCCCGTCCGAGCCGAATTTCAAGGCTGCCGTCGAGCTCTTCTGGATTGACGATGATCGCAACGTCTCCCAAGCGAAGCACGCACAACTTATCCTGTATCCCAAATACCCGGAGGTACGTCTATCCGGATTCCTGCGTGGTTGTCCAAGCGCCCCGCGCAGCCATATGCAGCCGGTTCCAAAATCAAAACGCCGGGGAACTCGCGACGGCCGAATTCTCGTGTTCGGTGTAACACCAGATGGGCGCATTCTCGCTTATCTCGCTGCCCCTACCTCGCCGGTTGCGACCTCCTTGAGGAATAGCGGTCATACAGACAAGAGAGAAGTGAGCGTCTTCTTCACGTTCCCAATTCCGACGGTCCCCGACCAACGCCGGCAGATTCTCGCCGCTTTGTCCGACATCGTCGGAGCAGGCTGGCATAACTCCTGCAAATTGAACAGGGACGGGGAAATCGAACCGTATCGCGCTCCAAATGCCGGAGGGTATACTCTCGAAGCACTTCTCGGAGTTGTGCCCAATGGCATCTCAGGTCCGGATTTGCTTGGTTGGGAGGTGAAGGCGTTCTCCTCCGATCGGATTACACTGATGACTCCTGAGCCTGATCGCGGAACGTACGGTACAGAGGGAGTTTTACGATTCCTACAGAAGTTCGGGCACTATCGCGATCCGGATACCATTTACTTCACGGGAGTTCACCATGCCGGAATACGTCGCGAAGACACTGGCATGATGCTTCGAGTAGACGGATTCGAGTACGAGACGGGCAAGATAACGAATCCACGCAGTGGCTTGGTTCTGGAGTCACGAACCGGCGAAGCAGCAGCCGTCTGGTCATACGCACGGCTGCTGGACCACTGGGGGCGCAAGCACAACAACGCGGTTTATATCAGATACACCATCGACAGGCAATCGAAGGAACCGAAGTATCGCTACAATCCCACTATTTCGATGGGCACCGGAACCGAATTCGGTTTTTTCCTGCGAGCGCTTTCGGAGGGAGTGGTAGTGTACGATCCGGCTCCCAAAGCTACCCGTCTCAAAAACGGCAGGTGGAAGACAAAGGCACGGAACCAATTCAGGATTAAGTTCAAGGATATGGCCGGGCTTTACCACGACTTCCAGGATATACGGCTCGACTCTGTCATCCGGCGTTAGAGCCCCATAACATTCCGTTATATCGATTTGTTCGCGTATCTATAGGTAACTCCCGACCCGCCGTGTACGTTTATCATCGAGAGAAGGATGAGCAAACGTATGAAGAAATGGGGTATAGCCGCGGCTGTCGCGGTCTTTCTCGCCGGAGGCGGGCTTGCGATCGCGGCGGTACTTTCCTCGGGATCGAACAACGCGGCGGCGTCCGCGAACGCCACGGTAGTGTACACGGTGGAGTCCGGTGAGCTGCGACTGCAGGTGCCCGCATCCGGAGACATCGAGCCGCTGGAAGTCGTCGGCGTGCGAAAAGGCACGAGCGTTCCGAGCCGGACGATCGTCGAAGTGCTGGTTCGAGAGGGTGATTCCGTGCGCGCCGGCGAGACGATGTTCGTGCTCGACGATCGTGGACTGCGGCTCGACCTCGACGGTGCGCAGGCGCGCTACGACTCGGTGCGGCTCGATCTCGACCGACTGCTCGACGGTGCCGACGAGCGCGATCTCGCCGACGCCCGTGCCGCCCTCACACAGGCCGAGCAGGAGTTGCGTCAGCGCACCACCACCGCCGAGCGAATCGAGCGGCTCCATGAGCGCGATCTCGCCTCCGCGGTCGAGCTCGACGAAGCGCGCTCGGCTCGTGCGATCGCAGAAAACCGGTTGGAGTCGGCACAAATATCGCTGCAGCGCGTCGAAGACGGCGCTACCGAACACCAGATTCGAAGCCAGCAGGCACAGCTCGCCTCGGCACAGAACGATCTCGACCGGGCTCGACTGGCGCTGGAGGAGACGAGGGTGCGTGCGCCGGTTGCCGGCACCGTCGCCTCGGTCGGGGTACGTCGCGGCGACCTCGCCGGTGATTCGACCGAGCTTGCGACGATTATCATCGACCATACGATGCTCCTTCGCGCCGGCGTCGACGAGAGCGACGTCGCCTCCATAGCGATCGGCGCTCCGGCGATCGTTGCGCCGTACGGCCTGCCGAATCTGCAACTGGAAGGTTCGGTCGTCGGGATCGACCAGCGCGCCTCCGCACAGGGCAGCGCCACCGTCTTCTTCGTCGATATCGAGGTGGCCAACGATGAACGGCGCCTGAGATGGGGCATGAGCGCCGACGCGGAGATAATCGTCGCCGAGCTCGATGAGGTCGTACTCGTTCCTCAGGGAGCGTTGCGACGGGCCGGACGTGACAGCGCGGTGACCGTAGCTCGCGCCGGCGGAGATACCGAGCAGCGAATCGTACGCCTCGGAGCGACCGACGGTGTGATGGTGGAGGTCGTCGACGGTCTGAGCGCCGGCGAGCGGATCGTCGTACCGCAGAGTGCAATGCCGACCGCCGGCCGCTTCGGGAACATCCCGGGCAGCTTCGGGCAGACCGGCGCCTTCTTCCGGGCGGTCCGATAGGTTGCGGCGGCTATGAAGAAGTCAATGATGATGATGACAAGCCGGGCGGCAGCCGTTGTGTCGGCGCTGCTGATCGGCCTGCTCTCGCCGGTGCCGGCGTCCGCGGAGGCAGAGGTCGTGGAGATCGGGATCGAAGCGGCGATCGAGCGTGCGCTCACCGAGGGCGCGGAGGGGCGGCTCCTGATCTCGACCGAGCGTGACGACGCGCTGCAGTTCGAGCAGGCTCTCGCCAACCTCCGGTGGGGAGTGAATGCGGGCGCCGGCTATTCGAGAAGCGGCGAGCTGCTGCGCCGGCGCGAGGGTGAGTCGCTCGACCGTGCCCCGGCGACCGATCAAGTCCGCGGCTCGGTGAGCGCCTCCGGCGGCCGCACATCGCTGAGCACCTCGATTACTCACTCGATCTCCGGCTCGACGCCCGACGGCGGCGGAGAGAGCAGCGACCGCACAAACCGTTCGAGCGTGGGTCTCTCGGGATCGTACATGGTGTACGACGGCGTTCGCGGCGGCCGCGACTCGCTCGACCGCGAACAGGCCGGCCTCGACGCGGATCGGCGGCGCATCAGCCGCGAATCCGAGCGTCGGGATCTCGAGCTCGATGTCGTACGCGCATACGCGGCGCTCCTCGGCGCCGAGGACGCCGCCGATGTGCTTCGGCTGAGCGTGGAGCGGCGCATCGACGAGCTGGCGCGAAGCGAGGTGCTCTACGAGCTCGGTGAGATTCGACGCAGCGAGCTCATCCAGGCGGAGATCAATCTGCTCGGGGCCGAAGACGATCTCGACGCCTCGCTTCACGACCGGCGCGTTGCATCCGAACGGTTTGCGCTTTTGACCGGTTTTCCGCGCGATACGCGGTTTGCGCTGCAAGCCGCCGACATCGACCCGCGGCGGGACGTTGAGCTCGAGTCGGCGATCGCCGAGGCGCTCGCGAATCGGAGCGAGCTGGAGGTGCACGAGATACGGCGGGAGGTCGGGGAGATCGATCTCCGCCGGCTCGCCGCGGAAGGCCGCCCGAAGGTCGAGGTGGAAGGCGGTATCTCCGGCGCGCTCGGGTGGGAGGAGGAGACCCGATCGATCGACTGGAATGTCGGTGTACAGCTCTCGATTCCGATCTTCGATCCCGGCCGGTCGGTACGCCGCGAGCGTGCGGAGGTTGCCGGGGCGGAGCTCGAGCTCGAGCGGGAGCGTACCGTGGAGGCGATCCGCACGGAGGTCGGGGAGGTTATGCAGCAGCTCGCCGCCGCCGAGCGT
>SLIN01000255.1 GCA_007135605.1 Spirochaetales bacterium | reverse complement strand
CTTCCGAAGCGGCTCGAGGAGACCTCCGCCTGGCTGAATTATCCGGGTGAAAACGGCGAGGTTCGTTACGGCGAGGGCGTATTCGTGGGATATCGGTATCACGATGCGAAGGGAATCGAGCCGCGGTATCGGTTCGGCCATGGGCTCTCGTACACCGAGTTTGAGTATGGAGCGGCGAATGTGAGCTCCGATTCGATCGTCGACACCGATTCGTTGTCGGTTGCTCTGCCGGTGACGAACGTCGGCGAGCGCGACGGCGCGGAGGTTGTGCAGCTGTATGTGTCGCCGAAGCAGGCACGGTTGAAACGGCCGCCGCGCGAGCTCAAGGCCTTTCGTAAGCTCCGTCTCGCCGCCGGCGAACGCGGTGAAGTGGCGTTTGTCCTCTCGCGTCGCGATTTCGCCTACTACGATCCGACCTTCTCCGACTGGATAGTCGACGACGGTGAATATGAGCTGCAGATGGGCTCGACACCCGACGATATTCGGCACCGCGTAACGGTTCACGTCCAAGCGTCGCGAAGCCTGCGACGAGAGCTTTCGGGCTGGAATCCGATTCGCGACTGGCTCGACGACGAGCGCGGACGTGAGGCGT
The DNA here is from genome assembly GCA_007135605.1 of Spirochaetales bacterium. Lineage (GTDB taxonomy): Bacteria > Spirochaetota > Spirochaetia > DSM-27196 > SKKC01 > SLAN01. The sequence goes on along the minus strand of SLIN01000255.1, from coordinate 31,951 downwards.
TCGACTCGGTGATCGGGGCCGACCTGGTCGACCGGCTGTCGGGAGGAATGCGCGCGGAACGGGAAATGTTTCTCAACATCCCGCTGCGGAAAGTCCCACAGCTTACCGGCGGTAAGGTTCCCGAGGAGGCGATCGATCAGTTGGTCAAAAAGGCGGCGAGTGGAGGGCAGTGAGGAGCGAACGAACCCGCCCGGGCTATACCCCGGCGGGTTGCGGATCCGTGCCGAGCGCCTCACCGCTCGAGACACCGAGCGACTCGTAGATACGGCGAGTGGCGCGTGACTTGTTCAGCGTGTAGAAGTGAATGCCGTCGATTCCGTTGTCGAGAAGGTCCCATACCTGCTGAGTCGCCCAATGGACGCCGACGTTTTCCACTAAGGCGTCGTCTTCGGCGCGGTCTATCGCCTTCAGCAACGGCGCGGGGAATCGACTGCCGGCGGCAAGTTCCGCCATCTTTGCCATACCCTTGCGGCTGGTTATCGGCATAATACCGGCGACCAGCGGAACGTCGATTCCGGCATAGCGGCAGCGTTCGCGCCAATCGTAGAAGTCGTGGTTGTCGAAGAAAAGCTGCGTACACACGTAGTCGGCGCCCGCATCGACTTTTGCCTTCAGATACTCGATCTCCTTCAGTCGGTTGGGTGTGGCCGGGTGTCCTTCCGGAAAGCCGGCTACTCCGATACCGAGCTGGGGGTGGCGCTTCTTGATGAACTCAACGAGGTCGGCGGCGTACTCAAAGCCGCCGGGAGTCGTTTCGAAGTTCAGAACGCCGCCGCCCGGCGGGTCGCCGCGGAGAGCCATTATGTTCTCCACGCCGCTTTCGACGTATGTGTCGAGAATTCGTGCGGTCTCATCTTTCGTGGTTCCGACGGTCGTCAGGTGGCATACGACCGTCAGATTCGTCGTTTTCAACAGCTGAAGCACGAGTTCGTGCGTGAGCTCGCGCGTCGAGCCGCCCGCGCCGTAGGTGACGCTCACCGCGTCAGGACCGAGCTCTTCCAGCTCCTTGACTGCGCGTTTGAGCTGCTCGCTCGATTTCGCGGTTTTCGGAGGGAAGAACTCGAAGCTGAACGCGGGACGGCCCCGCTGGTATACGTCTCGAATATGCATTACCGCTTCCTGAAGTGGAAGATGCCCCACGTGAGATACCCGTTCTTGCCGCCGGATACCCAGTGACGCAGACCCTTCTTCATGCGCTCGAGATAGTCATCCGAAACGCCGGCATCTTTGAGTCGCGATTCATTGGCAATCGTCTCGTCGAGAACTCGCTGGTAGTGGCGCGGAAGCTGCTCGGCGTGCTCCTCGAATTCGATCTCGTCGAATCCGAACTTCGTCGCGAAGTCGCGATAGAGCGCCGGGCAGGCGAGGTCGTCGAGTTGCAACCGCGCGAGGATGGGATCGAGTACTCCCTCCGGACAATTATCGGTTCTCATCGGATCGGTGAAGATTATCTCGCCACCGGGTTTCAACACCCGATCGATCTCCCGAAAGATCTTCTCGCGATTGCCGCTATGGAGGAACGCGTCCTGCGACCAAACGAGGTCGAACGTCTTGTCCGGGTATGGAACGTCCTCAAAGGTGGCGTCCACAACTTCGACGAGATGGTCGAGTCCCTGGGCCTTGTTCTTCTCGCGGTCGCGTTCGTTTTCGACTTCGCTGAGGTTGAGCGCGACCGAACGGCATCCGTACGTCTTCGAGAGGTATCGGCATGAGCCGCCGTAGCCGGCTCCGAGATCGAGAATGTAGGAGTCCTTCCCGAGATCGGTCGCCTTGGAGGCCATACGTTCGATGGTGCGCTGGCTCGCAGGCGCAATCGGATCGATATCGGACTTGTACAGGCCGATGTGTATATCCTCTCCGCCCCATATTGTGAAGTAAAAGTTATCCGCATCCGTGGAGTTGTAGTAGCTCTGTGCGGTTTTCGTTGCTTCTTCAGTGTAGGTTTTCATAGTGTGTCCTCCCTATTTCTGCTCCTTGATCGCGGCGTCCTCGCCTTCGTCCTCGGAGAAATAGTCCTTCTCGGCGACGTGCACGAAGAAGTCGGGATCGTCCTCACGGTATGTCTCCTGGAAGTCACCGTAGGTGTCGATCTTCTGGAATCCGACCTCGAGCAGAAGCCGGTGCACGTATCGCTTGCGCAGCGGGAACATGTTCAAGTAATACTGGGAATCATCCGGGAACCGGTATCTGAAGCGAGCGAGGCCGTCGTCGACGAACTCGGGCTCGGCCGAGACGCTGTCGCCGCAGTAGTAGTAGGTGTGCTTGCTCGAGAAGCCGTGGTCGAGAATGGCGTCGTAATTGCGCTGGTCGAGAATGAGCACCCCGTCGTGCTTGAGCACCGCGTAGAACTCCGCGAGTGCCTTGCGACGGTCTTTCTCGGAGAAGAGGTGCGTGAAGCTATTGCCGAGACAGACGACGGCGTCGAACGTTTCGTTCAGGTCCTTGTTCAGCCATCGCCAGTCGGCGTGTACGGTCTGGAGTATGTGACCGCGCTTGCGCCCGTTTTCGAACGCCTTCGTGAGCATCTCCGGGCTGCCGTCGGCGCTCACCACGTCGAAGCCGGCCTCCATCAACCTGATCGAATGGAATCCCGTGCCGGTTGCCGCATCGAGGATCCTCTGTGCTCCTCGCTCCTTGAGCATTCGGAGAAAGAAGTCGCCCTCTCCCTTGGCACGACTATCCCAATCGATCAGCTCGTCCCATTTGTCCACGAAACCGGAGATGTATTCGTCGACGTAGTGATCGCTTTCGCGAACCTGTGTCGGATCAGTCCCGAAGTCCTGCTTTTCCATCGTTGGCATATTGCTCTCCTTCCTGGGTGGTTTCCGAGCGCGCCTTCCGTTTGTGACAGGCGGCCGTCGAACCCTCCCGGAGACCGGTTGCCATGTTCGATCTCACGGAAGTGCGTGACGCCGGCACTGCCCGAGCAGTCACCGGCGTCGTTAAGAATTCTCTCGTCTCAGTAGCGGTAGTGGCTTGGCTTAAAGGGGCCCTCGAGAGGCACGCCGATGTACTCGGCCTGTTCCGGGCGCAGCTTGGTGAGCTTGGCGCCGATGCGGTCGAGGTGAAGTCGCGCTACCTCTTCGTCGAGGTGCTGCGGCAGTCGGTAGACGTCGATCTCGTGCTTGTTGTTCCAGAGCTCGATCTGGGCGAGCGTCTGGTTCGTGAACGAGTTCGACATGACGAAGCTCGGATGTCCCGTCGCACAGCCGAGATTCACGAGACGTCCCTCGGCAAGCAGGAATATGCTGTGCCCGTCCGGGAATCGATACTCGTCAACCTGCGGCTTGATGTTGATCTTCTGTACCCCGGCAAGTTGTTCAAGCTTAGCGACCTCGATTTCGTTGTCGAAGTGTCCGATATTACAGACGATCGCCTGGTCTTTCATCTTCGACATGTGTTCGGCGGTGATCACGTCCCGGTTTCCGGTCGTGGTCACGTAGATGTCCGCCTCCGGGAGCGCGTCTTCGACGGTCGTCACCGTATACCCGGCCATAGACGCCTGGAGCGCACAGATGGGGTCGATCTCGCTGACGAGCACGCGGGCCTTCAGAGAAGCCAACGCCTCGGCCGAACCTTTGCCCACGTCGCCGAATCCGCAGACCATCGCGGTCTTGCCGGCGATCATAACGTCGGTCGCACGCTTGATCCCGTCGACGAGACTCTCGCGACATCCGTAGACGTTATCGAACTTGCTCTTTGTGACGCTGTCGTTGACGTTAATCGCCGGGAAGAGCAGCTCGCCGTTCTTCTGCATCTGGTAGAGCCGGTGAACGCCGGTGGTCGTCTCTTCCGAAACCCCTTTCAGCTGCTTCGCGGTCTTCGTGAAGAAGTGGGAGTCCTCGGCGAGACTCTCCTTGAGAATCGCGTTCACGCACTGGAGCTCCTTGTTGTCGGTCGGCTCGTCGAGTATCGATGCATCTTTCTCCGCTTTCGCTCCGCGGTGGACGAGCAACGTGGCATCTCCGCCGTCGTCGACGATCAGCGTGGGGCCGCTTCCGTCAGGCCATGTCAGCGCCTGCTTGGTGCACCACCAATACTCCTCGAGCGTTTCGCCCTTCCAGGCGAACACCGGAACTCCCTTCGGATTATCCGGCGTTCCACCGGTTTCCGGGCGTCCCACCGCGATCGCGGCGGCGGCATGGTCCTGTGTCGAGAAGATGTTGCAGCTCGCCCAGCGCACATCGGCTCCGAGCTCAACGAGCGTTTCGATAAGAACAGCCGTCTGGATGGTCATATGAAGGCTTCCGGTGATCCGGGCGCCTTTCAACGGCTTCTCCGACCCGTACTTCTCGCGCGTGGCCATGAGGCCGGGCATTTCCTTCTCCGCAATTTCAATTTCTTTACGTCCGTATTCGGCGAGGTTGATGTCCTTCACCTTGTACGAGACTTTCGGTGCTGCTTGCACTGTACTCATACACTCTCCTGTTTCATCTGGTCTCTCTGGTGTGCGCCTACCCGCGAACGGCGGTTGAACCGTTTTCGGTTCGCGCACGTGAATAATACTGCTCACCGAGTCGTTTCGACTCGGCGGCGTCGAATTGCGCGCCACGGCGCTCTACGATTCGAGCGGCGAGAAATGATGCGAATCGGGCCGCTTCCTGCACGTCGGATCCATCCGTCAGCGAATAGAGGAAGCCGGCTGCGTATGTATCCCCCGCGCCGGTCGAATCGACGAGCGATGCCGAGTCCGCCTCGATCCGGTAGAGATTACCCGCGGTGGCGATTACCGATCCGTTCTTTCCGTCCTTCACGGCGACAACCTCGACACTCTTCGAGAGTGACTGCGCCGCTTCAGCCGGATCCGACATTCCGGTGAGCATTTCCGCCTCCGCCTGATTCGCGAACAGCAGATCGACATCGCGCTCGATAATCTCTCGGAACGCATCGCCGTGGCGGTCGACCGCGAACGGATCGGCGACGTCGAACGATACCTTCGCTCCGCCCTTTCTCGCCGCGGCAACCGCGTACGCGATCGCCGCTCGCTGACTGTCGGTGTCGAACATGTAGCCGGTGAAGTGGATCCAGTCGACGTTCTTCGCACGCTCGGTATCGACGTCATTCGACGAGAACCGATCGCAGACTCCGAGAAAGGTGCACATCGTCCGTTCACCGTCGGGGGTGACCAGGATAATGCTCGTTCCCGTCTCTCCCGGACAGACGGCGAGGCGATCCTCGACGCCCGTCTCCTTGAGCCGCTCGCGGTACACGCCGCCGAGCTCATCGTCGCCGACTGCACCGCCGAGCGTCGTCGGGCGACCGAGCGAGGCGATCGTGATGATCGTGTTCGGGGCCGACCCGGCGCACCCGTAGCTGACCGCCTTACCCTCGATATGATCGAGAATCTGCCGGCGCTTCTCGGTATCGATGAGAAGCATCGTGCCCTTCGTCAAACCGAGCGTCTCGAGGTCCCGGTCCTCGACCGAGACCGAGACGTCGACGAGCGGATTTCCGATTCCGTAAATCCTCGGTACCGACATACTATGAGCGTACCTCGACTCCGGCGGTCTTGAATATCCCGGCGAGCTCTTCGGCTTTGTCCGTCTGCTCCCAGCTGATCTCCGGGGCATCGTCGCCGAAGTGCCCGTAAATGCAGTTCTTGCGATAGATCGGGCGCTTCAGATCGAGCGTCCGGATAATGCCGGCCGGTGAGAGATCGAATACCTCGCGAACCGCCTCCGAAATCTTTGCTTCCGGTACCACCGAGGTGCCGAAGGTGTCGATGCGCACGCTTACCGGGAACGGAACGCCGATTGCGTAGGCAAGCGCAACTTCGGTGCGGGTAGCGAGACCGGCTTTTACGATGTTCTTCGCAACGTAGCGAGCCATGTACGCCGCCGAACGGTCGACCTTGCTCGGGTCCTTTCCGCTGAAGGCGCCGCCGCCGTGTCGGCCCATTCCGCCGTAGGTGTCCACGATAATCTTGCGTCCGGTAAGACCGGAGTCGCCGTGCGGACCACCGACCGCAAACCGTCCCGTCGGATTGATGAAGAAGCTGGTGTCGTCGTCGACGAGGCCGCTGCCTTCGAGCTCCGGCATGACGACCTTCCGGATAATGTCGTTCTTCACCTCATCGTAGGAGACCTGGTCGTCGTGTTGATGACTGACGACAATTGTATCGATGCGGACCGGCTTGTCGCCCTCGTATTCAACCGACACCTGACTCTTGGAGTCGGGGCGCATCCATTTGATCTTGCCGCTGTGGCGCAGATCGGCTGCCTTTCGGAGAATGCGGTGTGCAAACATGATCGGAGCCGGCATCAGTTCTTCGGTCTCCGTACACGCGTAGCCGAACATCATTCCCTGGTCGCCGGCGCCCTGCTCTTCGAACAGCCCTTCGCCGTCGGACACGCCCTGCGAGATGTCCGGACTCTGGGCGTGGAGGGTGCTCACAACGCTCATGCTGTCGGCATCGATGCCGAAGGACGGGTCGGTATACCCGATCTCGCGTACAACGTTCCGCGCAATCTCCTGTACGTCGTAGTTGGCCTCGGTCGTAATCTCACCGCCGACGAGCACCATACCGGTGCTGGTGAAGGTTTCGCACGCGACTCGGGATTCAGGGTCCTCTTTGAGACACGCATCGAGAACGGCGTCCGAAACCTGGTCGGCGACCTTGTCCGGGTGGCCTTCGCTGACCGACTCCGATGTGAACAGATAACGATTGTCTTTCATGGGTAACTCCTTATCGTTTGATTCGATTGCAGACTCATGGGCACACCGAACAGTGTAACCCATAAGATTTCAGTACCAAATATCGCGACAAGAAGAATAACCAGTTTCTGCGAGTTCGCAAACCCCCTATCTCGAATTTTTCGCCTTTTTCAACAGAAAGATCGCTTGCGGTGAAAATATTTCACCTCCCAAGGGATAATATATTGACAACCCTTGAGCGGCATGTGTACTTATGAGATAAGAGGAAATGCTTGAGATGGCGCAGGTAACACACTCGGAAGAAGTTCTTGTTGATCCCATTTATATCTATATCACGAAGCGACTTCGCAAGATAGCGCACGCCATCAACAAACACTCCAAGTACCTTCAGGAGAATTTCAAGTTTACGCTGCCCCAGATAATCTGCCTTCGGGAGATTCACGAGCACGGACCGATTACATTCAGCAGGTTAACTCACATACTCGCGCTGAACAACTCCACAACGACCGGAATAGTCGATCGACTGGAGCGGGAAAAACTCGTCCAACGAGTGCGAAGTGCCGTCGATCGGCGCCAGATCACTGTGGAAATCACCGAGATCGGCATGCGCGTACTCGCCGATGCACCCCCGCCGTTGAATGCCGATTTCATCGAACGGTTCGAGCAGTTATCGCAAAAAGACAAGGATGAGATCGTCCAGGCAATCGACCGGCTCGCATCACTGCTGGACACCAGTGACATCGGGCTCTAGGAATTTGTCCGACAGATATCCGATATTCGGCTATTCCGTTTCGCGAGCGCGCCACTCCTCGGCAACGGTGAAGTCGAAGTAAACGTCCCGGGGCTCGCCCGTCTCGTCGACCGCCTCATAGATGTAGATCAGACGCCCTCCCGAAGACTCTTCTCGACGATCGCGCGGATCGAGTCCCAGTATCTCGAGCACGACGAGTTGCTCGCGCTCGTAGACGCTGAAGAAGGCGGTTTCCGCGCTTTGGCCGTCGCCGCTCTCGAAGATGGAATCGAGCAATCGCTGTAGAAACCACTCGTGCCATTCGTGGGTCTCGGTATCCTCAAGCTCGCGGTAGGTGGCCATCGCGGAGAGGTGAAAGTCGACGATCGGCATGTAATAGAAGTAGTTGGAATTGATGAAGTTGTTCGCTGTTTCGAGATCGCCGGTTTCGATCGCCTCGTCGAGCGGCTCGAGCGACGTCCGGTCAGGTACGGGGTTGTACCAGCTCGTACGTGTATACGCTTCACGGAGCGAAGCGAACTCCTCGAGCGAGGGCTCACCGGAGAGAACCTCGTTGGCGATCTCGAAGTAGGTATCGTTATCGTAAGCCATCGCGCTGCCGACCGCCGTCAAGGCGAACAGTACGACGAGAAATCCAGCGAGTACGGCGTTTTTCATGCGTGACATGGTATCACAGCCCGGGGTCGGGGAAAACAGCATCACGATCGTACCGCTCCGGCATCTTCCCGGCCGTCGCATGTCGCTCTTGTTACTCGAGCATCTCGCGGGCGTCGGACGGCATCATCTGCTCGACGAGTAGGTCGACGCTCTCCTGGTCGGCCTCGGAGGCACGTTCGAAGGCGAGCTCGACGTTCACCTCGCGTAACTTGCGCAGCAGGCTGTATACCATCACCAGAAGAATCTTCATGCCGGCTCGCGGATCGTCGGCGAGGGCCGTCATGAAACTCGCGCGCCGGATACGCAACAGGGTGGTTCCGTCGGTGCTGTATACGCTTGCGGTACGTTGAAGGTTCACGAAGACGCCCGACTCACCGAAGATGTCGGCGGGGCCGAGGGTGGTGATGTAGACGTCGCGTTCATCGCGCTTCACGTGAACCGACACGTTTCCATTGAGAATCACGTAGAGGGAGTCGTCGACGGAGTGTTCGTCGATAATCCGTTCGCCTCGCTCGTAGTGCAGGAAATCGGCGCGATTTGCGATTCGTTCGATCTGTTGTTCGCTGAGGTGTTTGAAGAGCCGGCTCTTCGCCAGGCGCTCGATTACCGTGCGGCGATCCGGGGTTACCTCTCTCATTGTAGGCCATCCATCAGCGCCGATGGTAGCCCGCGGCGCCCTTCCGGGGCAAGCAGGTGGCGCACGAAACGACCTCCGCACCACCTGCGCGCGGCAAGCGGGTGCCGGCAGCCGTCGCACGTAGCAATGACGACCTCCGCACCTCTGTGAAACCGTCTAATGCGGCAGCATCGGCTTCAGGTAACCGTATACGAGCGCTCCGAGAAGGGCGAAAAACACGGCGATAAGTATGCTCCAGTATCCGGCGCCGATCAGCGCGTACATCGGCCCCGGGCATGCTCCCGCAAGCGCCCAGCCGAAGCCGAATATCACGCCGCCGGCGGTATTGCCGATCTTGTTAAACGGCTTGCCCTTGAGGTTCAGCTCCTCGCCTCCGAACGACTTGAGGGCGAACGTCTTCACCAGCAGCACGGTGATAATTCCGACGACGACCGCGCTGCCGATCACGAGATACATGTACGGCGACTGGAGGTGGAACATCTCCTGAATGCGGTACCAGGAGACGACCTCGCCTTTCACCAGCACGATGCCGAAGTAGATTCCGATGATCAGGTATTTCAATAGTGCCATGGACATCTCCTCCTACAGGCTCATGATAAGCGGAACGATGAGATTCGAGACGGCGAAACCGCCGACGAGAAACGAAATGGTGGCCACGTATGAGCCGGGATTCAGCAGCGATGTGCCCATGATTGCGTGGCCGGAGGTACATCCGCCCGCGTATCGGGCGCCGAATCCGACGAGAAAGCCGCCGAGCCCGAGTGAGAGCAGCGGACGGACGACATTTCCGCCGGTAATCGCAAAAATCTCCGCCGGCTGCAGCTGCGCCGGGTCCTCCATTCCCCATGATGCGAAGAGCCCGCGACCACCTTCGGAGAGCGCCGGCGACGAGTCGGCGCCGAACAGCGTTACCGCGAGAATTCCGCCGATGATCGTTCCCGCTACGAATACGAGGCTCCACGCCTGCTTCTTCCAGTCATACTGGAAGTACTTGGTCTTCGGCTTGATCGTCGCCGCGCAGATGTGCTGCAGCGATGTCGACACACCGAAGTGTTTGTTCCCCGCGAACATGAGGATCGGTACCATTAATCCCAGAAGTGGACCTGTCACGTACCATGGCCACGGTCCGGTAATTGCTTCCAACATATAAACCGTTCTCCTTCATCCGTTGTGCTCTGTTTCGAATGAAATAATACATATATTCCCTCTTGTCAATGTATAGATTTCTTAATATAGTTTTGTGTATACAAGAGATTCGACTAGTAAAGAGACGAACAGAAGGAGAACGCATATGTTCATGAAACAGGTATACGATACCGGACTTGCCCAGGCCGCCTACATTATCGGGTGTCAGGTGACCGGCGAGGCGATCGTGATCGATCCCGAACGCGATATCGACCAGTACCACCGTATCGCTCGGGAGAACGACCTGCGGATTACCGCAGTCGCGGAGACCCATATCCACGCCGATTTCGTCAGCGGCGCGCGGGAGTTCGCTCAGGATCACGATATTACGCTCTACCTCTCGGCGATGGGTGGAGAAGATTGGTCGTACAAGTGGGTCGGCAATCGGCCGAACACGGTGTTCCTGGAAGATGGAAGCACGTTCGCCGTCGGCAATATCGAGTTCAAGGCGGTGCATACCCCGGGGCACACACCGGAGCACATGAGTTTTCTCGTAACCGACCGGGGCGGTGGGGCAACCGAACCGATCGCAATCGCCACCGGCGACTTTCTCTTCGTCGGTGATGTCGGTCGACCCGATCTGCTCGAGTCGGCGGCCGGCGTAACGGGGGCGATGGAACCGTCCGCCCGCACGCTCGCCGACTCTCTCGGTACGAAGCTCGAAGACCTGCCGGAGTTCCTCCAGGTACTCCCGGGCCATGGAGCCGGAAGCGCCTGCGGAAAGGCGCTCGGCGCGGTGCCCACCTCGACACTCGGGTACGAACGCCGCTTCAACGGAGCGCTCTCGCTTGCGCGAACCAGGCCGGAGAGCTTCGTGGGCGATGTGTTGACCGGCCAGCCGGAGCCTCCGCTCTACTTCGCGCGGATGAAGCAGGTCAACCGCGACGGTATCGAAGTCACCGGCGGGCCCCCTGAGGCACCCCATCTCGATCCGGAGAGCTTCCTCGCAGAGGCGGAGCGTTCGCAGACGCGTGTGCTCGATACACGGCGAAGCCGCGAGGCGTTTCTCTCCGAACGGCTCCCGCAGGCGATCAACGCGCCGATGAAGGGCTCGGAGTTCACGAATGCGGCCGGATCCGTGGTAACCGAAGACGAGCGCATTCTCCTCGTGCTCGAGTCCGAGGAGGACGCCGATATCGCGCGGCGCTTGCTGTACCGAATCGGTCTCGACCGCATCGTCGGATATGTCCACTTCGAGGAGTTGAAGGCGCAGGTCCCGAACAACCTGACCACGCTCGCAGCCGAGCGGTTCCAGGACTTCACCGCGGAGAAGCTCGGTGAAAACGACGTTGTGCTCGACGTACGGCGGAGCGATGAGTACGGCAGCGCGCACGTGGAGGGCGCCATCCACATTCCGCACACGCGCATCCGAACACGGCTCGAGAAGCTCGATACGGGTAAGCGCTACTACGTCTACTGCCGAACGGGACGTCGAGCCGCGGTTGCCGCGTCTTTTCTCGCGAGCATCGGCTATGACGTGGTGCTGCTCGACGGTGACTGCGAGCACTGCATGACCGCCGCCGCGGCATGACGGTTCAGGCGATCCTATGGAACTTGTAACAGTCGCGCTGGCGACGGCGTTCGGTCTGCTTGTGGGCCTCTCCCTCGGACTGACCGGGGGCGGGGGCTCGATTCTCGCGGTGCCGCTACTGGTATACGGGCTCGGAATGGAGCTTCGTACCGCCGTCGCGATGTCGCTGGTTATTGTGGGAACAACATCGCTGTTCGGCGCGATTATCCAGGCGAAAAGCGGACAGGTGCTGTGGCGGGCCGGATTGATCCTCGGAATCGGAGGTATTGCGGTCGCGCCGCTTGGCGCGCTCGCCGGCGCCGGTATGTCCGACGATCTGGTGGTAATCCTGTTCGCGGCGCTCATGGTGGCGGTCGGCGTGCAGATGTTGCGTGGCGCTAAGAGTACGGAAATTCCGGTTACCCGTGCGTTTGCCTGCAAAACCGACGAGCGCGGGCGCCCACAGGCGAGTCTCTCGTGTGCGTCGAAGCTGCTCGGGGCCGGTGCGTTGACCGGGTTTCTCTCGGGCCTCTTCGGAGTCGGGGGCGGATTCCTGCTCGTACCGGCGCTTCTGCTCGTCGGAGGCGTTTCCATTCAGCACGCGCTGGCAACCTCGCTGGTCGCTATCGCGCTGACTTCGGTGTCCGGTTTCATCTCCAACGTCGGCGCCGCGAACACTATTCCCGTCGTTGCTTCGTTGCTCTTCGCCGCCGGCAGCTTTTTCGGGATGCAGGGCGGGGCCGTCGCCAAGGGATATCTGCCGTCGCAGCTGCTGCGCACCATTTTCGCGGTGGCGGTCGTCGCCGTCGGTGCGTTCATGGTCTACGCAACGCTCGCGTAGTCGCCGGGTTCCCCCCCCCCCGGCGGCCGGGGCGCGCAGCCGGCGACCAGGCCGGCGGACCGGCGCGGTATCGATCGCACCGGTGCCGACCGTCGCGCACCGACCCGGGTTCGATTATGCTGTGCCGTTCACACCGTGATGTACGCGTAGGCCAACAGCGAAACGAAGAATGCCGAAAGGAACATCGTCACCTGATTGAAGTTGAACCGGTAGGTACGTACCGACTCGAGGAAGTCGCCGATTCGCTCGACGATGAAGCGGTAACTCAAGACGCCGAGCACGAGGGTCGCGACGAACGCGATGATTTTCTCCGCGTCGTAGGCGCCGGCGATCGAATACTCCTGCCCGAAGAGGAGCGCGATCGCCGCCCCACCGAAGATTCCGCCTGCCAGGCAGGCGAGGCCGAAGGTCAGCGACACTCCTCCGACGAACGGATCGCGGTCTGCCGGTGCATCGGTGCTGGGCTTTCCGAAGAGAATCGTCGAGTACTTCACGAACGAGAGGAGCGTTCCGAAGTTGATGATGAACATCCCGAGCTCTCCGAGGTTGCCCTGCATGCCACGCTGGATGAAATACTTGGAGATGCTGCCGTTGAAAAACGGCGCCCCGGTTATGCCGAGCACACCGGCGAGCGCAGCGATACCGACTATCGGCATTCTCCGGAACACGCCGCGAATCTCGTTGTAGTAGCGTGTGCCGTACTCCTCGATGATGATACCGGCGGTAAGGAAGAGCAGCCCCTTGAAGAGCGCGTGGTTCACAATGTGCATCAACCCGCCCCAGTATGCGACCTCCGGACCGAGATTGAGCCCGAGCACGATGAGGCCGACCTGACTGACGGTGTGGTAGGCGAGAATGAGTTTGATGTCTTTCTGTGCGATCGCGAGCAGAAAGCCGACGACCGCGGTGACGAACCCGACGACCGCAAAGAACGGCGCGGCGTCGATCGCCGGGGAGAAGACCCACTGGATCCGAACGAGGAGATAGACGCCGAACTTCACCTGCACACCCGACAGAATCGCCGAAACGATACTCGGAGCGCTCGGCGCGCCGTGTGCCCGCGGCAGCCAACCGAACAGCGGCATGAGCGCGGCCTTCAGGGCGACCGCCGTCATAATAAACGCGTACGGCACGACAACGCTTCGCGGGTCGGACAGCTCGCCGATGCGCGTGTGCAGCGCGAAGAGGTCGAGCACGCCGGTGGTGCGATACAGGTAGCCGATTCCCAGCAGCATGAACGCCATCGCGATGAAGTTCATCATCAGGTAAAAGATGCCGTCGTAGACCGACTGCTTGTCCTTCTTGTACATGATCAGGATCGCAATCGTCAGCATGCCGAGCTCAAAGAGAACGTAGATATTGAAAATATCGCCGCTGAGGAACGCCGCGATAATCGCCGTCTCCAGGAGCATGATCAGAAAGAGGAAGGTGTTGTCCATGTAGGAGGCGCGCGTGCTGAAGAGGAATGTTCCCAGCATGAACAGAGCGGTCAGCAGCACCAGCGGTGCGGAAAGCCCGTCGGCTACGAGCTTGATCGCGATCCGATCCTCCCAGCCGGCAAGCAGCTCGACCACCTCGGCTCCCCACCGCACCTCGACAAAGAGGGCGAGGGCGAAAAACGCGACTACCGCCGTGGTCAGCAGACCGAGCAGCTGAAACGCGCGGCGAGGCAGGAAGAATCCGAACGCGGCTACCGTGACGGGCAGCAGCGCGAGAAGATGCAGCGGAATCGTCGGTAAGGCCGTCATGAAGTTCGTTCTGCTCCGTTTACCTGTTTCGCCAGATGAGGATGTCCCAGTCGGAGGTGTCGTAGCGGTAGGCCACCCGCATTGCCATGGCCAGACACATGGCAGTGACCGACACCCCGATAACGATCGCGGTAATCATAAGCGCCTGCGGTACGGGGTCGGCCATCATCTCAACCGGCGTACCGGCGATCGGCGGCTTGCCGTCGTCCGGGTAGTTGGCGAGCATGAAGAACGAAATCGCCGCGATATCCATAACGCCGACCGAGATTACGGTTTTGATAATGTTGCGTTGCGTCAGGGCCCCGTACAGCCCCACGAAAAAGAGCAGCACCGTCAGGTGCGAGACATCAAGCATCCGAATCAGCGCCATGACTTCCCCACTCCTCGAAAGAACGCGAATCGAAATACGACGACCGACAGCCCGAGTCCTACCTGCAATCCGATGAGGATGTCCATGAGCGTGAGGTAGGCGATCTGATACTCGGGATGGTCATTCACGAAGCCGGTGAACAGCAGCAGAATCGGCCCGAGCACGATGAGCGCGAGAAAGAGTCGCTCCCAGCCGTGTACCGTCTCGTCGCGTATGTCCTCCACCGGGAAAACGACGTAACGGGCGATGAAGACCGAGGCGAGCGTCGCGCCACCCTGAAATCCTCCTCCCGGTGTATAGTGGCCGTTGATTATGATATAGAAGCCGAGCATGAGCATGAACGGATAGAGTATGGATACGACCACGCGCGTGATCGTCGACGGTTCGCTCAGCTCGCGCACATTACTCATTGCCGCCTCCGTCGCGTTCGCCGCTGTCTTCGCTACCTTTTTCGCCGTGATATCCCGGAAGAAACTGGAGCATGCCGATAATCGCAGTGAGCAGAATGAGTGCCTCGAGCAGCGTGTCGTACATTCGGTAGTTCAGGAGTACCGCGGCCACCGCGTTCCGCGCCGAGGTGTCGTCCCGGAAGTTCGCGGTTACGTACTCGTAGAGAACCGGGTCGAGGCGTTCGTCGTGCCGCACCGTTACCGCGGTCACCACAACGAAAAGGAGGAGCGATACGAGCGCGAGCACTATATATCTCATGGCAAATCCTCCGGTGAGTAGTAGACGAAGTTTACTCCCATGCCTGCACCGAAGCGGCGCATCTGGAACACGAGCTCCATTTCGACGACCATGTAGTCGTCGACAACCCCGTAGATCGTGATCGTATTCAGACCGGTTTTCATCACGAGGTGATACCGCGGGTCCCGGAGTACGTCGTTCAACGGGTCGTTCGAGAAGACGAGTTGCAGCTCACGCTCGCGCCGCCGGCAGAACATTCTGATCTCGTGCATTGCGTAGGTTGACTTGATTTCGGAAATGAACCGGTCGTTTATGTCTTCGGGCAGCTCGGAAACAATGCAGATGCGGTAGAAGCGGTAGCGTTTGAGCGCGGTCAGATAAAGCAGAGTAACGAGCCCGCTGCCCATGACCACCTCGGCGATGGCGAGCTCGGGTGCCGCATAGACGAGAAAAAGCACCGCGGCGAACAGCGAGAATATCGTTAGCGCGATGATCGCATGCCGCAGCAGCTTGGACTGAATTGCAATCGCGGCAAAGAGAATCATGAAGAGTACGATCGCGACATCAAGCATCGTGAATCGACCTCTCCGTCTTCCGGCGGATCAATGTCCTGGCTCGATATCCGTTGGCGTACGCCGAGCGCGCGATCGCGTGAGAGCCGACCGGGAGCGTAAGCATCTCGAAGATAAGGATGAGCAGGATCTTCACCGAGAAGAAGGAAAAACCGGTAAGCACCATCGCGCCGATGAGGATGGTGATGAATCCCATCGATTCGACCTTCGACGTGACTACCAATCGGGCGTAGAATCGATCGAGCTTCAGAATTGCATACACACCGAAGCCGAGCATAATCAGCCCGGATATAATTAACGTAGCTCCGACGAATGTCGGAATCCGGCCGGCGATATCCATTACACGTTACCCGATCTCTCGATGTACCTCGCAATGAGCACTTTCGCGAGGAAACCGATAATAGCGATGATGAGCGCCACATCGAGGATGTAGCTCTCCTCGAAGTAGAGCGCCATGATCACCGCCGCAATCGTCACTTTGCTCGCGATCAGCCCGATACCGATCAAGCGATCCCAAGTGGTCGGACCGATTGCGATCCGTACGATTGTGCCGAGAATGAGAACCACGAGAACGGATAAAGCCACGATTTCGATGCTCACTCAGCTATCTCCTCCTTTGTAATCGATGTCATCTGTTCCCGCCGGCTCAATGATCGGCTTCACCGAATCGGCGAACACGCGCTCGAAGTTCCCCTTGATTATTTCGCCGGCAAGCTCCGGGTCGTCGGTCTGACAATCCATCCATACGACTTTAAGTGTTCCGTCGTCGTAATCGATCGTGACCGTTCCGGGAGTCAGCGTAATCGCATTGGCGATAAAGGTGCCGTGGATGTCGCTGCGCCTTCGGGTTGCGATTTCCACAATTCCGAGATTCAGGCGATCGGTCAGCGTCAACCGGATTGCATGGAATCCGGCCTTGTAAATCTCCACAAACACCACCGCGATGTAACGCACGATTACCCACGGCCGGACACGATACTGGTCGGAATACGAACCCCTGAGCAGATAGCGGTCGGTAACTATGAGACTGATCAGGGCGAAGATGACACCCTGAATGATGACTTTCAGCTCGACGGACTCGTTCCACAGAATCCAGCTTACCAGCAGGACCAGCAGCGTTACCGCCGAATTCCCGATTCTCTGCAGTGTGATGGGTGCTTCCTCGCTATCGTGGTGCGGAATCCGCGTGAGCGTACACCGAACTCGGCGAGGTCTTCAATAGCGCTCGGCGGTCGTTCGCCGGCGCCACCGTCGTGTCCCGGCGGCCGCGCCGCCGGATCACGTGCCGTCGCGCGCTGCCCCCCGCCGGCGGCGGGTCCGTTCGAGCGCCGGCTCGAAAGCCTCAAAGAAGCGGCCAAGCTGCTCGTTCGTTCCTACGGTAACCCGAACCCAATCCGGAAGGCCGAACGAGGCAAGCGGTCGCACCGCGACTCCCTCGTCGAGCATCTGCGCGGCGAACGGCGTTGCGTTGAACGGTAGCCGGATTGTCACGAAATTCGCCTGCGTTTCGAGGTATTCGACGTCGAGTGCCGCGAAGCGCTCGTACAGCCTCCGCTTGCCCGTGCAATTCACCTCGAGGGAGCGCTCGTAGTGTCCGCGGTCGCCGAGTGCGGCGTGGGCCGCGGCGATCGCCGGCCCGTTGACGTTAAACGGTTGCTTCACTCTGCGCATACCTTCGATGACTTCGGCCGAGCCGAAGCCGTACCCGACGCGTAGCGCCGCAAGTCCGTAGATCTTCGAGAATGTGCGTAACGCCAGCAGGTTCGGGTACCGATCGACGAGGCGTCGGGTCTCGAGGCGCAATTCATCATCATCCACATAATCGTGGTACGCCTCGTCGAGAATCACGAGGATCGCCGGATCGAGCGACCGGAGAATACGGTCGATTTCCGCCGGCGGCATGGCCGTACCGGTGGGGTTGTTCGGGTTGCAGAGCCAGACCACGCGCGTGCTTTCATCTACGGCCGACACGATCGCGTCGGCGTCGAATCGATAGTCGCGCATCGACACCGGGCGGTACTCGGCGGAGAAGAGACGCGTGGCGTACTCGTACTGGCTGAAGGTGTGTCGGGCGCATATGCTGTTTTCGCCGCGATCGAGATAGGCCGCGCAGGCGAGCACCATGAGCTCGTCGGAGCCGTTACCGATAATGAGGCGCGACGGGTCGAGCTCGAGCGTGTCGGCCAATCTTTGCAGCAACGGCTCGCCGAGCTGGTCGGGGTAGATATGGATCGATTCGGAGGCGGCGCGAAGGGCGTCGATAGCGGCCGGTGAGGGGCCGAGCGGGTTCTCGTTGCTCGACAGCTTGATTCCCCCCGGCGCGCGCTTGCCGGGGGTATAGGGCTTCATCGGCTCGATATTCGGCTTTATCTTCATGCGTCGGTTCCGCCGCTTCCGGAGCCCGTATCGTCGGTCTCGCCGTTTCCGGCGCCGCCGCGGCTGTTCACGTTGGGCGGATTGTTCTTGAGATACTCGTGGTCTTCGCTCATGTCGATGATGAGATCGCTCAATTTCATCTCGAGGCTGCTGTCGGTGGTCTTCGCGAAAATAAGGTCGCGTGGATTATCGAAAAGAGCCTTGACCGCACGCATGATCCTGGTAATTTCTTCGTAGCTGAAGCCGTTCATGATTACGACTTTGTTCTCGAGCGACGGGTGCTTCTCGTCCCGAGATTTCGATTGTTCGGACATGGCGCAAGGATAGTCGCCCGGCGCGGCGTATGACAAGCGGCTTCGGCTGTGGCGGCACTCGCAGCCCCTCGTTGGAGACGACCGCCACGGTAGTTTTCGCTTGCCGTTGCTACAGATTGTGGAGATATTAGAAGTATGAACTACGATAGAATGACAGTAAAGGCACAGGAGGCGCTGCAGGCGGCCTCAAGCATTGTCCAGGAACACAAACATGCGACGCTGGATGCGGATCATCTGCTGCTGGCGATGCTCCGCCAGGACGGGGGCGTCATACCCCCGCTGCTCGACCGGATCGGTGTCGACCGGCACGCGGTCGAGGAGGAGATCGAACAGCTGCTGAAGGCCAAGCCGAAGGTCCACGGCGAAGGCGCGCAGATGCAGCTTGCCTCCTCGATGACCGGCATTCTCAACCGCGCCGAAAAGGAGTCGGGCGATCTCAAGGACGATTACGTCTCCACCGAGCACCTTCTGCTTGCGATTCTTGAGTCGAAGCACGCAGCCGGTGAGAAATGTAAGCGGCTCGGGATCACGCGCGATGCGGTCATGAGCGCGCTCAAGAGTGTGCGCGGAAATCAGCGGGTGACCGATCAGGACCCGGAGAGCAAGTATCAGGTGCTCGACAAGTACTGCCGCGATCTGACCGCGCTCGCGCGGCGGGAGAAGCTCGATCCGGTGATCGGCCGCGACGAGGAGATCCGCAGGGTGATGCAGGTTCTCAGTCGCCGTACGAAGAATAATCCGGTGCTCATTGGTGAGCCGGGCGTCGGTAAGACGGCGATCGCCGAAGGGCTTGCCCGCAGAATCGTCTCCGGCGATGTGCCCGACAGCCTGAAGGACAAGCGACTGCTCGGCCTCGACCTCGGCGCGCTCGTCGCCGGAACGAAGTTCCGCGGCGAGTTCGAAGAGCGCTTGAAAGGGGTGATTAACGAGATCTCGCAGAGCGACGGACAGATCGTGCTTTTCATCGACGAGCTGCATACACTCGTCGGCGCCGGCGCCGCCGAGGGTGCGGTCGATGCGTCGAATCTGCTGAAACCGGCGCTCGCCCGCGGCGAGCTTCGCTGTATCGGCGCGACGACGCTCGACGAGTACCGGCAGCATATCGAGAAGGATGCGGCGCTCGAGCGGCGCTTCCAGATGGTAATAACCGGGGAGCCGAGCGTCGAGTCGACCGTCGCGATCCTGCGCGGGCTGAAGGAGCGCTACGAGGTGCACCACGGGGTGCGTATTACCGACGAGGCGTTGATCGCCGCGGCGACGTTGAGCGACCGCTATATTACCGCACGATTTCTGCCGGACAAGGCGATCGATCTGGTGGACGAGGCGGCGAGTCGACTGAAGATGGAGATCGAGAGTCAGCCTGTCGAGCTCGATCAGCTCGAGCGCAGGATTCTCCAGCTCGACATCGAGAAACAGGCGCTTTCCAAGGAGACCGACGCGGCGAGTACCGAACGGCGTGAGAAGATCGAGCAGGAGCTCTCCGAATTGCGCGGACGGCGCGATGCGATGCAGCTGCAGTGGCAGAACGAGAAGAGCATCATCGAACAGATCCGCGAGCTCAAGCAACGGATCGAGCAGCTGCACATCGAAGAGGCGCAGGAGGAGCGCGCCGGGAATCTCAACCGGGCCGCGGAGATCAAGCACGGTCTTATTCCGGAGGCGCAGGTTGAGCTCGATCGCAAGACACAGGAGATGGAGGAGCTCTCCGCCGAGAACCGACTGCTGCGCGAGGAGGTCACCGACGAGGACGTGGCGAAAGTTGTCTCCACGTGGACCGGCATTCCGGTCTCCAAGATGCTCAAGAGCGAGATGCAGAAGCTACTCGAGCTCGAGAGTATCCTCGGTCGTCGCGTAATCGGGCAGGAGCGGGCGATTACCGCCGTAAGCGACGCGATCCGGCGGAACAAGAGTGGGCTGAGCGACGTGAACCGGCCGAGCGGTGTGTTCGTGTTCATCGGTCCCACCGGCGTCGGAAAGACCGAGCTCGCGAAGACGCTCGCCGATTTCCTTTTCAACGACGAGCGGGCGCTCACGCGGATCGACATGAGCGAGTACATGGAGAAGTACTCGGTCAGCCGCCTGATCGGCGCTCCACCGGGCTACGTCGGCTACGAACAGGGCGGTCAGTTGACCGAAGTCGTCCGGCGCCGCCCGTACTCGGTGCTGCTTTTCGACGAAATCGAGAAGGCGCATCCCGACGTGTTCAACGTGCTGCTGCAGCTGCTCGATGAAGGAAGGCTGACCGACGGTCAGGGGCGTCAAGTCGACTTTCGAAACACGATCATTATCATGACGAGCAACCTCGGAAGCGATGTGATCCTCGGCGCCGACGATCCGGAGGAGAGCTGGCCGCAGATCCGGCAGCTTCTTCACAACACGTTCAAGCCGGAGTTCCTGAACCGGCTCGACGAGATCATCATGTTCCATCGCCTGAGCGAGGAGCAGATCGCGAAGATCGTCGACCTCGAGGTCGCGCGTGTCGAGCAGCGGCTTGCCGAACGGAAGATGAAGCTCGATATTACACCGGAGGCACGGGCGCTGATCGCGCGCATCGGGTACGATCCGGCGTTCGGAGCGCGGCCGCTGAAGCGGGCGATCACGAGTAAGCTTCAGAATCCGCTGGCGAAACGATTGCTCAGCGACGATTTCGTCGACGGCGACACGATCCGAGTCGGTGTCGACGGCGAGGAGCTGACTTTCGAGAGGGTGGAGGCAGCGGTGACCGCGTGACGGCGGTCGCCGCCCGGCGACGCATCATCATCCATCAAATCTTACGCGATAAGGAGTGTCACAGATGGCCGAAATACTCGAGGAAGTCACGGGCCGGAGGGCGAGGCGCGCAATTGACGAGAACAAACCGGTGCCGCGGGAGACGGTCGATCGCATGATCGAGGCCGCACACCTTGCGGCGAGCTGCTCGAACAAGCAGCCGTGGCGGTTTCTGATCGGCGACTCCGGCGAGATCCGTGAGACGCTGCAGGAGCATCTGCTCGGTGGCAACTACTGGGCGAAAAAGGCGCCGGTCCTGATCGCAGTGGCCACGCGCGAGGCGGACGACTGCCGGCTCAATGCGAACCGCAACTATGCGCTCTTCGACACCGGCATGGCGACCGCTCACCTGATTCTGCAGGGCACGCGGGAAGGGCTGTATGTGCACCCGATGGCGGGGTTCGACGCACCGGCGCTCAAAGAGGCGCTCGGGCTCGACGATGAGATAATTCTGATTACCGTGATCGCCGTGGGCTATCCGGGGAGCGAGGACCATCTCAGCGAAAAGCACCTCGAAAGCGAGCACAGCGAGCGCTCCCGCATGCCGGTCAACAAGGTCGCCTCGCGAAGCGCGTTTCCATTCGAGTAGCGAAATGATGGGAGTGCCGCCGCGCCGCCCGGCGCGGGGCTATCGGACCAGCCCGAGCGCATCGACCTCGCGCGTTTCCGCGCCGACGCGCATGTCGCCGGATGCATGGTCGTCTATGGTAATGACCGTTGCGTGGCCCCAGTATGTACCGGTTCCGGTATCGTGCCCGCGGTTTGAGAGGATATTTCGCGTCCCCTCCGGGAATCCGGGCTCGAACAGCAGCCGGTTCTGAACCGCGTACGGGAAGAAGGTCTGCGGGAAGGTGCGAACGTCGAATCGCGGCGCTTCGACCGCCTCCTGCGGTGTCATTCCGAAGTCTACGATGTGCATGAGCTGCTGGAGCTGTCCCATCGGCTGGAAATCCGCCCCGGTTACTCCGCCGGCGATATACGGGCGGCCGTTGTCGAACACCAGATACGGCATCGAGGTGTGGCGGACCCTCTTGCCCGGTTCGATCGCATTCGGGTGATCGGGATCGTTGCTCATGAAACTGATACGCTCGTTCATATGAATGCCGGTTTCTCCGGCGACGATAAAGCTGATTCCGATCGATGTCGTGACCGAGGCAACGTTTCCATAGCGGTCAACCGCGTGCAGTGTGGTCGTGTTCCCTGCGTCCGCCATGAGGCTGTCGACATCGTCCATCGGCCACCTCCTGATGATGTTCGGGCTGATCAGCGATGCACGGTCGGCCAGGTAGTCATCGGAGAGGAGAAAGTCGATATCCATGTCGACGAAATCCGGATCGCCGATATAGCGATGGCGGTCGAGGAAGCCGAGTTTGAGCGCCTCCGCCTGACGATGAACGGTTTCGGCATCGTGCGGGCCGAGGCCGGAGAAATCGAAGTTTCGCAACATGCCGAGCGCCTGTAACATAACGATTCCCTGGCTGTTGGGCGGGTTCTGGTAGACATCGTAGCCGCGATAGTCGATCGAAATCGGCTCGACAATATCAGCACCGTCGAAGTTTGCGAAATCGCTGTATGTGAGCAGTCCGCCGTTCTCGCGGGAGAAACGGGCGATTTCTTCGGCGATCCGCCCGCGATAGAAGTGATCCTCGGCGGCGTCGAGCGCCGCCATTTCACCTTGCGAGCGCGCATCGTCGTAGGCCCGTCGAACCGACCGGAAGGTGTCGGCCATGTTCTCATGGCGAATTGTGTCGCCGGCCCGGAGATTCCGGTCGCCGGGCATATAGACCTCGGCAGCATACGGCCAGCCACGCACCTCGTCCCGCCGGCCTGAAAGGTACTGGTTCGTCATCGCCCGCATCGAGTGACCTTCGCGTGCGATACGCTCCGCATCGCTCATGAGATCGCCGAGCGACGTCCGTCCGTACTCACGCAGCAGCGTCATCCAGCCCGCCCACGCGCCGGGAACGATCGCGCGATGAATGCCGCGTCGTCCGAAAAAACTCGAGTCCTGGAACCGCTCGATATTTGCCGCCTGCGGAACCGGGCCGACACCACCGAGCGAAACTACTTCGTCGGCGGTCGCATCGTAATAGAGCAGCCACGTACCGCCTCCGAAAACGCTCGAGAGCATCGGCTCGACGACCGAAAGCACCGACGACATGGCGAAAACCGCATCGGCGGCGGTACCGCCTGCTTCCAGCACGCGCATTCCGGCTTCGGTGGCCAGCTCATCCTGCGAAACGGCGGCGAGACCGCCACGCGACTCCGAGGCGACAAGGCCTCCGCGTACGGCTCGCCGGTGGCGCCGGTGTGAATCACCCTGCAGATACTCGTTCACCGCCGTCCAGAGCGCGTTCTCGTCCGGCGCGATATCGCCTTCGGCGATTACCTCCCGCTCCGTGCCGCTAAGCCGGATAACACCCGCCTCGCCGTCGGTGGCTGCCGCTATTGCGGCTGCGCCGTAGCGGCGAACGTCGTGCAGGATTCCGGAGTTGTACGTGTGCGCCTCCGGATCGAATTCCCGCTCGCGACGCAACTCATCGGCGAAGCGCTCGAACGCTTCCGCCGGTCCGGTCCCGTACGCGGCGCGAAGCCGCTCGTGCCACGCCGACTGTTCGCTGAGCACTTCGCCCCTTTCGTTCAAGTAGTCGAAGTCGATCTCGGCGATCTCCGCATCTTCCACAACCAGCCGGACGATGGCGTGCCACCCGTCCGACGTCGACGAGGCGGTATATACGATGTAATCGCCGTCGCGAACCGTTGTGGGTCCGCAGGCCGAGAGAACCAACGCTGCGGCTGCGAGGATCGTGGCGAAGACGGTTCCTGGTCCGGCCGAGCGGCCGGAACCGACACATGTAATGCGATAGGGGGGCTGCTTGCTCATAGGACGTTCCCAGAATAACCCGAACCGCCCCACTTGTGTACATCGGGTGCGCCGGAACTTCGACGTGTGTAAGCACGCGCCGCCGGTGTCCCCCGATGCACTCATTGACAGCGGGTGCCCGCGTCGGTAGCGTCAAAGCACGCTATGGCGAAACTCTGGGAAAAGGACTACTCGCTCGACCGCCTCGTCGAACGCTTCACCGTGGGAAACGACACGCAACTCGATCGCAGCCTGCTCGTCGCCGACTGTGTGGCGAGCATGGCGCATGCGCGTACCATCGAACGAGCCGGCGTGATCGGCGCCGACGACGCCGACCGGCTGCTCGCCGAGCTGGTTGAGATCGCGGATGAGGCCGAGCGGGGAGTGTTCGAGATTCCTGCTGAGCTCGAGGATGGGCACACGGCGATCGAGGCACGGCTGACCGATCGCCTCGGTGACACGGGCAAGCGCATCCACACCGGTCGTTCGCGAAACGATCAGGTAATTGCCGCGCTCAGGCTGTACGGCCGCAGTGCGCTGTGGGAAATACAGGATGCCGCAGCCGAGCTCGTCAGCGCACTGCTGGAGTGCGCCGAAACTCACGAACGCACCCCGATGCCGGGGCGTACGCATCTGCAGATCGCAATGCCGAGCACCTTTGGACTGTGGGCCGCGTCGGTCGCCGAGGCGCTGATCGACGACCTCGAGCTGACCGTCGCCGCGCGCCGGCTTTGCGACCGTTCTCCGCTCGGTGCGGCAGCGAGCTACGGGGTTCCGCTTCCGCTCGATCGGGAGTACACTGCCGGCCTTCTCGGCTTCGAGCGTACGCAAAACAACGTCCTCGCAGTGAATAACTCTCGCGGCAAGCTCGAGGCGGTTGTGCTCGACGCTGCCGAGGCCGTCATGCTCACTCTTTCGAAGTTCGCCACCGATCTCATGCTCTTCTCGCTGCCGGAGCTCGGGTATGTCGAGCTGCCGCAGGAGCTCTGTTCCGGGTCGAGTATCATGCCGCAGAAGAAGAACCCGGACGCGCTCGAGCTGCTGCGCGCGCGTGCTGCGACGGTCGGCGGATGGGCGACGGCGGTGCGCTCCATTATCCGTGCACTGCCGAGCGGATATAACCGGGATTTCCAGGATACGAAGGAGCCGTTTCTCCGCGGCGTGGAAACCTGTCTCCTGTCGTTGCGCGTGGCCGAGCGTACCGTCTCGCGCATGACGGTGAACCGCGACGCGCTCGAGCGCGGTCTGCAACCGGAAATCTACGCAACCGATGCCGCGCTCGCCCGGGTTCGGGACGGGGAGAGCTTCCGCGATGCGTATCGCTACGTCGGAACGCACCTGTCGGAGCTGGAAGAGTACAGTTTTGATGATGTGATCTCGCAGCGAACCTCCATCGGAAGTCCGGGTAATCTCAACCTCTCCGAACCGCAGGCGGCACTGGCCGCTGTGCTCTCCGGTGAACGGCTCAGACGTGCCGAGGCCGCGGCGGCGATCCGGCACCTTACCGGACGGGAGTTTCGCATTGTTCCCGAGCGATAGACCGCGCGTTGACCGGCAGATTCTCGCCGTAGATATCGGCACCACGAGTGTCAAGGCGGCATGCGTCTCGTCGAGTGGAGCTATCATCTCACGGTCGATTCACCGCGTCGGAAGTCCTGGCGCCGAACGCTGGCGGGAGGCTTGTGCACTCGCCGCCGGCGAGGCGGTTTCCGCCGCCGAGTCATACGGCGCCGGCCCTCCGGAGGCGATGATTTTCAGCGGCAATGGCCCGTCCGTTGTGGCTGTGGATGCCGCCGGAGAGGAGGTCTGTGAAACGCTTCTCTGGTACGACGATCGTGTTATCGAGAAGCTCCCCGATTGTCCGAGCTTCTTTCTCCCCCGAATCGGGTGGCTCTTTCACAATGACCCGAGCTGCGCCGAACGCGTTCGATGGTTTCTCAGCTGCCCGGAATACCTGGTCTACCTGGTGACCGGCAGCGCCATTACCATCAGACCGCACGATGCGTTCACCCCGTATATCTGGGATGATGCACAGGCCGCCCGATATGGCGTGGATTCGGCGAAGCTTCCGCCGTTCGCGTACACGGGCGACCTGATCGGGCATGTGGATGCCGAGCACGCCCGGCAGTGGGGAATCCCCGAGGGGCTCCCCGTAGTCGCCGGCGCGTACGATTTCCTCATGAGCCTCGTCGGCACCGATACCCTGCATGCGGGGCGTACCTGCGATCGGGCCGGTACCTCCGAAGGTATCAATCACTGCTCCGAGAATCCTTCGACCGATCGGCGGCTGCGGTCGCTGCCGCACTTCATACAAGGACTTCATAATGTCGCCGGGGTGCTTTCGAGCACCGGCCGGCTCTTCGAGTGGTACCGTCGCATCAGCGGTCAGCGCGGAACCAGCTACGAGAAGATGATGAACGATATCCTCGCTACTCCCGCCGGTGTCGAACCGTGGTTCTTTCCGTCGCTCCATCAAGGGGCCGATTGGGAGTTCGCCTCGGGTATGTTTATCGGGCTCGGGGCCGAGCACGGACCGGCCGAGATGGGCAGGGCGGTTGTCGAGAGTATCGGGTACGCGGTGCGAGAGGCCGTGGAGACGATCGAGTCAGCCGGATTTCCGGTCGGCGAGCTGCGGGCATGCGGCGGGCAGAGCAAGAACGATCTCTGGAACCAGATGAAGGCCGATATGGTGGGCAAACCGGTGGCGATCATGGAGGTGCCCGACGCCGAGATCGTCGGCAATGCTGCGGCGGGCTTCAGCGCACTCGGAGTATACGACAGTGTGGAAGAGGCGGCGGGTGAGCTCGTTCGCGTGCGACGGCGCTTTGAGCCGGTCGCGGAAACCGAACGTATGTATGCCGAGCTCTTTCCGCTTTATCTCGAGAATTACGAGCGATTTCGTGCGGCTTTTAACGCACGCTCGCCGGTCGGCAGTCGCGGTCTGTAGAGCGTCGAATCGGGGGTTTACGCTTTCCGAAACCGTCGGTTCGACGGTATAATGAGAGTACGAAGGAGGCGCGACGTTGTTTTTTCTGTTCGGCTACCCCTTTATATTTCTCCTTCCGTTTTTTCTCGCCTTGCTCGCCGTGCGGGCCGGCTCCCGCTACTTCTCCCACGACTCGCGGCGTGATCCGGTCGGGCGTTGGGGACCACCGTATACCGATACCTACGGCGATGAACCGCGCCATCAGCGTCTGCGCGGTATCGAAGCGAGGATCTTCAAACTTGCCTATCGGCTGCAGGGGCGGCTTACCGTCTCCGATGTCGTCGTCGATACCGGCCTGAGCGTGGACGAGGCCGAGCGCATGCTCGAACGTCTCGTCGACAATCAGCGGGTTCGCATGGAAGTCTCTTCGAACGGACTCATGATCTACGAGTTCCCCGAGATCATAGCTCGCCTGCAGGGCGGCTATGGGCCGCTCGGAGATGTAAGAGAGCACCACGACAACGCCGGCTGATCGTGGGACGCTATCCGACCGAGCGAGTCAGTGTATTCGAGATAATCAAAACCGGAGTCGGTCCGAGCTCCTCGCATACGATGGGGCCGTGGCAGGCGGCACGCCGTTTCGTGAGTACTCTTCGGGAGGAGTGCGGTGGCCGTGCTCGGCCTGGAGGGGCGTGACCCGGAAACCGAAGACGTGGCGTTTATCGCCGATGCGGCAGCCACGATTCGGCGACGATGTTGTATCGCGCGTGCCGACCACGCCGAATGAAGCAACTACACCGAGCCGATCGCGAGCGATCGCATAGAATTCGACTATGAGCGCGATATACTGTTCCATCGTGACCGGATACCGGGCTATCACCCGAACGCTCTCGAGCTCGCACATACAGGTACAGAAAATCCGGAAGCCGGATTACCGTAACAGATTGAGGCAATACCATGCGGCATAGTAGTGATTTCTCCACGCCTCCGACAGGCGAATCCCGGCGTACCGGAATCGGCAGGATACAGCACCGGATCTTCTATGTCGGGCTGGCCGGTGTCGCGCTTGCGCTGATTGTGGTCGGTTGCGAACGCTTTCTCGCGCGGCCGGAGGAGCCGGATGATGTCGAGCCGGCGGTCGAAGAGCCCGCATCCGGAGCGGCTTACGAAGAACCGTTTCTGCGCTTTGCTTTCGGGGCGATCGAGCTCGAACGCGACGAGGAGCGACTCTCGTTCGAGGTCGGCGAGCGTGCCGCCTCCGGCGACGTAGTCCGGGTGCCGGCGGGAGCTGTTGCTGAGCTGCAGTACGCCGACGCCGCTCTCCTCCGAATAGACGGACCGGCGAGCGCCGAGGTGCGCACTCGGCTGGCACGGGACGGCCGTCCCGGACTCATGCTACACCTGATCGACGGCAGCGTGATCGTACGCCGTGACCCTCAGAACACGGCCCGGCGAGTCAGGGTCACCACCGACAGCAGCGTCGTGAATACGGGAGCCACGGGGTTCATGGTATCGCGCGAGCAAACGGGCGAAACGCTTGTAAGCGTTGCCGAGGGACGGGTGCGGGTACTTCCGAGCGGAATCGATCCGGAGGAGCTGTCCGAGCTTACCGATGTGGAGGAGCTGCTGTCGGTGATCGAGGAGATTTCCGAAACCGCGGTGTTCGTGGACGCCGACGGTGAGGTTGCTATCCGGCCGGAGGATGTGAAGACGACGACCGAAATTCTCCGCGATATGCGCGATGAGCTCGCCCGATACGGTACGGCCGAACGTCCTGAGCCGGAGCAGGTCGAGGAGATCGGTGCCTTGCTTCGATACGCCCGCGGGCGCATGAGCGCGACACAGCCGGAAGTTCGCAGTGCCGATCCCGGCAGGATCTCCGGTGTGCGGGAGCTTGCCGAGCGTCCGTTGCTCAGCGTCGACGAACGGTCGCCCGAACCGCCGGGAAGTGACTTGTCCCGCTTGCGCGTTGTTACCGATCCACCGGATGCCGAGGTGCTTCTCGACGGACTGGCGATAGGATCGGAGATATTCTCCTCGCTCTTCGAGCCGGGAGAGACGGTCAAGCTGACGATACGGAGACAGGGCTATGAGACCGAAGAGATTGAGGTGACATTCGAGCCGGAACTCGACGAAGAGATATCGGTGGAGCTGAAGCGTCTCGAGCCGACGATCAGCGACGAGATGCTTGTACAGGCGATCCGCCGGAGCGATGCGCAGGTCGTCGAGGAGTACCTTCGCACCGGTGGCGATCCCAACGCCACGATAGCCGGTGAATACGACGTGCTGTCGGTCGCGTTCGGTGCCGGTCTCCGTATTGACGAGCTCATGGCGGCATTTGATCCCGATCTGGAGATCGTTGAGCTGCTGCTCAACGCCGGTGCCGACCCGGACACGGTATTCGGCTCCGCCGATGCACCCGATTCGAGCCTGACCCCCCTGTCGAGCGTTATTCTCTCCGGGCTGTTTCGCGACAGTGTCGACTACCCGATTGTCGACCTCCTGCTCGATGCCGGCGCGACCCCCGATATTGTGATGGAAACCGGCGAGATGCGCGTAACCGCACTCGCATTGCCGATCATCATTGGAATAGAGAACGGATACGTGGAAACCGAGCTCATCGGACGGCTACTGGATGCGGGAAGCGATGCTTCAATCACCGTTGTCTACGAAGGGCGCCTGCTCAGTCCACTCGCGACCGCGCTCGCCCTCGGTGCCGATCATGGGTATGACCCCGCCGAAGTCGTCCGTTTGCTTGCGAGTGCCGGGGCCCGTGTCGAGCAACGTGTACGAATAGACGGAACGATCTGGACGCCGCTGCAGTTCGCCGAAAGCGCAGGCCTTCACGAATCGGCGGGAGTGCTCAGGGACTTCGGCGCGTAGAATCCTTCCCGGTGAAGGAGGCGAGCGCGGGGGCACGGCTCGCGCCTGCCCCCACACACCGGTATTCGGACGATATCAGCCGCTCTCAGTCGCGGATAATCTCTCCGTCCCGCCAGACACCGTCTCGCTCTTCATCGTCGAGGCTCGGAATGCGGAACTGCATTCCGGGATGGATCAGGTCGGGGTTGTCCGGATCGCGGAGTATATCGCGATTGGCTTCATAGAGCCTCGGCCACTCCCACGGATCATCATAGACGAACTCGTACTCTGCGATTCTCCAGAAGCTGTCACGACGCTCGGGAATGAGTCGAACAACGTAGTATTCCGGTAGTTCGATCTGGGGCTCCGGCTCCGGTTCCGGTTCTTCAGTCGGCCGAACATCCTCCTCTTCGGCAACTCGTGCCTCTTCTTCCGCCTGTGCTAGGCGGCGAGCGATGTCGCGGAGTTCCGCAACGATATCGTCATCGAGCACATCGAGCACAGAGAGAAACGACTCCCGTGAGTCAACGTATTCTTCTTCATCGTAGAGCGATTGGCCGTCGTCGAAGCGGGCCACCGCCTCACCGTACTCGTCGGGAAAGTGCGTTTCCGCGTCGAAGCCGTCGACGAGATCGAGACGACGTTGTGCCAACGTGCGAGCGTTGGCCGCGCGAAAGCCGTCCCGGCGCCGTAAGCCAACCTCGCGGGCACGCTCGATATAGTAGTCGGCTTCGTCGGCGAGCTCTATCGCGCGATCGTATTCACCCTCTTCGAACGCCTCCTCGGCCTGTGCTCTGAGTTCCTGCGCTCGACGGTATTCCTCGTTGTCCAGCAGATTCTGCGCAACGAGCGGTGCGGCCGCCACCAGGGCGGCAAGCCCTGCAATTATCGCTATTCGTAATGACTTCATGGTCGCCCCCTATTCCTCTTCCTCTTCGGCTTCCTCGAGTGCTCGTTCTTCCTCCTCGAGCTCGCGCTCGAGTTCGGATGCACGCGTTTCGGTCTCGCTGAAACGCTCTTCGAGCCGGTCGAGAGCGGCCCTCGCCTCGTCGCGGCGCCGTTCCGCCGTTTGTCGGCTTGCATCGAATCGCTCTTCGGCATCGTCGAAGGACGCAATCGATTCCTCGTAAGCCCCTTCCTCCAGCAGCTCGCTCGCCTGTGCGAATAGCTCTTCGGCTGCCTCGAACTCGGATGTGGCGGCACTCGGCGCACGCGCGTCTATAGCCGACTGTCGCACCGCTTCGACCTCACTCTGCCGGGCGACCGCATCCTCGCGGAGCCGTTCGGCCGTTTGTCGGCTTGTATCGAAGCGCTCTTCCGCATCGGCGAAGGACGCATACGATTCCTCGTATGAGCCGGCCTCTCGCAGCTCGATCGCCTGAGCGAGTACTTCCTCCGCTTCGTCGAATTCGGGCGCAACGGCGGTCGGTGCGCGTGCGTCTATCGCCGCTTGTCGCGCTCCTTCGACCTCACTCTGCCGGTCCACGAGCAGCGCACCGAAGCCGCGCTCAATGACCACCTCAAAGTGGCCGATAGCCTGTTCGTAATCTTCAACCGCACCAGGCGGATCCTCTTCGAGCATCGCTTCTCCTCGCTCGTATGCGGCGACGCCTAATGCGAACTCGTCTTGCTCGTAGTCGTCCAGTCCGTACTGTGCGATCGTCGACTGCATATCCTGCGCCTGTGCTCGCAGCTGAGGGAGCTCGTCGGGGATAACGTCAACCGGATCATCCTCCGGAGGGGTGGCGCACGCAACGACAAACAGCAGTAACGCTGTGACGGTAAGCGCGTATTTCAGTGCCTTCATTGGAAACCTTCCTTTCCTCTCTCGTGAATTCTCGCGTCTTCGGCCCCACCGGGACCCGATATGCCGGAAAATGACTCCGACACCGTCGCTTTCATCAAGCCTGGATGCACAGGATACTACGAGAATGGCGAATACGGCAAAAGCCTATTTTCAAGAAAAACAGCAATCGCAGGCTGTTTTTCTGACGGTACGATTTGCACTCCGCTCTCTCCCGCCGAGCGCCGCGGCAATGCGCCATGCGTACGCCTTTTCACTGTCGTCCTACCGTGCAGCTGCGGCGCATACGGTTCCCGTCGGCGTTGCGTATTGGCTATAGTGACCGGCGTGTCCAAGCGCAGGAAGAGTTACGAGCGGCAGGAAGTAGTCGACCTCGAGTACGAGGGACGGGGGATCATCAAGCCGGGAGGTGTAGTCGTATTCGT
>SLIN01000101.1 GCA_007135605.1 Spirochaetales bacterium | reverse complement strand
TGATCGTCGACAATATCAACGAAGGCGAACGGACTCAGATCACGCTGCGCGATCCGAGTGTCTCCCCCCTCCCCGACTCGGTGTTCACCCGTGCGTATCTCGAACGCGTCAATCGTTAGGCAGCGCCGAGGCGGGCGTGCGCACGTTGGGAGGCCGGCGATTCCCGGCGGGCCGGCGCTTCGCGCGTTGCCGGGGCGTTCCGGTGGGCCGTCATTTTGCGCGCGGTCGGCGATTCCCGGCGGGCCGACGCCCTCCGGTACGCCGGCCCGCCCCAACGACCGACCGCGCCCCGGCACGATCGCGCTTCTCGCGCTCGCGATCGCTCTAATGTGCGCGGTGGCTCTGCCGGCGAACGCCGAGAACGACGAGGCGGACGAAAGCGACTTCCCGGAGGATGAGTTCATCGACCCGTTCGGCGACTTCGAGGACGAGGACGCACCGGATTCGGACGACGCGACCGAGGACGCCGAAGCGCCGGAGGAGGATCGGGCCGACCGGGACACCGGGGTCTCCGACGGCGACGAGTCCGACGATGACCCGGACCGGGATACCGAACGACGCGGCGACGATGCCCCGGACGACGACGCCGACCCGTTTGACGAGTTCGCCGACCTCTTCGAAACCGACGACATGTTCGACGACTTCGATGAGGAAGACGCCGAAGACGACATCCGGACCGAAGACGACCCGCTTCTCACCGACGGTGTGGAGTGGAGCGGGCGCTTCATCGGATCCGCCGATGCGAACTGGACCTGGATCGACCCGTATACTCGCGGGCTCGGCGAACCGGACTCGACAAGCCTTACCCCGTCGGTCGGCGCGGACCTCCGGTTCGATGTGCGACCCGAGCGCGATTACCGGGTATTCGGCTCCTTCCGCATCCGCGGCGGACAGGCCGGCGGCGCATTCGACCCCGTCGCGGTCAGTCCGGAGGCGCTCGGCGGAGTCGCCGATGCGCTCGATCTCGAGCCGGACGAGGTCGACGAACTCATAGAGGCGTTCGGGGAAGGCGCGGCGGCCGACGCCGGCGATTTCGATATCTCGGTTTTCGAGCTGTTCGCCGACTTTCCGTGGGAAGACCGACTTTTCTTCCGGTTCGGCAAACACACCATCAACTGGGGCGTCGGCTACTTCTTCAGCCCGGCCGACGTGCTCAATCTCACCTCGATCGACCCGCAGGACCCGGAAGCAGACCTCGAGGGACCGATCAGTCTACGGACGCTCTATCCGTTCGGATCGCACAGCGCTTACCTCTACCTGATCATTCCCGATGCAGCCGAGCCGCTCGACGTAGCCGTCGCCCCGAAACTCATACTGGAGGTCGCGGGAAATGAGCTCGGTATCGGCGCCTACTACCAGCGCGACCGCGCGCCTCGCGGCATCCTGACCCTAAGGCGATCGATCGGCGAGGTCGATCTCTTCGCCGAGGGCGTGCTCTCCTGGGGGAGCGACCGTACGTTTCTGCGCGAGCGTGAGGAAGGATCGGTACCACCGTACGAAACGTACCGGGTCGAGGATGCGCTCGTTCCGAGCGCCACCGCCGGCCTTCGCTGGTTCGACGACTTCGAGCGACTCGGAAGCGTGCTCCTCGCCGGGCAGTATCTCTACAATGGTGATGGGTACGCCGATATCGAGCTGGCCCATGCCGATGAAACGCTGCTGCAGATCGCCACCCTCGTCGCGCTGCAGCAGGCCGGGATTGTGCCGGCTCCTCCCGGGGCGGAGCTCGTCGATCCGGACGATCCCACCATCGCACTCGCGGATCTCGCTCCGCTGACCACCGGACGGCACTATGTCGGCGCGACCGCCGGCCTCTCCGAAATCGCCGGCAGCGGCTTCGGGGTTTCGGCCTTCGGACTGGCCAATCTGACAGATTTCTCCGGCCTTGTATCGCCGACGATCTCCTACAGCTTCCTGAACCGCATGCGAATCTCCGCTGGAGCGACCTTTACATTCGGCGCACCGGGAACCGAGTTCGGAAACCCCGCCACGCGCTTCCCCGGCGAAGACGGCGGTTTTCCCGACGACGGACCGCTCGTAACGCTCAATCTCTCGCTCAGTCTCGGCGCCGGGAGCTTTTAGGAGTGGGGTTATCCGTTGACGAATTCGAGCCAGCGCCGGCGCACCTCTTCGATGCGGCGAGTGCGGTCAGCCACCAACCCCTCGAGGAACGCGGCAATCTCACCGCCGCGACCTGAGAGCGCCGGCGAGCGGCCGTACCACGACCAACCATTCCCCTCCCGGTAGTCGATCTGCTCGACAACCCGCGAGAGACCGCCCGATCCGCCGGTTACAGTTATGGGTACGAACGTGTCGAACGCGTTGAATTCGGCCGGCGTTGCACCGTTGTCGCCGACGATCTGATCGCGCGCTTGTTCAAGGGTATCCGCGTGGAGATTGGTGATGAGCCGAGCGCCGGCAAGGCCTCGCTCGAGAAACACGCGCACATCCTCATCCCGGATATATGCCTCATAGGAGCCGGGGCTGATCTCGTAGGCGACCAGGCAATCCCCCGACCCGGCGTTCCGCCACGTCTCGGATCGTCCTGCGCCGCCAAAGGCGAAGCCGCGTCCCGTGTGGGTGACATGAATCGACTCTCCCGGAGGCAGCATCGTCACCACGGCGCCCATAACCGCAGTTTTTCCGGCTCCCCCGGGATTGGCGCCGACGAGTACCGACGAGCCCGCCTCGATGCGCGCGGTAAGAACCGCAGCCTGTTCGAGCGTAAGGGTACCCGCATCGATGAGGTCCACCACGCTCAACATGCGCCCACCGCGCTGGTTACTTCTGTTCACCACCTCGAGCACGCGATCATCCATCGCTCAGCATCTCCGGAGAATCACGACCGGCCCGCGACTCCCGGAGCCCGCACCAGAAGCCGACTCCGCAACATCTCCAGCGCCACATTCGAGGTCCGGTACTTCATCTCCTCCCGGTCGCCGGGCAGCTGAAACTCCCG
>SLIN01000319.1 GCA_007135605.1 Spirochaetales bacterium | reverse complement strand
GCTGAACATACAATCGTCGCTCTCGCGGAACGCCTATGTCGAACTGGTTTAGCATCCGCCGCTATGTGACTCTCCAGATTCTCCGCGCCGGCGCTTTCGTGCTGCTCGGCGTTCACTACCATCGGCATATCAGCTCGATATTCGGCGTGCCGGCACTCCTGGTAACGATCGCCGTGGCGATGATCGGCGGGTTGGCGCTCGCGCGCGCCCGGCTGCGGCGGTCCGTGGCGCCGCTCGTGCTGTTCGCCGCGCCGTGGCTTCTCCGCCTGCTGGTGGACGGCGTTCTCA
This sequence comes from Spirochaetales bacterium, assembly GCA_007135605.1. Classification (GTDB taxonomy): domain Bacteria; phylum Spirochaetota; class Spirochaetia; order DSM-27196; family SKKC01; genus SLAN01. Next base: position 2,678 of record SLIN01000319.1, on the reverse strand, counting down.
GTGCGCTCGCACTCGTTGCAGGGGGCGTTGCCGAACGGTTGCCGCTGCTGTTCGAGACGCTTTTCTGGCCGGCGCTGCCGCTGCTGTATCTCGTGCCCATCTTCACGTGGCTTGTCGAGCGGAACGAGCCGGTGGTCGTCTGGGAGGTCGCCGCTCGCGCGGTGCTCCTTTTCGTGCTCTTCTGGAATCAGGACGACTACGGCCTGACGCTCTATCCGCACCCTGCGTGGGCCGCGCTCGCCGTCGCGGCGACCGCGCTCGTGGAGGCGGCGATTCTGGTCGTGTACACGCGCCGCCGCATGCGCGTTTCGACGAATGTCGCAGTGTCGGCCGGCCGACAGCCTGCGCTTTCCCGGCTCGTGCGCGAGAGCGCGGCGGCCGTACCGATGATCCTGCTCGCGCTGCTGCTCTTCGGCGCGTTCTGGCAGCACTACCGCGAGCAGGCAACGCGCGCCGGCGGCGGGCTCATCCGCCCGGCGATGTTCAGCTTCGAGTTCGCCGAACTGCTCGAGCTGGAGAGCAGCATTCGCATGAGCGACGAGCTCGTGCTCCTCTTTCGTCGCGAGGGGCGTGCGCGGCGGCAGCTGCTGCGAACCGCCGTTCTCGACGGCTACTCCGAATCGGACGGTTTTCACCGCGACCACAGCGCTCCCGATGGCGCGCTCACCGAGGGGGACGCCGCCCGCACCGTCGGTGACAGCCGCCGCGAGCTGACCACCGGCGATTACTTCGCCCGCGAGCGCGTGAGACAGGAGCTGTACCTCGTCAACTTCAACCCCGACGCGCTCTTTGCTCTCCCCGAGCCGGTGCGCATTATCCCGTATCGCACGTGGGACGATTCGAGCTTCTCCCGGGTTTACGAGGTCGAAAGCGAGATCTCGACCGCTTTCCCGCCGCAGCTGCGGCGCATGGGCGGGCCCGACCCCGAAGCGTTGCCGGAGGAGGTATACGAGCACTACACCGACTACGGCGATGACCGGCGTATCGCCGAGCTCGCCCGCGAGGTCGCCGGCGGCGAGGAGAGCGCCTACGAAGCCGCGCAGGCAATCGAGGAGTGGTTTCACGATGAGTTCTTCTACAGCCTCTCTCCCGGAGTCGCACCGGGCGGCGATCAGCTTCACCATTTCCTCTTCGACGTACGGCGCGGCTACTGCACGTACTTCGCCTACGGTATGGCGCTCATGGCGCGCAGCCTCGGCGTCCCGGCACGCGTAGCCGTCGGCTTTATCGTCGACCCGGCGCACGAAGTGCTGAACTTCTATACGGTGCGCGCGGATACCGCACACGCCTGGGTGGAAGTCTATATACCCGACTACGGGTGGATCGAATTCGACCCGACGAGTACCACGCTGCATCCCGACGAGGAGTTCGAGCGCGCCCCCCCGCCCGACCGGGAGGAAGTTGCCGGGCTGCTCGAGGAGATTCTCGAGCACCGCGACTATCTGGAGGAGATGGATGGTGATGAGCGCCGCGCCGACGGGACTGCCGACGACGGGCTTCGGGGAACGCTCGCGCGGGCGGTCGGCTACGCTCGTCGCGTCGCCGCGCTCTGGTACACCATCCTCCCGGCGCTCTATCTGCTGTTGATGGCCGGCATTCGCGTAGGTCCGCTTCTCACCTTCGGGATTGCCTCCGATCCGCGAACGCGGATGGCCGCGCTCTACCGGCACGCGCTTGTCGGCTGTGCGGCGTTCGGACTGACCCGCGCCCGCGGGGAGTCGAGAATGGATTTTGCCCGCACGTGCGCCGCGCGAGGCCTGGAGGTCGAGACGGTGTCCGGTCAGTACCTGCGAAGTGTGTTCGCGCCGCGCTACGACGAAGCCGCCCTCCGTGACGGAGTGGAGGCGTGGCGCGAGTTTCGTGCATCGCTGCCGGCCCGGCTCAACACCCGGCGCAGGCTGCTCGCCGCGCTCGATCCGAGGGCGTTCAACGTGCGCATATGACGGTTCGACCGAAGGGAGTCGCCGCCGGCGCGGCGGTTATTATCATCATCAACCTGCTTCTTCTCAGCTCGGCCGCCGCCGCGGATGACCCCGATCGCGATGCGCAGTGGTACCGTTCGCAGGCGCGCGAGGCGATTCTCACCGAACGCTACGAGCGGGCGTTGGAGCTGCTCGGGGAGGCTCGCGACCGCTATCCCGAAGAGGTAGATTTCGCGCTCCTGGCAGCAGACGTTTTCTTTGAGCGCGAGCTCTACGAGCGGGCGCTGGGCGAGTTGCGCCGCGCGCAGGCAGGGCATCCCGACGACAGTACGCTGTTGCACCGGATCGCCGACACGCTCGGCAGGCTCAATCGCGACGCCGAGGCGCTCGAGTACTACGAGCGGCTTCTCGAGCTCGAGCCCGACAGTGCGGCAATCGCCGGCGACGCCGGGTGGACCTATTTCAAGACGCAGAACTCCGCTCGCGGAGCGGAGGTGCTGGAGGATGCCCTCGAGCGCATCGGCCCGGAGGCGGGGCTGAAGATGACCCTCGGCACGCTCTATGCGGATCTGTACGACTACGAGCGCTCGCGCGAGGCGTATCGCGAGGCGGTGGCGCTTGCCGGCGAGCAGGGACGCCGGAGCCTCGAATCGGTGGCGCTCTATAACCTGAGCCTCCTCGAGCGTACCTTCCTCCGGTACGAGGAGAGCTTCGCGGCGACCGAGGCGGCGGTGGAGGCGGCCGAGCGACCGTCGG
>SLIN01000274.1 GCA_007135605.1 Spirochaetales bacterium | reverse complement strand
GTTCGCAGGTCGTCGTGCACGCGACCGACGCCGCCCACCGCCCGGCGCCCACCCGGGACGCCGGGCACCGCACATCGCCTGCTTACCGCAACCGGATCGTCCGAATCTCGAACGGCGCGAATCGGAGCACAATCCGACCGCCGTCGAGCGTAAGCGCCTGGTCTCCCTCTTCCAGCAGGTTGGTCGCGATCGCCTCGGTGAAGGTCGCCGGCACGTGAAGCTCGGTCTCCGCTTCGCTTCCCAGGGTCTCGTAGAGGCGAACTATGACGCCGTCACCGTCCTCGGCGGGCTTGACTGCTTCGAGCTTCACCGCTTCGTTCGAGACCGAGAAATAGGAGCCGTCGGCGGCCGGTGACGGTAGTCGCTGCGGCGTTGCGGCCGCACGGCCGCCGGCGTGTCCGCGATCCGTGCCGACCGGCATCGCCACCACCGGCGCGTTCAGCTCGTGTGCCGCGCGAAGCACGGCGCTCCGGTCACGCTCGCCGCCGTGCGGCATATAGGCGAAGGCGAACGCGTGCTCGCGGATGTCGGCGCCGGGATCGGGCGATTTCGGGCTTCGCAGCAGGGTAAGCTCGACGTCCCCGCCGCGGATTCGGTGGCCGTACTTGCAGTCGTTGAGAATCGCAAATCCGGCATCGGGTCGGGAGAGATCGGCGAAGCGCTGCGCCGACACCTCGAACTGGGCCTGTTCCCACGACGTATTTTCGTGCGTCGGACGTTCCACCGTTCCGTACTGGATCTCGTAGCGAGCCGCCGGTGCGGCAATTGCCGTTTCCGCCGCCACCCGCAGGTGCTTGTGCTCTTCGCGCCAGTCTACGCGGCAGTCGGCGCGCAGAACCGGCGACCCCGCCTCGAGCGAGAGCAGCTGCACGAGCCGCGAATTGCCGACCTCGAATCCGAGACGAACGCTGCCGAGCAGACCGCTTTCACTCTCGACCACACAGTCGACGAGCTGCGCGCGCTGCGGAGTGGTCTCGCGATAGTAATGACTGATGTCCCAGGCATCCCACGAATACGGATAATCCTCCCATAGCAGGAAGATATTTGCTCCTCCGGCGAGATACTCGCGGTCGAGGTCTTTTCTGTAGATTGATGTGATGCTCCCGTCCCCGGCGAGTGACACCCGAACGAGGGCATTCTCGAGACCGGTGGCGCTCGCCTGCACCTCGCCGGTCTCGGCGCCCTCGTCCGGGGCGACAAGCTCCTCGGCAGAGATGCGGGCGAATCCGGTCGAGGGTATACGCACCTTTCGGCCTCGGGCAGGCGGAGCCGCGCCTGCTCCCGATCGAGCCCCGGCTCCGGCGGAGTCCCGGTCGGCGGCGGTGTGCTCGCCGCCCTCTCCCCGGTGTGCGGCACTATCGACGCTGAGCACGATCTCGCGATCCCACGCGAGGGGGTTGAAGAGAGCCACGCCGGCGGCGCCGGCTTCGACCGGCTCGCCGGCCGGGGAAAGCTCGCGAACCGCCGGCACCTCGCCGCCGGCGCCGCTGCCCTCCGGCGATGTTCTCGCGGTCGCCCCGCCGCGCGCACCCGCGCCGGCCTCGCCGGAGCGGCCAACCGCCGCGCGCCCATCATCATCACCGAGAATCTCTCTCAGAAGGTGCTCGCGCATCGACTCGAGCGTCGCGATATTGCGTTCCGATTCGGCGTGCGCATCGCGGTACACCCACTCGATCGAAGAACCGGGGAGGATATCGTGAAACTGGTTAAGCAGAGTTTCCTTCCAGATCGCCTCGACATCGATCGTTTCGTGGCCGGCAAGCACCGCGAGAAGCTCGACATCGTGGAGAAGGTGCTCGAGACGACGATTGTAGCGTTTCATGAGCGCCTGCGTGGTGTAGGTTCCGCGGTGCAGCTCGAGGTACAGCTCGCCGCGCCAGAGCGGCAGCTGCTCCTCCGGCACCGCGCGGAGACCCTCGAAGTACTCCTCGGAATGCGCAAACCGGAAGCGTGGGACACCCTCGGTGTCCCGACTGCGCAGACCGCGCTCGATATGCTCGCGCGACGGCCCGCCGCCGCCGTCACCGACGCCGTAGAGGTTCAGAAAGTCATCGAGCCGCTCGCCCTCGGCAAAACGCCGTTCGGCGGCAACGAGTCGCGACGGGTAATTCTCGAAGTTGTACGAGTTGGCCGGAAGAAAGTGCGAGCGCACGCGCGAGCCGTCGATTCCCTCCCAGACGAAGGTGTGGTGGGGGAAGGTGTTCATCTCGTTCCACGAGATCTTCTGGGTCATGAAGACATCGACGCCGCAGCGGCGGAGAATTTGCGGGAGCGCCGCCGAATAGCCGAACACATCGGGGAGCCAGAGATGCCGGACATCGACGCCGAACTCCTCCCGGAAGAAGCGTTTCCCGTACAGGCATTGCCGCACGAGCGACTCCCCGGAGGTCAGGTTCATGTCCGGTTCCACCCACATCGCCCCCTGCGGCTCGATCCGGCCGGCGGCGACCGCCTCCCGAATCTCCTCGTACAGCGCGGGGTAGTCGTGCTTCATCCACTCGAAGAGTTGCGGCTGGCTCGCGCCGAATATGTACTCGGGGTACTCCTCGATCAGCCGCAGCTGGGTAGCGAAGGTGCGTCCACCCTTGCGGCGTGTCTCTCGCACGGGCCAGAGCCAGCCGAGGTCGAGGTGCGCATGACCGACCGACCACGCGGTGAGCGCACTCGCGTTCGCCGGTTTTGCGAGCAGGTCGGCGGCGATCGCGCGCACCTGTTCGCGGCCTGCGCCGTCGGCCCAGACGTTCGCCGCGTCGTTGAGTCCGGCGAGAATCCGGCGCGCGCGCGTTGAGTCGGCCTCCAGCCCCCCGGCGAGATCGAACAGGTAGTCGAGATCGAGCACGATCTGCCGGAGATCGCGATCGAAAAGTGCGAGGTGCGCCTCGCGGAGGCGGTACTCCGGCTCGAGGGCGAATGCGCCGAACATCCGGTTGGCGGCAGCTTCCACGAGGAGCTCTACGCGATCGCCGGCG
>SLIN01000033.1 GCA_007135605.1 Spirochaetales bacterium | reverse complement strand
CGTTCGCCGGATTGCACAGCAGCATTACGCCTCAAGAACCGACTGTTCCTTCAATGTGAGGGTCCAAGCGCTCGCGTGCGTGGCTGTTGTCGATATGCTCGAACGCCGGCCGGACGAATCGGTTCGCCCGATCGTCGTGCAACCGTACACGGGGGTGAAACCGAAGTCGCTGGAGCTGCTCCGGTTTCAGACCGTGATTCTACGGGAAGCCGGTTACAACGCTCGCGGTGGCGCGGTAGTGCGCCTGGCGAAGAGCTACGTACGCGGCGACTTGCTGGATCCGGCGGAATTACTTGTAGAGGATGAGTGCCGGAAACAGATCAGCGGCGGGGTGAAGTCGGTTCGCAATCGTATCGCGCGTCTGACCGAATTGATCGAGCAGCAACATCCTCCCGAGCCGTGCGATCGGCGCGACCGCTGCCCGGTATGCTCGAGGCTCCATGGGGAGTACGAGCGGGAGTATGAGCACAGGTCGAGCGACTCCCGTTCGCAACCGAGCGCTATAGATATCGGAATACACACGCTCTTTCTCGGTCACGGACTGATCAGGGAGCTCGAGCGCGAGGGATTTGCCGATCTCCCCAGTGTGCCCCTGTCGCGTCTTCCGGGGCGGAGGCAGAAGCTCCAGGTCCAGGCGGTGCGCGAGCGCCGCCGCCATGTCGACTGCGATGCGCTCCGGCAATTCGTCGCACGGTGCCGGTTTCCCCGTGTCTTTCTCGATTTCGAGACAGTGAGCGCAGCTGTACCGCCGGTCAAGGGAGTTCGCCCTTGGGAGCATGTACCCGTGCAGTTCTCTGTCCATCGGCAGGATGCGCCGAACGGGCCTGTTTCGCACCGGGGGGTCATCGCCGACGATCTGTCGGAGTTCCGTGACTCGACTCGTGAGCTTACGGAAGCACTCGTACATGCCCTGAACGAGGCGGAAAGCGTGTTGGCGTTTTCCGCCTCGTTCGAACGGCGCGTTCTGCATCTCCTCGCCCGGCGGAGTGAACGGTTCTCGACCGAATTGCGAAACGCCGCCGATCGGCTCGTCGATATTCAGGAACCGTTCGTACGCTTCATGCTCTATGAACCGGCTCAGCAGGGTCGAACCGGCTTAAAGGCGGTGTTCCCCGCGGTCACCGGGGCCGACTACGAGCATCTCGAGATCGCAGATGGGCGGGAAGCGAGTCTCACGTGGTACTACGACTATCGGGGTCTTCCCGCTTCTCCTGGACGCGAGAAGGTTGCGAACGCGTTGAGGGAATACTGTGCGCTGGATACGCTTGCGCTCGTCGATATAGTGCGACGGCTCGAGGAGATCGTCGAGGGAAGCGACTGTATTGACGGTGAGGAATCATTCTGAGACCCGTGGAACAGGGGCTGGACGGCGACGCGTGTGTCCCACATAATGTGAAGTATAGCCATGTTGGATGTAGCGCTTAAGAAGGACCTCATAGAGCTGCTGGCGCGGAACTTCAAATCCGAGCAGATCGATGAGCTCGGGAGGCTCGTGCTCGGCGAATTTGATGTATATCGCTTACTGAATGCCGAGCGTCACGTGACCATGCCCTCGCGCTCGGCGGCGGAGTGCCTGGTTGCTCAGTGCAGGAAGAACGAGCACATACGCGCGCTCATCCAACTGCTTGTCGAAACCGATGGATCGAAACTTCTCGGAAGACCGGTATACGTCGACGACATCGAGCCATTTCTCGAAGGATTGACACGAGGTGGTCTCGTCTACGATTTCGAGCGCAGGCGGCTCATTCGGCAGAAAGACGATCCGGTGGAGATGCCGAATTGGGGATCGTTACGTGAAGGACGTGAGTATCCGATCAGTATCTGTAGCGTGGATCTGGCCGGCAGTTCGGCGCTTGTGAGGAAACACGGTCTTCGGAGAATGCGGAAGGTCTATTTTCTGTTCCGGCAGTTCATCAAGGAGAAGCTGAGGACACACAACGCACGGATCTGGAGCTGGAACGGAGATGGTGGAATCATCGCGCTCGCCTTCAAAGAGCACGAGAGTCGTGCCATCCGCTTTGCTCTCGATATTCAGCTCTCGATGCCGATTCTTAACACGAGACCCGACTTGCCGATCGACGACGAAATCCAGTTCCGAATCGGGATCGATTCGGGACCGGTTCGGTACGCGAGCGATACCGGGGCGATAGTGTCCGATGTTATCAACTACGCTGCTCATCTGGAGAAGAAAGCCGCGATGCCGGGAGGTATCGCTGTGTCGCAGTCGGCGCTTGACGACGTATCACCGCGCCTGGCGAGACCGTTCAACAGCTACTTCGATTTCGAAGGTCGACCGGCACGGAGTATCAATGTCCGACTCGACGCGGTGTTTGCCGGTGAGATCAGGGCTGCGGATCGTGATCGGGAGCCACAGTTCGCCGAGTAATCGAAATCGATTTCTCCTGTAACTACTCAGCACAGGCTGAAAAAGTGTAGTCGGTCTGGTATCCTTGAACATATGGTTTGTATGGGCTGCGGTGTGAGTGAGGGTGTGATTGAGATCCGGCATACCGCCGGCGGTAAGCATCACGTAGTGCACCTCTGTGATGTGTGTGCCCGCGAGCGCGGGATTCACCCGGAACCACGTCGAGAAGCCAATGTCAACGAGCTGTATTCCACGCTGTTGTCCGGCCGGTCGGTCGACCGTCGTACCCGGGAGGCGGAGGAGTGCGCCCGCTGTGGCACGACGAGCATTGAAGTGCGCCGGTCGAGACAGGTGGGGTGTCCGGAGTGTTATTCGGCGTTCGCGGTAAGTGTTGCTCGCCTGATCGGCTGCTCGGGGAAACTCACACAGCACCAAGGACGACTTCCGCGCTCGTTGCAAACCTTCCGCACGCTGATTGTCGATCGTGAGAACTTGAAGAACGAGCTGAGATCGGCCGTGGCCGACGAAGACTTCGAGACCGCCGCCCGGATTCGCGATCGACTCGCTCGCATGGATCAAACCGCCAGCGAAGCAGAGATATGAACGCGCCGCTTCCCGCATTTGACAGGGAAGGGGGATGGTTCAGCAAGCCGGGACCTGAACACGATGTCGTACTCTCTTCTCGGGTCCGCCTGGCAAGAAATCTCGCCGACTCAGCATTCCCAGGCAAGATGAGCGATGAAGAACAGGCGGAGTTTGAGAGCATCGTTACTCCCGTCCTTGAGCAGTGCTTTCCGTATCCGGCTTGGTACACCGTTGATATGGATATACTGCCCGCGCAGCAGCGTCATCTCCTCCGTGAGCGCAATCTTCTCGCTTCGATTGACGCACCCGCTCGCCCCTTTCTGTTTATTGCCCGCGCCGATGAACAGGCGCTGCTGAGCGTGAACACGCACGACCATTTCCACCTGACGGGACTGCGGAGCGGATTCGATCTGCAATCCGCATTCGCCGATGCGAAGGAAGTCGAAACGCCGCTGGAGAATGAACTGCGATTCGCCGTCAACATGGAGTTCGGATACCTCACAGCCGAGGTCGACAACTGCGGGACCGGTCTACGGTCAAGTGTGCTTATGCACTTGCCGGGTCTCGCGGCGATGGAAGCGATCCATCGGGTTTTCGGAGAGCTGCTGTTCGATCGATTTCGCGTGAAAGGGTTTCTCTCGAGTCAATCGGAGAGTCTCGGACATGTCTATCAGATATCGAACAAGGAGTCGCTCGGAAAAAGTGAGGAAGCGTTGATTCGAGAGCTTGAAGGAGCGGTCGGAGAGTTATTACTCTTGGAGAGAGCCGCGCGGACACAACTACTCCAAGGCTGTACCGGGCGGACCCGAGAGCGGTTTCGCCGGGCATGGGAAATGCTCACCGAAGCGGATGCTTTAAGCGCGGAGGCGGCCTTGACCGGCCTGCTCGAGATTCGATTCGGGGTATCGTCCGGAATGATCGAAGATGTAGCGCTCCCGAAGGTTACGGCTTCATTGTTCCAGGTTCAGAAATGCCATATATTAGAACGTGTGGCGGGACACGAGAAGGATGTGGACGTGGACGCTGAGCGCGCGAATCTCGTGCGGCAGATCCTTGGCGGGAGATTGAAGCAACGCGGCCGGTAGTAATGACTGGAATCGCTGGGAGGAAACGAACCCTATGTTCAAGGGACTGACACAACGAGCACAGAAGGTGCTGACCATACTTGCGCAGGACGAGGCGAAGCGCTTCCATTCCGATCAGCTACTCCCCGAGCATATCGTGCTCGCTCTACTCAAAGAGGGTGGCGGGCTCGGCTTTCAGGCTCTTCAGAAATGCATGATCGATCCCGCCAAGATGCAGATCGAGCTCGAGAAATCTATTCCGCGTAAGAAGAGTGGGTTCATCCTCGGCGATGTGCCACCGTCGCCTCGAGGCAAGAAGGTATTGGAGGATTCGGCCGAGGAAGCCCGGCTTCTCGGGCATGAGTACATCGGGACTGAGCATCTTCTTCTCGCCTGCGGTCGGGAAGATGGAGGTGAAACCGCCCGCATACTCGAATCATATAGCGTGAACATCGATATGCTGCGCGAAGTGGTCGCCGAGTTGTCGGGAACCTCTCCGTCCGCGTCGGCCGGCGGAGCAACGCGTTCGTCGTCTTCGGCGCAGAAGCGCAAGGCGAGCACATCATCCAACCAGAAGAAAACAACTCCGACGCTCGATGAGTTCGCTCGTGATCTGACTCACTATGCTTCCGAGGGGAAACTCGATCCGGTCGTCGGGCGCGATCGAGAAATCGAGCGTGTTGTCCAGATACTCGCTCGACGATCGAAGAACAACCCGGTGCTCATTGGTGAGCCGGGAGTCGGAAAGACCGCGATAGTGGAAGGGCTCGCGACACGCATCGTCGAGGCCGGAGCCCCCGAAGTGTTGCTGAACAAGCGGGTGCTTACGCTGGATCTCGCATCGTTAATCGCCGGTACGAAGTACCGTGGTGAGTTCGAGGAGCGTTTGAAGCGCGTCATGAAGGAGATTGTGAACGCCGGTAACGTTATTCTCTTCATCGACGAGCTTCATACGATTATAGGAGCGGGCGGAGCCGAAGGTGCGATCGATGCCTCGAATATGCTCAAGCCCGCCCTCTCGCGGGGCGAAATCCAGTGCATCGGCGCAACCACTTTGAACGAGTACAAGAAGTACGTCGAGAAGGATGCGGCACTCGAACGACGCTTCCAGACGATTTTCGTGGATGAGCCGAGCGTCGAAGAGACGATACAAATTCTGCAGGGCATTAAGAGGCAGTACGAAGAGCATCACAACGTCAGCTATACCCCCGGAGCGCTCGAAGTCAGCGCGATGCTCAGTCGGCGTTACATAACCGACCGCTATCTTCCCGATAAGGCGATCGACCTTATGGATGAGGCCGGTAGCCGAAAGCGAATTCACAATAGCGTAAGACCGACCGAGCTCGCGGATCTCGAGAAGGAGATCGACCGGCTCACACAGGAAAAACTGAATCTGGTGAACAGCCAGAACTATGAACGTGCCGCGGCGGTTCGTGACCAGGTTCGAGAGCTCAAGGCACGGGTCGAGCAAATGCGGAATGAGTGGAAGGTCACCTTGAAGACCGAACAAAACGTAGTGGATAGCGAAGATATCCAATACGTCATTTCGGATATCACCGGTATACCGCTCGCCCGAATCGCTCAGAGCGAGCAGGAGAAGCTGCTTCACGTTGAACGGCAACTTCACAAACGCGTGATCGGTCAGGATGACGCAATCAGCGTTATAGCGAGTGCAATCCGTCGTAGTCGGACCGGTCTTTCTAGTCCGAGTCGACCGATGGGGAGCTTCGTGTTTCTCGGGCCGACGGGCGTCGGGAAGACACTGCTCGCGAAAACGCTCGCGGAGTTCATGTTCGGAAGTGAGGACGCCCTCGTGCGCATCGACATGAGCGATTTCATGGAGAAACACAACGTTTCGCGGCTCGTCGGCGCCCCTCCCGGCTATGTCGGGTATGAAGAGGGTGGCATTCTCACCGAACGAATCCGTCGCAAGCCGTACAGTGTGATCCTGCTCGACGAGATTGAGAAGGCACATCCGGACGTGTTCAATATCCTCCTGCAGGTGCTGGAGGAGGGAGAGCTTCAGGATAACCTCGGGCACAAGGTCAGTTTCCGTAATACGATTCTGATCATGACCAGTAACGCGGGCGCTCGTGAGATTACTCGTGACAGCCAGGTCGGATTCCAGCAGTCCGACGAGAGTGTGTTCGAGTACAGAGAGATTCGTGCCTCGGCGATGAACGAGCTGAAGAAGTTCTTCCGTCCTGAATTCATTAACCGTGTCGATGAGACGGTGGTCTTCCACAGTCTCAACCGCGACCAGATACGCGAGATTCTCGACATCGAGCTCGCGGAGGTGCAGGAGCGTCTGGTCGAAAAAGAGATTACCCTCGAGGTCAAAAAGAGCGCAAAAGAGCATATTATCGATACCGGCTTTGAGATTAAGTATGGGGCGAGACCGTTGCGGCGAACGATTCAACGAGAGATCGAAGACCCGCTTTCGATGGAAATGCTCAAGGGGCGCTTCACTACAGGCGACCGGATCATCGTTCATATGCGAAACGGCAAGATCGCCTTTAAACAGGGGCAGAAGAAGCAGCAGGTGCGCGAGCTCGCCGCAAGCGGTAGCGGAGCGAGCTCGAACTGACCTCACGGGTGAGAGCGGACCGGGTTCCCCGGTGTGTGCGTTTGCGCGCGCCGGGTTACGGACTTCTACGGCGTGATGCCGGCGTGATAAAATGCGTGCATTGCCTCCAGCGCTCGGCGCTCGGAGGCGGCTATGCGTATTTCCTTGCGCTCGAACGAGCCCTCGATCGTCAGCGTGGCGCGCTTGCCGCGAAGAATCGAGTCGATTGTCGCCAGGACGGAGTCGGTGGCCGGTATTCGAACTGTCTCTCGACGCTCCGCGTAGTCTTCCTTTCGCTGCACGGCGTCGTCGTCAATCGCAAAACGTCGAACCGAGTCACCGATCTCGAGTTGGAGGACACGCATGTCGAATGGCGGGTGCTCGGTTGACCGGGTTATGTCGACCGCCAGGAACAGCGTGCGTTCGCCATCTTCACGATCTTCTGTCGGATCGACCGAGTCAAACAGTTTCTCGACATATGGGTAGAGTGTGTCGCCGCTCCAGGGATTGCGTCGGTCATCGTACATCCTGAGTCGTCCGTTGAGCGATTCGGCAATGGTGTGGCGATCGCGAGAAATCTCCCGATCGACGGTCGGTCGTGGTGCGAGCACCCGTTCGGTCCGGTGATACGGCGGAGGGGGGCGCGGCTCGTGATGGCCACCGCGTGCCGAAACCTCCCGAAGAGGCAATGTGTCCGGTGGTGGTTCGGTGGGTTCCTCGGTCGGTTCGGGCGAGTCCTCGATGTGGCGTAGCGGGGGGCGCGCTTCAGCCGGTCGCGGCGGCGTGTCATATTCAGTCCGTGGCGCGGCCGGTCGCGAGCTCAGCCGTTCGGGGCGGTGGTGCCGTAGTGCGGTTGCGATTCTGTCGATCGTTTCGAGCGCTTCGGGAACCCGAATGCCGAGAGTACCGATACGCTCAGCAACCCGCCGGGATTCCTGCCTGAGCTCGACAAGCTCCGATTCGAGCTCTTCGATGCGGGCAGCCGCCTCCTCGCGTTCACGCTCGGAGTCGGCGAGCGAATCCTCGATCTCACGTACGGTTCCGCGGGTTGCACAGCCGGAGAGCGTGATCGCGAAAACGAGTGCGGTCAGGACGATGAGTTTGATGTAGCTTCGGGCCGAATTGAGTATTGGAATCGTTACATGCGTACTGTAACGATCTACGTTCATACCGGTGCTTGTGTATACGATCAATGCTCAACCCCGAGGAGAAGTCGGACAAGCGTCTTCTCCGCTCACACTTCTATTGTCGAGCGGATGTCGAATCGGCTCAAGCGTTTCGTGTCGTTCCTGGCATGCGGTTTCGCTACTTGTCCGGTTCCACTGCAAACTGGAGGGGATAGTCGGCCTCCTTCGCCATCTTTCGAGCCTGATTCACCTTGGTTACCGCGATATCGTACGTATAAACGCTCACTGTGCTGTGGCCGCCGCGGTGAGCACGAATCATGATCTTGTACGCTTCGGCCGATGATTTTCGAAAGACCGTTACGAGAACTTCTACGACAAACTCACGGGGAGTGAAATCGTCGTTGAGCAGTATGACGCGGTACATGTCCGGCTTCTTGACTTTCGGTTTCTTTCTGGTTACGAGGCCGGTACCACCGTCGCCGGGGCGCTCTACATCTCCCATAGGGCGCATTCTCCGTCCGCGATAAGGATGTGGGTTGTGACAAAAGTAGCGCAGTCGGAGTCGTATCGTCGAGTCGCACTGACAAGTGTTTGTATTGACGGGCAACTCTTGATACTCTATGGACGCACATGGCATCGAGAACGAGCGATACGAGGAAAACCGGGAAGAAGACCGGGAATTCCGGCGGCAAGAAACAATCGAGCCGGGGGACGAAGTCCGTGACGGGCAACGGATCGAAAAACGCCGGCCGGAGCGTACGCCAAACGCGGAAGAACGCCGGCAACGGGAGCGCGAAGTCGATCACGCACGCCGCCGCGACGTATGACGAAAGCAAGATCAAGACTCTCAGCTCGCTCGAGCACATTCGATTGCGGACCGGTATGTACATCGGCCGTCTCGGCGACGGCACAAACCCGGACGACGGCGTTTACATCTTACTCAAAGAAGCCATAGATAATGCAGTCGATGAATACATAATGGGTCACGGGCAGCGGATCGAGGTGTCCGTACGCAGCGGTCGTGTATCTGTCCGTGACTACGGGAGAGGCATTCCGCTCGGAAAGGTTATCGAGTGTGTCAGTGTCATTAACACCGGGGCGAAGTACAACGACGAGGTATTCCAGTTTTCGGTCGGATTGAACGGGGTAGGGACCAAGGCGGTCAACGCGCTCTCGTCCGATTTTTTGGTACGTTCGGTGCGCGACGGCCAGTACTCCGAGGCGCGTTTTTCTCGTGGTGTTCTCGTCAAACAGAAAAAGGGTAAGACATCGAAAGAACGGAACGGGACGTACGTGGAGTTCGAGCCTGATCCGGAGATATTCGGCGAGTACGGGTTCAACACCGAATACATCGAGCAGCGCCTGTGGAATTATGCGTACCTGAATGCGGGGCTGACGCTGATCCTGAAAACAGCCGAAGCCGGTACGCAGCGCTTCACGAGCTCGAACGGTCTATACGATCTACTCGGGGCGGAGGTTGCCGACGAGGCGTTATACGAGATGGCGCACTATCGCGGCGATCATATCGAGTTCAGTTTTACGCACACCGACAACTACGGCGAAACCTATTTCAGCTTCGTCAACGGTCAGTTCACCTCCGACGGCGGAACGCACCTTTCTGCGTTCCGCGAAGGTATTCTCAAGGGTGTGAACGAGTTCGCGAAAAAGAACTACTCCGGAGTCGACGTACGCGAAGGGGTAGCCGCCGCGATCGCCGTGAAACTGACCAATCCGGTCTTTGAGAGCCAGACAAAGAACAAACTCGGCAACACCGAGATCCGTTCGTGGATCGTGAACGAGACGAAATCGGCGGTGATCGACTTTCTCCATCGTAATCGCAACGCATCTTCGAAGATCAGCGACAAGATTGCCTCCAACGAGCGGCTGCGTAAGGAACTGCAGGCGGTCAAGAAGGATGCGAAGGAGAATGCCCGCAAAATTGCTTTGAAGATTCCGAACCTCAAAGACTGTAAGTACCACCTCGAGGACGGGCCGAAGGGCGAGAACTCTACGATTTTCATCACTGAGGGGCAGAGCGCTTCCGGTAGCATGGTAAGCTCGCGCGACGTCTACACCCAGGCTATCTTCAGCCTGCGCGGCAAGCCCCAGAACGTGTTCGGCAGGAAGCGCGCCGACCTCTATAAGAACGAAGAGCTGTACAACATGATGATGGCGCTCGGCATTGAGAACGGGGTAGAGGGCCTGCGTTACTCCAAAGTCGTGATCGCCACCGACGCCGATCACGACGGCTTCCATATTCGGAATCTCCTGCTCACCTTCTTTCTCAACTACTTCGAGGAACTGGTCGTTGCCGGGCACATCTATATTCTCGAAACGCCGCTCTTCCGGGTCCGGAACAAGAGAGAGACTCGCTACTGTTACAATCCTCGCGAGCGCGACGCCGCAGTAAAGGAGCTCGCATCGCCGGAAGTCACCCGCTTCAAAGGGCTCGGAGAGATTTCCCCGAGCGAGTTCGGCCAATTCATCGGTCCGGATATGAGGCTCGAGCGCGTGTCGGTGAAGAGCATCAAAAATATCAAAGAAACGCTGACGTTCTACATGGGCAAGAATACGCCGCAACGGCGTGATTACATCATGGAGAATCTGGTGTAACGTGCCGGCCGGTGGGGTCCCCGCGATCCGTAACGTGCCGGCCGGTGGGGTCCCCGCGATCTGCGCGGTTCATCGTGGACCACGGGAAATTGGAAGCGCCGTAATACAGAGCTGACATGGCATACGTGAATACGCTGTTCAACAACAATTTCCTCGAGTACGCGAGCTACGTCATCAAGGACCGGGCGATTCCGGACATCGAGGACGGCTTGAAGCCTGTG
Source organism: Spirochaetales bacterium (assembly GCA_007135605.1). Classification (GTDB taxonomy): domain Bacteria; phylum Spirochaetota; class Spirochaetia; order DSM-27196; family SKKC01; genus SLAN01. Next base: position 1,049 of record SLIN01000033.1, on the reverse strand, counting down.
CAGCGCCGGATACTGCATACCCTTCTCGAGGTGGACGACGGCAAGTTCCACAAGGTTGCCAATGTCGTCGGCCACTGTATGAAGTACCACCCACACGGCGATGCCTCCATCTATGCCGCGCTCGTATCGCTTGCGAACAAAGATCTGTTCATCGACAAGCAGGGGAACTTCGGGAACGTTGTCACCGGCGATGAGGCGAGTGCGGCTCGCTATATCGAGTGCCGAATTCTTCCGTTCGCGAAGAAGGTGCTCCACAATCCGGAGCTCACTGAATATGTCGACAGCTATGACGGACGCAATCGCGAACCGGTGACCTTCCCGGCAAAACTGCCGCTGGTACTGGTCCTCGGCGCCGACGGAATCGCCGTCGGAATGTCGACGCGCATTCTTCCGCACAATCTCATCGAGGTCATGCAGGCGATGCAGGCGCGGTTGCGCGGTGAGCAGATCGAGCTCTATCCCGACTTTCCGGGAGGTGGCCTGGTCGATGTAAGCGAGTATGACGACGGGCAGGGAAAAGTCCTCTGCCGGGCCCGAATCGATACATCCGATCCGAAGCGTATTGTGATTCGCGAGGTGCCGTTCGGGACGACGACCGAAAGCCTCATTCAATCGATCGAGAATGCCGCCCGTCGCGGTAAGGTGAAGATCCAGAGCATCCAGGATTACACCGGAGAAGAAGTCGAGATCGAGATCAAACTTGCTCGAGGTGTTTATGCCCAGGATGTTGTCGATGCACTCTACGCATTCACCGACTGTGAGGTCGCCATCTCCACGAACCTCCTCGTAATCCGGGATAACCGGCCGGTATCGATGACGATCCCGGAGGTTATCGATTACCACTCCGAACGTCTCGTGGAAATCCTCCGTCTCGAGCTCGAAAACGAACGTGGGCACCTCCTCGACGATCTCCACGCCCGGACCCTCGAGCGGATTTTCATTGAAGAGCGTTTGTATAAACGCATCGAAGAGGAGAAGACGCACGAGGCGATCGTGTCGACGGTGATCGAGGGCTTCGAGCCGTACAAGAAGGAGATCCGGCGTAAGGT
>SLIN01000070.1 GCA_007135605.1 Spirochaetales bacterium | reverse complement strand
TGCCAGAGGTCGCAGTGGATGATGCGCAAGTCACCACTGTCGAGGTTGCCGTACTCGGTTTCGACCCACGTCATGAGCGTTGCGTACCAGGTGTCGGGTACTCCGGGACCGGTCATCGGCAACACCGATTCGCCGTTCGACGAGCGGATGACTCGCGGCGCGCCGATGTCCGTGTCGGCGTGAAGTGCATCCAGCCACGCCGCTTCGGCGCGAAGATCATCGGCGGTGCGCCAGCCCGGATACGCCATCCTGAGCATGAAGCGCTCCCCTGTCTCCGAACGGACCCGGTACATCAGGTTCGTCTCGAAGGAGTGTACACGCATACTGCGTACTCGAATGTCGTATCGCTTCAGCGCTGCGGCGGCGAGCCGGCCGACGCGTCTCATCTTCCCGATTCCGGTCAGATCGGCGAAGCTTCTTGCGGTGTTTGAGTTTGAGTTTGGGTCCACCTCTGGTCGATCCTCATTCATTTGTGTCCGGCGAACGTATTGTATCCGTTCCTGCGACTTCGCCAATGCCCTGACGCCGGCTCACAGATCCCCGGGGACCGCTGCTCGAGAACCAATGCCCGGGACACCACTGCTCGGGCGCTCGAACGATGACGATTCCAAGTATATACTAACAGCGGTAATGAACGCCGCCATACATTTCGAGAATATCAGGAAGACGCTCGGCCGGCGCGAGGTGCTGCGCGGGGTAAGTTTTGATGTTGCGTCCGGAGATGTGTTCGGCTATCTCGGGCCGAACGGTGCGGGCAAGACGACCTCGATCCGCATTCTGTTGGGCCTGCTTCGGGCGGACTCCGGCGAAGTGAGCATCCTCGGACGGAACATCGACCGAGCCGAAACGCGAATGGACATCGGATTCGCACTCGATCCGGACGGGTTGTTCGATACGATGAACGCGCTGGAGAATCTCAACTACTACGCACAGATCTACGACCTGAGGAATCCAACTTCCCGCATCGAGAATCTGCTCGGAACGGTAGGACTGGCCGATCGCGGCGAAGACCAGGTGCGCACGTTTTCCCGCGGGATGCGCCAGCGTCTGGCTCTTGCGCGCGCGATGATTCACGACCCGTCGGTTCTTATCCTGGACGAGCCGACCGCCGGGCTCGATCCTACCGCCCGAATAGAGATTCGGACGATCCTGCTCGACATCGCGCGGAGAGATGAGAAGACGGTACTCCTCAGCTCGCACGACCTCGACGAGGTGCAGCGAATCTGCAACCGAATTGCGCTCATCGACCGCGGGGTTATCAAGCTCTACGGCCGGCTCGACGATCTCCGGCGCAGCAACGCACCGAACAGCGTCAGAATCGAAACGGAATCCGAAGTTCCTCCGGCGGCGTTGGCGGAGATCGAGAGCTGCGAGCGGCTCGGTTTTCGCGAAGCGAAAGGGCGGAGATTGTTGTTCGAGCCTGCAGAAGGAACGACGGGTCTCGCCGATGTCGTCGCGTTTCTCGCAGGCCTCGGCGTTCTGGTCGAGAAGGCCGAACGCGGCGGCTCTTCCCTGGAAGAGCTGTATTCGTCCATCCTGGAGGAGGTCGAGCAGAGATGAGGAGCCGCACGGTTGTGGCCTTCGGGTTACGGCAGAATGTGCGGCTTCGCGGTGATGCGCTTGTCATCGTCGCGATCATACTTGTGAGCGTGAGCGGACTGGCAGCGTTGGTCGGATTCGAGTTCATCGGCGCCGAGGTGAGCGCGGTCTCTCCGGATCGCGATCTCCTGGAGAATTATCTGGGCCTGGTGTTGTACGTGACGGGTTTCATATCGGTGGGGATATATACCAATGTGTTCGCGTTTATTTCCATGAGCCGCGAGAAGTCGTGCGGGAGCATCCAGGCATTGCTTGCCACCCCGCTGAAGCCGGTACACATCTGGGTGGGCAAGAGCCTGTCGGTTCTTATCCCCGGCGTTGTGCTCGGCGCGGTCATGACACTCGCAGCGCTCGCTGTGGTCAATGAGCTGTTTCTGGTTCCCCACGTAGGATTCCTGGTGAACGCGTGGATGATCGTCACCAGCCTGTTCGCGGTACCGCTGATTTTTCTGGCGCTGACCCTGATGACGCATCTCGTCGGACTGTCGGGCAAGCCGGCCACCGCCAACGTGATAGCCCAGCTCTTCCTGCCGGTCACGCTCATGGTGATGATGAACCTCGTCTTCCACGGCGTTCTCAGTGCGTCCTCACCGTGGTTTCTTCTCGTCAATCTCAGTATCGCGGCCACCATCGGCCTGGTTCCGCTCGGCCTCCGTTCGCGGTTGACCGCCGAGCGCATTGTCCTGTCGCAGTAGGAGTCCGGCATGAAGCGCGTTTCGCTTGTCATCCGCACCGAGCTCCGAGAGATGAAGAGATCGGAAGTGTTCGGCATTCTGACGGTGGTAGCCGTCGGGCTCGCCGCGGTCGCGGCGATTGCGATCCCGATCGTTCTGCGGACGAGGCCGTGGCTGGGGCACTCCGGAACCGAGCCGATACTGGAGCTGGTCGTTGGGCTCGTTTTCTACTTCCTGCCGCTGTTCATAGTGTTTGCGTTTACGTGGGCATTTACCGGGGAGGCGGTCGCCCGGGAGAAGGCGACCGGCATCACCGAATGCCTGCTTGCCACGCCGATCGATCCGAAGGTGCTGTGGCTCGGCAAGAGCCTTGCGATCTTCCTGCCGGCCTACGGATTGGCGATCCTCGGCTCGCTCGTCGTGGCGATAATCATAAACGTGGCCGCTATCGTGCCGGCATTGGGCGTGTTCGTTCTGCCGCCCGCCGCGATGGTGACCGGTCTCGTGCTCAATCCGCTCTTTTTCTTCGCGTTGCATTCTTTCTCGGTCCTTTTCGCGCTGGCGAGGAATCCCGATATCGCCGCTGTGCCCGCGATTCTGGTGGCATTCGTGCTCATGCATGGAGTTCCGCTGGGACTCGGGATGGAGATATTCGACTTCGCCGCATGGAGCTTCGCGGGGTGGTATCTCGGTGCGACGGTAGCGGCGTGGGCAGTCGTGCTCT
>SLIN01000292.1 GCA_007135605.1 Spirochaetales bacterium | reverse complement strand
GCCGCGGATCCGCGCCCCTGGCAGAGAATGCCTTCGCCGCGACAGAAGGTGACGATCTCGTACATGGTGAGAAAGTAGCCGCAGTAGTCGAGATCATCGATGACCGAAAGCTCCCGTTCGAGCTGCCGGCTTACGTCGGCGGGTATGCCGTCGGGGTAGCGCTTGTCCGCCCCGTCGTACACGAGCTCGCGCAGACGCCCCGAGCTCGTATAGCCGTCGGGGAGACGTTCGTCGGGGTAACGGTATTCGAGCTCCTCGAGCGTGAATTGCAGTGTTTCGGAGACCTCCACGGTGCGATCGAGAAGCTCGGGGCAATCGGCGTAGCGCGAGCGTATTGCCGCGCGCCGTTTCAGGGTGTGCTCGGCGTTTGCCTGAAGCCGGCTTCCGGCGTCGTCAAGCGTGCAGCCGTGGCGAATGCAAGTGAAGATATCGTGCAGCGCACGCCGCTCCGGGGTGTGATAGAGGACAAGCGGTGTGGCTATAAGCGGTATTTCGAGTTGTCCGGCGAGCGTTCGGCCTCGCCGTTCGAGTGCAATGTCGGATGCGAGAGCGTGTCTGGCGATTCCGAAATAGGTCCGTCCGGCGAATGCTTCACGCAGCGGCTCGACCGCCGTCTGCGATGGATAGTCCGGTTCGGGAACGATTACCAGCGTCAGACCGTCGGCTCGCTCAAGAAGCTCCGCTGTTTCGACCGAGCATTGCCCTTTCGGATTGCGCAGTCGCCCGGCGGATATCAGCTCGCAGAGGTTGCCGTATCCGTTCCGATCGCGGGCATACAGGAGCACCGAACCGAAGCGGGCCACGGTGATCTGCGCGCCGACAAGCGGTCGCGCTCCTCCGCGCGCGCCGTCCCGCCATGCGCTGAGCGCACGAACACTTCCATAGAGCCCGTCTCTGTCGGCAATACCGACCGCCGGCAGATCGTACTTCCGTGCCTGCTCGATGAGCTCACCCGGGTCGCTTGCCCCCTCCAGGAAGGAGTAATTGCTCCGGCACCACAGCGGTACGTAGTCGGTCCTGCCGCTACTCGACATAGCCTTGCAACCACAGTGTGCGTCCGGTGCGGTATACCCAGAGCGTCCTGTCCCGCTCCTGCCGAACAAAATAGTAGCTTCGCCCCGGTTCGCCCCGCCACCAGCGACCGGCAATACGGAACGGGCCGAACAGCTGCGCTCCGGAACGGTGCAACACTTTCGCCACGCGTGCAACCGCACGTGGTGAGCAGCCTCTACTCCTTTCCACCCATCCGAACGGTTGCGCCTTCAGTAGAATTCGGCGAACGGCCGGCGGTTCGTGCCCTGCCCGCTGCTCGTCCGGCCGCTCGTGTTCGCCCGGTTGGCGCTCCTCGCTCCCCGCGCCGTGCTTCCCACTCGACAGACTGGGATCCGACGCGCCGTCGATCGGCTCGAGCCGAAACCGCTCCTCCGGAATGTGCGCGTCGGCGTCGAGAACCCGCACGACCGCACGGTTTCCCAGCTCCGCGCGAAGGAGCGCAAATGCCCGATTAACCGACTGCGTTATGCGCCGGACATCGCTAAAGAGCATCCCCTGCCCCGGAAGCTCCGCGATCGGCTCGCCGGTAACCGCGGCATACACCACCGGCGAACGATATTCGAGCGTATAGAGACGCAACGACACCAGCTTTCGGAAGAAGCGGGCATCGCAGCTCGCTTCGGCAGGTTTCACTTCCTCCCGGCACTCGTCCCCGTCTTCGTCGCGGAGCACAACATGCAACGAAGCCATCCGTACACCCCGGACTCGCACACTCTCCACGACCGAGGAGATCATCGGTTCGAGATGGGAGATGATCGCCTCCACGTCGCGCAGCGACGGCAGCTCCATCTCCCGGCAGTGCGAGGTGTCGCCGCGCTCACCGCGCACCGGTACTTCCCCTGGGTCACCGGCAAACCGGTACAGTACATCCGCCTCCGCACCGAATCGCGTGGCGATGCTTCCGGCTGGAAGCGAGAGAAACGCCCCGATACTCCGAATGCCGAGCCGCTCCAGTCGCCGGAGCACACCCTGCTCAAGGGGTAACAGACGGATGCTCGCGCTGTCGGCGGCCGACCGCTCTTCGCCCGCACTTTCAGAGATATGAATGGGAGATGCGGTGTGCGCAGCAACGAGGGTGCCGAAGCGGGTGAATCCGGCGGCAATCCGCGCGTAGAAATCCCGATTTCCAAGGGCTGTATGAACGTTCTGCGCCCACTCGCGTGCATCGCCCCATAAGCGCTCCAGGCCGCTGCAGTCGACCCAGAACACACCGGACCGCGCATTCCACGCCTCGACGTGCGGAGTAAAGGTATAGAGAAGCTCGGTAATTTCCTCGATTCTTGCCTCGCTCTCCCAATCGTCGACCACCGCAGCCTGCAGCGAAGGCACCACGGCAAGCGCCGTAGCGTACGGCATGCCGGCACGAATGCCCGCACCGCGTGCGACGCGATTGAGCTCGAGCACGGGCGCTCGCGGGCGATCGTCGAGAACACGGGCGACCGGCATGTCGCGCCATTCCGGATGGGCACGCAACAGCAGCTGCAAACGAAAGAATGGAAGCTCAATACATGCCGTCCGGAGCACAGCACACCTCACGAACACGCCAATACGGCCTGCGTCGCTTATCCTTGATCGCCGTAATGTCGAGCGTCAGTCGGCCATCAATCGGTCCGCTGTGAGAAGCGTTCACACGTACTCCTACAAGAGAGCCGAGCGATGGATCCCCGTCGGTCAATGCAACCACGGCCACGTCATGGATGCCGGCAAGCCGCAGGAGTCGTCCGAGCGATCCCGTTGCCGGGCGCACCGTTCCGAGATCGAGGACGAGCAGCGCAAAGGCGCCGGTACGCATGAGCGTCTCGGCGGCTCGCGCAGTTCGCTCGGCCACAATCGGCGACATGTCGGGACGAACGTTCGTTCGTACCGCAGAAGCATTCGCCGATGCGACACCCTCTGTCGGAACCGCCGCGGAGCCGCCTGCGGCCGCAAACACGACCGGAATACGATCGACGGCCACACCCCACCGCGCGAGATCCGGCGGAAAGAACAGCGAATCGACCGCCGATACCCATGCAACACCTTCCCCATACCGATGAGCTTCGCGTGCCAATACAGCCACCGCCGAAAGCCGGGCAACCCCGGTAATCTCGCTCAAGCGACCGCGCAGCATATCGAGTCGCCACTCTTTCGACGCCCCGGAATCCGGACCGGCAGAGAGTCGTGATGCACGAACCATCGGAACATCGGCCGGAGGGTTACCCATCATAGTCTTGAATATACCAGACATTTGTATGATATTCAAATAGATGCAGATAGATTCAGGCAGCGATGAGCGGCATGCTCCCGGCAGCCGCGGCGCGGAGCCTGCCGCCTGCAACCTCTGCCGCCGGCCTGCCGCCCACGGCACCCGCCGTCAGCCCAAGCTGCCGGCCCTCAGCCCACCGCCGCCAGCGTCCGCCGTCAACCGGGCGGCACCTTCAACCCGGCGGCTACACCGGTCGAATATCGGATTCGAGATAGCGCCGTACCTCCACCACGCGCCCAAGAATACGCAGCGGATCGGCCGGCACGATGACCGGGTATGAGCGGTTCTCCGGATGCAGCTCGACTCTTCCGTCTCGAATCCGCAGTCGCTTCACCGTCGCCTCGTCGTCCACAAGCGCCACCACAACCTCGCCGTTCTCCGCGTGCGGCTGCTCGCAGACAATCACGATATCGCCGGGCAGAATTCCGGCGTCGATCATGCTGTCGCCTCGCACCCGAAGCGCGAACCCGCGCCGGTCGCCGAAATCGTGATCTACGGCTACATAGGCGTCGAGATTCTCTATCGCCTCACTGAGCTCACCGGCCTGCACGCTCCCGAGAAGCGGGACGAATGATGCCGTCCCAATGCTCCCGGGAAGGCGATATCCGCGCGAGACGCGTCCGACCTTTTCCAGTCGTCCCGAAGCGACGAGCGCATCGAGATGCTCCTGAGCACTCTGCACCGCCCGGAATCCGAGCTCACGCTGCACCTCGCGCACGGTCGGCGGCGTACCTTCAAGTATCCGCTTGCGAACATACTCGTATACGCGCTCCCGCGTGCCCCCTTTCCTGACCATACCGCAAGTATACCCGACATTTGTCTGATTTAGTACCCGCCCGACCACCTCACCGCAGTTCGGTCCGCCTCGAGACCATGTCTATCCATCTGGCCTTTTTCCGCCGATCCCGCGCCGTGATATAGTTTCCGCCGGAGAAACGAGTGGGAACGGACGACGACCTGCGCCCGGCAGTACGCGTCGTACTGGTGTGGCCGGATGAAAACCGGAATATCGGCGCGGCCTGCCGCGCGATGAAAACGATGGGAATCCGCGATCTGGCGATCGTGCCGGGCGAACGAAGGTACGAGCCAGCGGACGTGGCGATCACCGCCGTCCACGCGTTCGATATCTTCGAGCATGCGCGCTATCACGATTCGGTCGACGAGGCGGTTGCCGATTGTACGTTTTCGGTCGCGTACACTCGCAGGCGGGGACGAAATCGCAAGTACTCCTCGGCAACGCCGGAGGCGATCGCCGAGCGAATCGAGCGAAACCGCGGCGGCGGAACGACCGCGCTCGTATTCGGAAACGAGGAGCACGGGCTGACGAATGAGCAAGTCGACGCCTGCCATGTCATCTGCCGAATACCGACCGCCCCCGAATGCCCGAGTCTGAACCTCGCGCAAGCGGTACAACTCGCCTGCTACACGATTTTTCGCCGTACGTCCACTGTATCCGAAAAGGGCACTGTATCCGAAAACGGGTACACTCCCCTCGACGCGGTTCGCATCGACGAGCTTGCCGACGAAGTCGACGCGCTTGTTTCTCTGGTCGGTTACTCAGGCGACTACGATCGACAGACCAATCGAATCTTCGCTCGTGATCTTCTTGCCCGCGCTACCCTCACCCCCACCGAAGGCAGGCGCCTCAAGGGGCTTCTTCGGAAATTGCGCTACGGTTTGCCCCGTCGGGAGTGATCCGCTCGAGCACGTAGATCGCCGGATAAACCCCGCCCGTCTCGATAACGCGCACGTGCTTCATGCGCAATCCGCGCAGCCGCCCGAGCACCCGAACAACGTAATGCCGGCGCTTGCCGCCGAGGAAGACCGCACGTCCGCCCGGGCGCAGCACGTGCTCGACCCCACGCAGAAAGCGGTGATAGAGATGCTCGAAATCGGTTTTCCTTCCGAGCCTGACACCGAACGGGGGGTTGGTTATAACCGCGTCGACGCTCGCCGCCGGCCACTGTTCGACCAGGTCGCGCGCATCCGCATGCTCTACCGAAACCCTCGATTCCAGACCTGCCGCCCGCACGTTCTCCCGGGCTCCCTCCACGCACTCGATGACCTTGTCGCCACCGACAATTCTCGCGTGCGGATACATCTTCGCGGCTTCGAGCAGGATCGTGCCCGAGCCGCAGAACGGGTCGAGGATACACTGCGGTGTGGCGCCGAGCCGCGCAAGACGGAGCATTCCGTAGGCAACCACGGTGCGCTGCGCCACCCGCGGGCGATAGCGCCACTCCCAGCGCCGGTCGAGACCATCACGCGTCAGCTGCAGCCCGACCGTACAAACGCGATCTCTCAGATCGACACGAACGTGTACGCTGTAGCCCTCGAGATCAACCGACATACCGGTCTGCCGTTGAACGACCGCTCCCGCCTCCCGTTCTATGTCGACGCTGTGAAACGGGTGCGTTCCGCTGCGTTTGGACGAGACGCGAAAGGTATCGTTCGGCGACACCGGTTCGATCGCCGTCCCCTCCACGGCGGCAAGCAGCTCCGCCATCAGATCGTCGCCGCGCAGCTCGGCGGTCCGCAGATGCCGCACAACGTGGTATACCGACTGCATCTCCAACAGCGAGTCCTCGAGATCGGAACCGAGCGTACCACCCGAAAGCGCATTGCTCAGATATGAAGCGACCAGTGTTCCCGCCAGCCCCCACGGCTTCTGCTCGACGGCGATCGCATCTACGTCGACGCCGGAATCGGGTCGAGCGCGCAGGCGCTCGCGAAGCTCGATCTCCACGATATCTTCGAGGCCCGGATTCGTCGTCAGCAGATAAACCCCATCACCCATACGCTCTTCCTTCTTGTGACGGAAGGCACGCTGCGCTACAGTGTCCGATAACGATGATACCCGTAGACGACATGGACGAGCTCAACGAAGCCATTAAATCCGACAAAGGGGTGATGATGTTTGTCTGGCGAAAGGAGTGCGAGGACTGCCCCGAGCTCGGTCGAAAGCTCGCCCGTCTCGCGCGCAAGTATCCGCCTCTCGTCGCGTTCTCATTGCTGCTCGACGAGCACCCCACCGCCGCTGCACGATTCGGCGTCTTCAATCCCCCGGCCGTGGTTGTGTATGCCGGCCACAAAATGGTCATGAAGCAGGTCGAACGTATTGACCTGCAGGCTCTCGCCCGGTACCTGGACAAATTGTACACCTACTGACGGCGGACGAGCTGGAACAGCTGCCCGGCCGGACACCGGTTACCCCGGGTGCCCGTACACCCGATTCGGATCGAATACCCGTTCCTCCAATCGCCGCTCCAGCTCGATCTCTCCGCCTCCGGTGCGCTTCACCCGCCGGTAGAAGCAGCTACGGAACCCTGTGTGGCATGCGGCGCCACCGAGCTGCTCCACTCGCAGCCAGAGCGCGTCCTGATCGCAATCGACGAGCAGCTCGCGCACCTTTTGCACGTTCCCGCTCGTCTCGCCCTTGCGCCACAGCCGGCCGCGCGACCGGCTGTAGTAGACGGCCTCGCCGCCGGCGAGCGTGCGCTCGATCGCCTCGCGGTTCATCCACGCCTGCATGAGCGCCTCACCGGTCTCGGCGTCGGTTACGAACACCGGCAGCAGCCCGTTGCTGTTGAATTGAGGCTCGAAGTGATCGCCCAACTCCCGACGGGCTCGAGCCCCGCTTCCACCGGCCCGCGAGCTACCCATCACCCCTGCTCCTTCTTCTGCACCTTCGCCCACGAGTCCTTCAGCGCCACCGTCCGGTTAAACGCCGGCGCCCCGACCGTACTGTCAACCGAGTCGACGCAGAAGTAGCCGTGCCGGAGAAACTGGAACCGGTCGCCGGTCTCGGCACTCGCCAGCGACGGCTCGCACTTCGCCGACTCACAAATCACCAGGCTGTTCACGTTGAAGTTGTCTATCCAGCGCTCGCCGGCCTCCTCATCGACATCGGTCGGATCAATCGCGGTGAACAAGTTATCGTAGACCCGTACCGGAGCGTTCAGCGCATGCGCGGCGCTCACCCAGTGCAGCGTCCCTTTGACCTTCCGCCCGTCGGGCGTACCGCCGCCGCGGCTTTCCGGGTCGTACGTGCAGCGAAGCTCAACGATCTCGCCGGTATCGTCGCGCACGACCTCCCGGCACGTAATATAGTAGGCGTACTTCAGCCGTACCTCACGTCCCGGCGCGAGACGGAAGAACTTCCTGGGAGGGTCCTCCATGAAGTCACCGCGTTCGATGTAGAGCTCGCGAGAGAACGGAACTCTCCGCGTACCGGCCGATTCGTCTTCGGGGTTGTTCACCGCCTCCATCTCCTCTACCTCGCCCTCCGGGTAGTTCTCGACAACAACCTTCAGCGGATCGAGCACAACCATAACCCGGTTCGCGCTGCGATTGAGCTCTTCGCGCAGACAGTACTCGAGCATACTGAGGTCGATGGTGCTCTCGGTCTTCGAAACACCGACGCGCCTCAGGAACTCGCGAATCGCACTCGGCGTGTAGCCGCGCCGCCTGAGTCCGCGGAGGGTCGGCATCCGCGGGTCGTCCCAGCCGGATACGTAGCCGCCCTCCACAAGCTCACGGAGCTTGCGCTTGCTCATGACGGTGTAGGTGAGGTTCAGCGGCGCGAACTCGATCTGCTGCGGATGATGGACCTCGAGCGCATCGAGAAACCAGTCGTAGAGCGGACGGTGATTCTCGAACTCGACGGTGCACAGCGAGTGAGTGACCCCTTCGATCGAGTCGCTCTGTCCGTGCGCCCAGTCGTAGGTCGGATAGATGCACCACGTGTCGCCGGTGCGGTGGTGGTGCGCAAAACGTATACGGTACATAGTCGGGTCGCGCATGTTGATGTTCGGATGCGCCATGTCGATCTTCGCCCGCAGGACACATTGGCCCTCGGAGAACTCGCCTGCGCGCATGCGCCGGAAAAGATCGAGATTCTCTTCGATACTCCGGTCGCGGTACGGGCTGTTACGCCCCGGTTCGGTCGGGGTGCCCCGGTACTCGCGAATCTCGTCGGCGCTCAGCTCGTCGACATACGCGAGCCCCTTCTGTATGAGCTGTTCCGCGTACGCATACAGCGTCTCAAAGTAGTCGCTCGCGAAAAACTCGTGCTCGCCCCAGTCGAAACCGAGCCAGCGAATATCGTCCTTTATTGCGTCGACATACTCGACTTCCTCCCGATCGGGATTCGTGTCGTCAAAGCGTAGCGAACAATGACCGCCGTACTCGCGTGCGATGCTGAAATCAAGGTTAATGGCCTTTGCATGACCGATGTGAAGGTATCCGTTCGGCTCCGGCGGGAAGCGCGTTTGCACGCGACCGTCGAATCGGCCGGTTTCGTTATCGTGTTCCACCCATTGCCGGATGAAGTCGAGACCGCCGGTCGTACTCTCGCGGTGTGAGTCACCCATACCAAAAACTCCTGTTGCGGTTCAGTAGAGCGCCGATCGTAGCACGGAGCGGCGCGGCGATTCAAAGCGACTGCGGCCGCCGGAGAAACCACTCACCGTAAAGCTACCGTTTCGCCAAACCGGCTACGCGACTCAAAGCGCCCGTTTCGTCGGACACGCTACTCGCCGATCGCCGTGGCCACAATTCTTCGCGAGCCGCCGCGATTGCGGTGCTCGCACAGATAGATACCCTGCCAGGATCCCAAGTTTAGCCTTCCTCCGGTTATCGGGACGGTCACCGACGCACCGACCAGCGAAGACTTCACGTGGGCCGGCATATCGTCGGAACCTTCCAGCGTGTGCACGTAGTACGGCTCGTTCTCGGGAACCAGCCGATCGAAAATCTGAGCGAAATCGGTGCGGACATCCGGGTCCGCGCTTTCGTTGAGCGTAATCCCTGCCGAAGTATGCTGGATGATAATATGGCAGATTCCGGTCGTGATCCCGCGAAAATCTCCGACCTTCCTCGCGATTTCGTCGGTTACCAGGTGAAAACCGCGCGGTTTCGCGCTGAGTGAAAAGCTCCACTGTTCTACTCGCATGGTTTCGCCTTTCCATTCCTTTGTCGAGTCGGTATGCTGCTATCGATAGCGATATGGACAGCGAAGTCATCGTAATTGGAGCCGGCCCGATCGGAATAGAGGTCGCGGCGGGGTTGAAACGTGCCGGAGTCGATTACCTACACATCGAAGCGGGACAGCTCGCGGATACAATTACCAAGTGGCCGCGGAATGCCCGGTTTTTCAGTTCGCCGGAACGGTGCGCGATCGCCGGAGTGCCGGTTCAGACCTTCGATCAGGAACAGCTTGTCGGTGAGGTGTATCTCGCCTACCTGCGGAACGTGGTCGAGATATACGATCTACGGATTCGGTATTACGAGCGCGCGACATCGCTTTGCCGAACGAGGGAAGGATTCACGGTCGAGTCGGTGAGCCGAACCGGACGGAAACGCTACACCGCGCGCTCGGTAGTGCTCGCCACCGGCGACATGAATGCACCCAACCGTCTCGGAATTCCGGGAGAGGATCTGCCGCATGTCACCCACCGTTTCGATGAACCGCACCGCTACTTCCGTCAGAAACTGCTCGTCGTCGGCGGACGAAACTCGGCGCTCGAGGCGGCGCTGCGCTGTTTTCGCGCCGGCGCCGAGGTGAGTCTCAGCTATCGGCGGGCGGCGCTCGACAGAGAGCGCACGAACTCCCGGCTGCACCTCGAGCTTTCGATTCTCACCGGTAAAGAGTACATCCGTTTCTATCCCTCGACCGTCCCGGCGGAGATTCGCGATAGCTCCGTTGTTCTGAAAAGTACAGCGGACGAAGAGCGGTCAACCGAAATCGATGCCGACTTTGTGCTCCTGCTCACCGGCTTCCGCGGCGACATTTCGTTACTCCGCGAAGCCGGAGCGGAGTTCGACGGTACAGTCCCGAAGATCGACATGAACACTATGCAGACGAGCGTTCGCGGTCTCTACGTGGCCGGTACGGCGATTTCGGGCGACCAGAATGCGTACAAGGTGTTCGTGGCGACGGCGCACGATCACGCTCCGAAGATAGTGAAATCGCTCACCGGGCGCGACGATGCACCGCACGGAACGATCGGCAGCCGGCGCTATCCGTTCTCCATCGACGACATAAAGCCGAAAGATAGCTGAGTCGACCGTCATGGCGCCTTCCCTCATAGCGCCGAACTGTCCAACGCCGGTACCGGGCTTTGTCAGCTCACGGTACGCCGCCGGCGATCTGGTACCCTCCCGAACGCCTGGTAACCACTCTCGACCTTTGTGGTTTACTCCTTGACATCATCTTGACACAACCTTGACAACGATCGTGCACGGGGAGTACAGCGACAGATGAGCAGGCAAACGAAACACACGGTCCGGCTTCGCCTTTTTGGTGTCTTCTTCTTTGCGGCATGGGTTCTGCTCACGCTCTATCCGAATCCGACCGATCTCGTGAAAAGCATCTACCGTGTCGTTCGTCCTCCGATCAACGGTACACTCGCGGCCGCGTTTGACCAGCGATTCGCCGGTCTCGAAGAAGCGCACGCGATTGACGCGAACGTGCAGTCGGAGTTCCCGTATCAGTACGATTGGGTCACCTACAACCTGCCCTGGTACTTCCCCACGGTCGACGAAGCGTTTGCGAAGATGGCCGGCGACTGTAAAACACGCCTCATCGTTCTCGCCTCCGTACTCGAATCACGCGGGATTCCGTACTCGATTTCCGTATCCCCTACCCATATCTGGGTGGAATACGAGGGCAAGGCGACAAACCGAGTTGAAAACGCGGCGGTCGCACTGTTCAGCTCCGCCGGCGATGGAATGCTTGCGATACCTGCTCATTTCGAGTGGCGACGATCGTTCGACAGTTTCTGGACCGCGTTCTGGACCTATATGCCGATCGACCGCAAGCTTTCGCTCGTTGCAGGATTGATTGTAACGCTGATCCTGCTCGTGCTCGCCGGTTGGACACCCGTGCAACACTCTGACCGGTCCGGCCTCAACAAGCCGGCGACTCTTGCCACCGCAACCGCCGTCCGGATACTCCACCAGTTTGAGGCGCCCGTCATCCCGAAATAGCCCAAACAGAGAGAACTTCGGACCGAGATAGCTCGACGTCGTGCTGTCAAATCGATATTGGAGTCCGATGTGCCGCGCGCTCGCCATCGGCGTATCGGCACCGGTCGATCTGCCGTGGTAAAGTGTGGTGTTTCCGGGAGCAATCCCGATCGCTCGTATTCTCGGGAGGGAAATGCAGTGAAAGCGACAATTGGCCCGAACGACACTCGGGAGCTCGAACAGGTTCGACAACTGATTCTCGATGCGAAAGAGAAGGCGTACCGGGAAACCGACATGGAGCCGGAGCCGGAGCTGACGCATTCGGTGGATTGGCCGGTTACGTGCACGGTCGGCCCCGGACTCGAAGGAGCTATCGCCGCGGAGACCAGGATCGGCTATGTGAACGGAACGAAGGGCTCACTCATCTATCGCGGCTACGACATCTTCG
>SLIN01000190.1 GCA_007135605.1 Spirochaetales bacterium | reverse complement strand
CGTGCTCCACGCGGTGGTCGAGGAGGCGAAGGCGGCGGCAAAGTAACTGTAGAGACAGGCGGCGCACGGGCGGGCGGACGTTGTCCGGCGGCGGCGGGGCGCCGGTCGGCGGCCGGGCGTTGGCCGACGGCAGCTGAGCCGGGAAGTGCCGGCGGCCGGGACCGGATCGGCGCGGGCGAGGGGGCGGGAAGTCGAGGATATCTGATTTGGGTAGACAGGGCGAAACGCTGAAACACGATGAGACGATGGTGCTCGTGAATGCCGACGAAATCGGATAATCGGGCGAGCGACGGGCCGGGTCTTCGAGCGCCGGGCTCCGGCTCTTCGGATTCCAAACCGGTAACCGCCGATTCCACTCAACACCGTTCATCCCGGCCGGGCGCCCGGCGCCTGTTCGGTCCACTCGCCCGGGAGGGCGTGGTCGCCGGTCTCCGACAGGCTCGCTGGCTGCTGACAATCATCGTTCCGGTTTCGTTCGCCGTCCTGCTGCTGCGCCAGCTCGGAGCGCTCGACGCGGTATCGGCCGCGCTATCGCCCCTCTTTTCGATCGTCGGCCTCTCGGGCGTCGGCGCGATGGCATTCGTCGCCGGGGTTATTTCCAGCCCGTATACGGTAGTGGCGATTATCGGTACGGTCGATTTCGCGGTGCGCGAGATCGCGATTCTTTCGGTGATGTCGCTTATCGCACATAACTTTCCGGTCGAGCTGGCAATCATGAAACGGACCGGCACCGGTGTGGTGCGGATGTTCGTCGTACGGCTGACCGCCGCGCTCGCGGCCGGGTTCGCGCTTCAGGCGTGGTTGCCTGCGGGGCTGGAGCCGGCGGGCGGCGCGGGCGGGAGCTTTGCAGCCGGCAGCGCGGGAACAGACGCCGCCGGGGAATCGCTCGGCGCCGCCGCCGAAGCGCTTCCGACCTCTCCCTTCGGCGAGGCGCTCGCCGAGTGGGCGATTTCCACCCTCCGGCTCGCGGCGATTATCGTGCTTATCCTCTGCGCGCTCATGGTCGCCGTCCGCCTTCTTCGCGCCTACGGGGTTATCGATCTGCTCGCGCGAGTGCTACAGCCGCTCATGCGGGCATTCGGCCTTCCGCGGGAGACGGCGTTCCTCTGGCTCGTCTGTAACTTAATGGGACTGACCTACGGGGCGGCGGTCGTCCTCGAGGAGGAGCGCTCCGGCCGGCTCACTCCCGACGACGGCGATCTGCTTAACCATCACATCGGAATCTCGCACTCGATATTCGAGGACACGATGATCTTCCTCGCCGTCGGAGCACCATTCGTCTGGATTACCATGCCACGGGTCGTGCTGGCTGCAGCGGCTGTCTGGCTGCGGCGAGCAGAGCGCATTGCCGGGCGACACCTCCGCGCCCACCGTTAACAAGATTAGCGACTGGTGCCCAGGCTCCAGACGGGCACCTGGACCTGGGCGGCCGGACCGGACCCCACATTGACGGGAGGGAGAAGATGCTCCGGTTCCGGGTCGCCGACATCCTGGAAGATCTCGGGGGCAGCATACGACCCGCCGAACATCATCATCGGATTGCCGTCCGGATCGACGGCGAAGAGCCAGATTACCACATGGTAACGCCCCGGCAGAATCTCCACACCGAGTGACCCTTCTCCGTCGAGCAGTACGGTTTCGGTGATCGCAGCCTCCGCGATCGCTGCGCGCATGCCGGCCAGCGTGGATTCGACGTCTTCGGCCGGAAATCTGGTCTCAACCGCCCACACTTCGGCCACCTCGGCGAGATCCATCTCCCCCCCATACTCCCAACCGACCTCCGCCTGATACTCGATCCACGCCGCCGGCACTACCCACGCGACCACGCGCATGTCATCGTCGATCTCACCGTCTTCCTGCAGCCGAAGCTGAAGCGCGAGACTTCCCGTTTCCGGATACGGCCCCGTCAGGTCGCATCCGGTCAAAGCGAACGCGAACGCGAGCGCCGTAGCTACGATTCCCCACACCCCCGCCCGCTTTCGATTCCTTCCTAAGAAGTCATTCATACAACTTGAGCTTATCACAAACGCGTCGCTATTACATTCGTACTTTCCGCTTGACGAAACCGTGTCGACACTTTATTGTAGTAGCAAGTTGTGTAAGTCAATTGACTTACTATAGTTTATGTGAGGGGGCAGTACCGATGTGTATTCTTTCGCTGCAGCGGGTCGGTCCGGCCTGCGGACTCTGTCCGCGCGATCGAGTTTCCGTGCAGACCGAGTGACACAGACACAAGTTAAGGAGAAGATTCAATGAGAAACTATAGAACACAGACGACAATGCTCTTTGCGATGACGGCGATCGCTCTCGTAGCCGCCGCGAACGCATTCGGCGCCGGCCGGGGCGAGCTCTATCCGGAGCGCACCGCGCCGGAGGATATTCTCGTTTCACCGGAATGGGTGGTCGAGCGTCACGAGGAGGTCGTCATTCTCGATGTCGGACGTGATTTCGAAGAGTACGAGGAAGGCCGGGTTCCCGGCGCGGTATTCGTTGACGGTGCAGTCGTCATCGGCGAAAACGCCTTTCTCCCCGACCCCGAACTCGTAGCCGCCGATCTCGCCGACGCCGGCGTTTCCCACGATACGCCGGTTGTCGTCTACGACGGCGGACGGAGCACGCTGGCGAGCCGCTTCTTCTGGGCGCTCGAGTACCTCGGACATAACCAGGTACATCTGCTCGACGGCGGATGGCAGGCCTACGAGGCCTCCGGCGAAGAGATCGCCACCGGTGTCGAAGTACCGGCACGCGGCGACTTCACCGCCGATCTGCGCCCGGAGTTGCTGGTCGACCGGGAGGAGATTCTCGAGGATCTGGAAGCCGGCGGAGAAGCGCTCGCGATTCTCGATGTTCGGACCGAAGCGGAGTTCGTCGGCGAGGACGTACGGGCCGAACGCGGAGGACATATCCCCGGTTCGAGAAACATCAATTACACCGAGGCAGTCGATGAAGATAACACCTTCCGGCCCCTCGAACAGCTCGCCGAGCGATTCGATCCGCTCCTCCAGGACGCCGACGGCAGGCCGG
>SLIN01000113.1 GCA_007135605.1 Spirochaetales bacterium | reverse complement strand
TGATCGCAGCACGTTCGCCGTTTACCTCAATGTATCCGGTATCCACCTTGTCCGCCCCGAAGATCGCCCGAGCCGTCTCCGTTCGTCCGCTCCCGATGAGACCGGCGAAGCCGAGGATCTCCCCCTTATAGAGATCGAAGCTGATGTTCTTGACCTGGGCGCCGGCGTTCAATTCGCGGACGCGGAGTACCGGCTTCGCGTCGGGCTCGACCGTGCTGGCGCTCTTCGGTTGCTCGTAGATCGTACGGCCGACCATCATGCCGATGATGTCGTTCTTTGTTACCTCCCCCACCGAGCTCGTGCCGATTCGCTGGCCGTCGCGCAAGACGGTTACCCGGTCGGCGATTTCGTAGATTTCGTCGAGACGGTGGGAGATGTGAATCATCGACACCCCCTGGCTCGAAAGGTCGCGCACGATCCTGAAGAGCTCCTCGATCTCACGATTCGTCAGGGCGGCGGTCGGCTCGTCGAGGACCAGAATGCGAAGCCGGTGCGAAACCGCCTTGGCGATTTCCACCATCTGCTGCCGGCCGACCGAGAGATTGCCGGTGAGAGTGTCGGGATCGATGTTGATGTTCAGCCGGTCGAAGAGCGTCCGGGCCTTCTCGCGCTGAGCGCGGTCGCTGACGAGAAGACCGCCGAGGGCCGGCGCCTCGCGTCCGATGTAGACATTCTGCGCCACGGTGAGGTTGTCCATCAGATTCAGCTCCTGATGGATCATCCCGATACCCAGGCGCTGGGAATGTCCGGGGCCTTTCGGATTGAAGGGGAGTCCGAGATAGACGATCTCACCGGCGTCGCGTGGCTCGATGCCGGTGAGCACTTTCATGAGCGTGGATTTCCCCGCGCCGTTTTCACCGACGAGAGCGTGAACTTCGCCCGGTTCGAGATCGAAATCGACCCGTTTCAGGGCGTGCACCCCTTTGAAGCTCTTGTCGATCCCCGTCATCGTCAACACACGGTCCATGGTACGCCCATGATCGCAGCGCTCAACGCGGCAGTAAATGGAGATTTTTCCGTAGTTTGTTCGAGATACTCCGGACCGCTCGCTTCGGTCAGCGTACGCTCGCGGTGCTCTCGGCGAAGGGGAAGAGCAAGCGCTGATTCTCGGGCGTGTACATGTTGTCCCGATCGATGAGCTCCGAACCGGTATCGATAAATCTGTCCACCGTTTCACCCTTGAGCGAGCTCACCATGTTGGTAATACCGAGATATCCCATGTTGAACGGTTTCTGAACGACGAGCGCATCGATGATGCCTTCTTCCAGCAGCGCGATCTCTTCCTGCGAGTGGTCGAAGCCGACCAGGCGTACGGCTTCGTAGGCGTTCGCATCGCGCAGGGCCCGCGCAGCGCCGATCGTTGTCTTCTCGTTCAGGGCGACGACTCCGTCGAGGGAGGGGTGTCGCCGCAACAGCTTCAGCGTCTGCTCGTAGGCAACCTCGGTTACGTTGTCGGCGACCACCGTGTCGACGACCTCTCCTCCGGGCGCCGCCGCCTCGAATCCACGGAAGACTCCCCGTTCGCGGTCTATTGCGGTCGCTACCTCTTCTATGTGGCTGACGATCACGATGCGTCCGACGTCGCCGACGAGCTCGCCGATGCGACGGCCCGCCTTCTCGCCGGCCCGCAGGTTGTCGGTAGCGATAAAGCCGGCGGGCGCGTCGCTCGCTACCCCCGAATCTATGGTGATCACTTCGATCCCCGCCTCAATCGCCTCGTCGACGAGCGGCGAAAGCGCCTCGTAGTCGCTCGCCGCGAGTATGATTCCGTCGGGGCGAGCGGCGACGACATTCTCCATGATCCGCACCTGCTCGCTTATCTCTCGCTCCCGGGAGGGGCCGACGATAACCGGTGAGAGCTCGTGTTCCTGAGATGCGGTGCGGATACCGGCGCGTACGATCTCCCAGAACTCCATCTCCTCGTCGAGCGATTTGAGCACTACCGTTATCTGGAAATCGTCGTCTTGAGGGAAGTACACCGCAAGCAGGCTCACAATGACGGCCGCCACGACCACGAGGCCGGCGATAAGCGGTGCGAGATGGCGAAACGTCTGCTTCATCTGACCACCTCCTGTGAATGCGTTTCGACCGGGATAAGCGGCTGAGTTACGCGAACTATCGTCCCGCCGACGGGCACACGCTCGAACGACAGGCCGAACCGGTCGCCGAAGTAGAGGCGAATTCGTTCGTGCACGTTCGGGATTCCGACGGAGCCGGGGGCGCCGGTCCCCCGTCCAGATGCGGGACTACCGTCCGCCCGGCCGCCTGCCGGTCGCAGGAGCGCTTCCACCGTGTCCGGATCGACCCCGACACCGTCGTCTTCCACCTCGAAGACGAGTCCGCCTTCGTTGCAAAAGCAGCGAATCCGTACCAGACCGGAACCGGCCCGCTTTCGGAGACCGTGATAGATCGCGTTCTCCACGAGTGGCTGCAGGATCACCTTCAGCGTGCGATAGTCTCCGGCGCCCGGAGCGACATCCACCGAGTACTCGAGGGTGTCACGGTAGCGGATGCTCTGAATCTGCAGGTAACTCGAGACGTGTTCGATCTCGTTGCGAACCGTTACCAGCTCGTCGCCCTTTCGGATGCTCAGCCGGAGCAGGCGGGCGAGTGCCGCCGTCATTTCGATAACATCGTCTTTATGGCCGCCTTCGGCCATCCATATGATCGAATCGAGCGTGTTATAGAGGAAATGCGGTGTAATCTGGTTCTGCAGCGCCTTGAGCTCGCTTATGCGCTTCTGCTCCTGCTCGTACTCGTTCCGTCGCATGAGATCGTCGATCGTCTCGAGCATGAGATTAAAGTCGTGGGCGAGCGCCCCGATCTCGTTATTCCACCGATTCTCGAGGCGAACGTCGAAGTCTCCACGTTCTACCGCCTTCATCGAATCGCGAAGCGCACGGAGCGGCCGCGATATCTGCCCCGCGAGGAGGACGGAGATGAGAATTACGGCCGCGAAACAGACCAGCCCCCACAGCGTGTAGTACCACTGGAGCGTCCCCTGATGGTGCAGCAGCTCCTCTA
>SLIN01000242.1 GCA_007135605.1 Spirochaetales bacterium | reverse complement strand
TGCTCGATACCGTCTACGAGCGCGGAGAGCCGGCAAGCGAGGAGAGATGCGCGTCCGGCACGGTGGCCGCCCGCTCGATCCAGCTTCTGCGGCTCAGCACCGAACCGCCCGAGTGACGGTAGCACCGGGCAATCGTTTGCAATTCGTGGAGGGATGGCGGGCGATTGCCAACGAGCTATGACAGTCGGCAGTAATCGTCGAGCGTACCGTTGGAAGCCATCGACTCGAAATGCTCGAGCTCCTCGGCGGTATCCACCTCCAGCCACCCGGAATCGATCAGGCAGGCGTGCACATCACGGCCGGTATCGATGAGATACTGGAGAAGGCTCGTCATATACATGTTGTCAAAATCCTTGCCATCGTACATGCCGTTGCGATCGAGCTCGTCGTATGCACGCTTGAAATCGGCTACCCGGTCGCCGCGAACGAAGATAAGCCCCATATATTGGGCCTGCACCGTCTCATAGCCCTCCGGTTTCTTTCCCAGCTCGATCACTCTCCCGTTCTCATCCATACGGAATGTCTCCGCGTCATCGAGCGGATTATCCATGCGCGTGCTCCAGAGCCGCTTCCATTGCCGGTCGGCAGCCACACGGATGCCGCCGTAGGCGTCGATCAGCGCCTGTAACGCCCTCGGCTCGAAGACGATATCACCGTAGCTGATGAGAAGGTCTTCGCCGTCGCACATTCTGTCACGGGCGCAGAAAAGCGTGGCGACCATGTTCGTCGTATCGTAGGCCGGATTAGTGAGCAGATCCGCATTGCGCAGCTCGAGTTTATCCGAGCGATATCCACCGACCACCACCATATTGGCATCCGCCCCGCATGCGGCCAACGTTTCCATCTGATGGTGCAGAAGCGGTTTCCCGGCCAGCGGCACCATACACTTCGGTATTTCATCGGTGTACGGTCGCAAGCGCGTCCCCTGCCCTGCCGCGAGGATAATCGAGGTCATTGCTACTCCTCCTTCTCGTCGCTCGTCTCGCCGAACAGCAATTCGATCAAACCGATATCGGGCTCACGGAACGGTTCCTCGCGCTCCGGGTGCCACATTATTCCGACCCACGGCAGCTCCCGATGGACGACGGCTTCCACGCAGCCGTCGTCACTTGCAAGCAGTGGAACGAGCCGGGGCGAGGTGTCCTCGGCCGAAAAACCGTAATCGTGGAAACTGTTTACCTCGAGCGGAGCGTTTTGTATCAGATGTGCTGCCGTCGCCCCATCGGGCTCTTCTTCGGAACCGATCGAGGACACGGTGTGACGCACCGCCACATGATCGCCGGCCGGTGTCAACGAGCCACCGAAGTAGTGATTAAGCATCTGAAGACCGCGGCACACGCCGAGAACGGGTAGACGGCCGGCATATGCGATATCAAGCAGCGCCGCCTCGGTGCGATCGCGCTCGGGTGCGGGCGAGTCTGCAGCGGGTATCGATGAGAGATCGTTTCCGCCGGTAAGGATACATCCATCAACCTTAAACGATGAGACCCACGCCTCGGTATCGGAGAACGTATTGGGAACGAATACCGGAAGGAGCCCGCACCGCTCCAACAGTGTAGCCCAACGCTGATCGACGCAGTCCCGGCGTTCCCGGTAGGAAGCCACTTCGTCGACTCGTTGTGTAACGGCGATTTTCCGTAGGTGCATCAGCGAACGACCCGTATGTGGTGGTTACCGGCATCCAGCTCGAGACAACGCGCACCCGATACCCGGCGATACTCCTGCTCTCCGACGCCGATCGCCGCCGGCAGGCCGAACTCAGCGGAGCGGATCGCCATATGAGAGTTCGCTCCGCCGTATGTCGTTATCAGCCCGGCAATTTCCTGGCCGAACAGCCAGTCATAGCCGGGGTCGGCCTGCGGTATCAACACGATCTTACCGGAGATATCAATCTCACTGTCGTCTTCGACTTCGGACAGATCGACACAATCGGCCGTGATCCGGCCGCTCCCGATGAAGTTCGGGGTATTCCCCGGATAAACGAATACATGAATATCGCACTCGTCGAATATCAGCGGGGGAAGCTCGACCGCGTTCGCGATCTCGCGCGCCGACTCGTACTCCTCGGAGACCGAGCGAATCCAGTCGGCGGCATCGCTTCTCGGAGCATCGCCGCTTCGCAATGCTTCGAATACCTCGAGCGGGACGTTTGAGAGGGTATGGCGCGAGAGACCGAGACTCTTGCCGTACTCGGCGATGGCGTCGATCGCCGAGGAGAGGTTGCGGGTAAAAGCAAACTTCGCGTACTCCCTCCCTTCGATTGCCTCACGCATGAAGTTCTCGACACGGCTGATATCGCCGGGGAGCCCTTCATTCGCCAGCGCAGCCGCAAAAGCCTCGCGTTCGCGGACCCAAGCCGCCGGTGAGCCGCCGGACGACTCCTCGAAACCGTCTGCTTCCCGCCCCGCTTCTTCGCGCGGGTGCACTGCGGAGACCGGCTCTTCACGTCCGGCCGATAGTGTGTGGGCCTTCGCGAGCATCGGCGCCAGATAGCGCTCGGGGTCTTCCCCGTAGCTGTGAGACGTAATGTCATAGGTACCGGGGCGAAGATGTCCATAGCGGCGGTAGAAACTATCGCGCTCCATCCGACCGTCTGCCGCCAGCCGCGCGTCCTCGGTGAACCGGTGAGTTACCGTGCGGATCGATTCCATGAACGCCTCCGATGCCTCGCGCGATACGGCGCCGGTGGACACCGCCGTTCGCAGCAACGTAACCGCGACGAACGCACTGCGAGCGAGATGGGAGAACGCAAGTGTTCCGTACCGTTTGCAGTCCTCCAGGAGGCAGAGCGCTCGTTGCAGCGCCGGCAGTCCGGAGGCGATTATGCGCTCGTAACGGGTCTCGAGAGTACGAATGCTCTCAAGGTCGGCGGAGCATCGGTCGAATGCAAACGCGGTCAATGAGCGCAACGCATCGGCGAGCTCATCAATCTCAGCGGAGTCGAAACCGCCCTCCTCCTCCAGAAGCGCACGCCACCGATCAAAGTTCAGCCCGTAGCAGGTTGGGACGACTTCGAACTCGACCTTGTCATGGTATTCGGGGTGCTTCCGCAGCCGTTCGAGATAGAAGTCTACGAGGCGCATTGCGAGTCCTTCATCGAGAACCGCCGGTACGAATGAGTTGAAGCTCGCCCGGATATCGACATACGGATGACCGGCGAACGACACCAGCAACGGAGCCGGACGGACATCCCGATAGCCGTATTCGGCCCGTTGAGTAGCCCAGATTTCGTCCATAATGAGATAGCGGTACAGGGTCACCGCGAGGCAGCCGGGTCTCGTCCCGATGATCTCCGCCGGATTCCAGTCGGGCATAATACCGAAGTACGCACGCCGGCCTACTTGGCTGGCCCCGGGTTCCTGACGGGCGCGGAACAGCTCGACAGCCTGTTCCAGTATTGCGTCCACACGACGATCCGAATGGGCGTATGAGTCGTGATCGACGGCAATCGGCCGAACCTGGAGAACGTGAACATGACCGTCAACATCTACCGCGAACTCGATATCGAGCGCATCGTAACCGATCAGATCCTCGATCTCGCGCACTGCCGGCAGTAGCCGCTCGATGCTCGGCGGGATAATCGAGTCGTCGCTCGATATGTTGCGATGCATAACGAGCGTCTTATGCTCCCTGCTCGATCCGCTTGTGATCGATTCGGTGCTCCTCGTGACATCGTCGTAGTTTACGACATAGTACGGCGCCCCGTGGGCGAGCGTTCTCGTGAAAACCACGCCGCTCGCTCGCACGCGCTCCACCATCGGTTGAATCAACACCTGATTATGCGGGTTGTCGTCCGGATAGCTCTCTATCACTTCCTCGATGGCGCGACGAACCGCCTCTTCGTCACTCCCATCCACGTTCAGCACACTCGTGAACGCTCCGGCGTTCGCGCTGGAAAAACCATCCTCCGCGAGTGCACTACTGCGCACAACGATGTTCGTATGCGCGAACGCCTCCCCGACCGACCTCAGGACCGCGGTGGAGTCAGCTTGCCACTCGAATACCGTGCAGCTTACTTGCTCCAGAATGCGGCTGCGCCGCACCAGACGTTGGAGGCGATCGAGTGTTTGCGCTTTGGTTCCAAAGATGAAATGCGCGAGATCCTTCGGTTCGTTAAGCTCCGCCCAGTCGCCTAGCACGTCGACCGCTCGAACCGAAAATCCGCGGGTACGAAGAATCTCGAGCAGGTCACCGACCTTCGCTTTCCGGATTTCTGCCGGCAGGGTGTCCCAGGCATGAGCGAGCTCGCGCGAAACGCCGGGCCGTAGCAGACACACGCCCAGAAACTCAGCATCGGCGACGCTTGAGATTATGTCCGTACCGATTCGAGTAACGGAATCGCCATGCAGAGTAACTTTTTCACACCGCTCTACGTCAGCCTTCGATCTGCCGGCGAAGCGATGACGCCAGGCGGTATCGACCGCTACCACGATGTCCGAGCTCACCTCTGTGAGCGCCCCGACAAGCGATTCGCGGAAGAGAACGTCGGCATACGAAACAAAGTGCTCGCCCTCATCGTCGAACGGAGCTCGCAACAGTGAGTCGGCCGGACCAGTGTGATCCCACTCCGGATTCACCGTGTAATGAATCGAGGGATAGCGACGCATGACATCTTCAATCCGGTATCCACCGACAAAGTGTACCGACGGTCGAACAGAGTTGAACGCATGCAGAAGCCAGTCGAATACGAGCCCGTTGTGGGCTGTATCGCGCAGCGCCGAGTGCTGCTCTCCGCGAAACGGCATACCGGCACCGAGGATAATCAGACGGCTTTCGGTCACGACTTGATCACGATAGTGCGAATCTGCTTCGGTACGATTATACGAGCTCATGAATACAACCTGCCTGTGTTTCTGCCGATGGGAGAACTCGGACCACTTTGACCGCTGAAACGGCCGACCGGGCGAGCGTACCCATTTAACCGAAATTTGATCAAGGCATCTCCTGCATAAGACGATTCACATTGCGCGATACCGCTTCTCCGCCGTAAAGTAGGCACATGGTCCAGGAAATTACATTTGAAGGTGAAGAGTATCAGATAGAGAGCGCGATTCTGCTCGATTGGTCGGTTTCGGTCGGCTCGGTGGTCGAGCGTGGGGAGACGCTGTGCACGCTCGACTCGCCGGGGGGCACGATCGAGATCACGTCGAAGGTTGATGGGAAGGTTCTTCAGCTCTTCTACGCTCCCGGAGACGAGGTCCAGAACGGAACCGCGCTTGCCCTCGTAGGAGAGCCGGGTGAAGCGCTTTCCGACGACCTTTCGACACCGGGGGTGAGTGCCGATCCGGACGAGATGCTGCGCGAAGCGGTCGGCGTGCACACCTCGCCGGAAGGGAGTGGCTCCGATATCGACCTTTTCGTAATTGGAGGCGGACCGGCCGGGTATAGAGCGGCGCTGCGTGCTGCGAGACACGGAGCGAACGTCGTTCTCGCCGAAGAGAATCTTCTCGGCGGCACATGCCTGAACGTCGGCTGCGTGCCGGCGAAAACCCTCATACATATCGCCCGAGTGTATCGCGGAGCTGCCGATTCGACAGCGATGGGTATTGATGCTGGTCGACTGAGCTACAATCACACAACGGCGCTCGATTGGAAGAATCGTTCCGTTGAGCGACTGCGGCGCGGCATCGAGGGGCAGCTGAAACGAGCCGGAGTGCAAGTCGTTCGTGCCGGTGCTCACTTTCTCGGTCCGGGAAGGGTCCGCGCGGGAGGTACGGAGTACCGCACACGGTATATACTCATCGCGAACGGTGCGCAGGGGGCCCCCTTTCATGTCGATATATCCGATGCATCGATACCGGTGCTCGGCAGTGCGGCTGCCTTTGATCTTACGAAAGTACCCGATCGCATGTTGATTCTCGGAGGAGGGTATATCGGACTGGAGATCGCCGGATTGTTTTCCGCCCTCGGGTCGCGTGTGACGGTCATGGAGAGCGAATCCGACGTGTTGAGTTTTGCCGGATCCGATATCGGTCGGCAAATGCGACTGGCAATGGATACAACCCGATTCATCGTCAACGCACAAGCACGCAGCGTGAGCGGGAATACGGTCTATTACGTGGATGAACGAGGCGAGCAGTCCCTTGAGACAGATTGCGTCATTCAGGTCGTCGGCCGTCGCCCGCGGATCGACGGCGTGGACAAGCACGGCATCGAAGTTAACGAGCAAGGCATAACGGTCGATGAATGTATGCGTACGAACCTCGAAGGGGTGTATGCCGCCGGCGACGTCACCGGGAAACTCATGTTGGCTCACGCGGCGTATCGTATGGCCGACGTTGCGGTGAACAACATGTTCGGCAACGGCACCGATACGGTGAACATGAATGCGATGCCGTGGGTCGTTTATACTATGCCCGAATTGGCCGGATGTGGGCGGAATCAGGTTCAAGCAGAGGCAGAAGGGCTTGAGGTCGAGGTGAACCTCTTGCCGCTCGCCTCGAACAATCGCTACCTGGCCGAACACGCCGATACTCGCGGTTGGTGCCGACTCGTATCCGAAGTCAAGTCGGGCAAGCTTGTCGGAGCGTTCATGATGGGCCACGGAGTTTCCGAGCTTATCGCACAGGCGGCAATGGCGATCGATACCGACATGTCGGTGCACGAAATCTCGAAGATCGTCGCTCCACACCCGACCATGTCGGAATCGTTTCGGGACGCTGCCGACTCGGCAAGCCACATCTCGAAGGTGATGGCAGCAGACCATTTGAGTAATCCACATCTGTGAGTAATAGCGAATGATAGCTACTATCGGAGAAGCACTGATCGATTTCATACCGGTTGATATGCCCGACGGGAGTCGTGTTTTCGCCCCGAGACCGGGCGGCAGCCCCTATAACACCGCAATCGCGTGCGGTCGCCTGAAACAACCGGTACTCTTCCTGGCAAGGTTGTCGACCGATTTCTTCGGGACCGACTTGATCGCGAACTTGAAGAAGAACAACGTCGACTCATCGTACGTTCATCTCGCCTCCGACCCCACCACCCTTGCATTTGTTCGTACGTCGCCGTCGGGCGATGCCGAGTATGCCTTTTTTGCCAACGACTCGGCCGACCGGCTTATTCGCCGTCCGGATCTTCCCGCCGATCTCCCTCGGGAGCTTACCTGCATTCAGTGCGGATCGATTTCGACGCAGATGGAGCCGTGCGGAACCACCATTGAAGAATACGTTTTCGAGCGAGCCGAGAAGGTCGTAGTAGCGTATGATCCGAACATCCGCGTTTCACTCATAAGCGATGACGATGCTCATCGAAAGCGAGTCCTCCGGTTCATGTCGATTTCCGGGCTCGTCAAAGTGAGCGACGTCGACCTCGAATGGCTCTTCCCGGGAACGTCCCGGGAAAGCGCGATGGAGGAGATTGCCGCGCTTGGCGTGCCGATTGTCGTCGTTACGGCGGGAGCCGACGGGGCAACAGCGCGAAACCGCAATGGGAGTGTCCACGTTCCCGCAGAGCGCCCTCCGGGAGGCATTAACGACACCGTAGGCGCCGGCGATTCCTTTCACGGAGCGCTCCTTACGTGGTTGGATCGAAACGGATATATGTCGAAAGAGTCGCTGGCCACGCTCGATGCTGAAACGATCGAACGCTCCCTCCGATTCGCTGCGAAAGCGGCGGCAATCACTTGTTCACGCGCGGGAGCCGAGCCACCGACCGACAACGAAATCGACCTGTAAGAGGAAGTCTCGACGATCATATGAAGAACAGGGCGTTGGTACCGGTACATTTCAACGAGAACCGCAACCGATTCGACTCGATTCCGCTCGCGCTTTGCTCGTTCGGAGTCCGTACCGCGGTTCTCGTGCATATCGCGGATGCTCCCGGCAAGGATAATTCTGCAGTTAGGAGCGAGCGGATCAAGTCTCTCGGCTCGCGTTTCACCGATGTCGGTCTTCGTGTTGAGTATCACCTCACACACGGGTCCGCGGCGCTGACTATTAGCCGTCTCGCACGACAGATGGAGTGCGAGCTGATCGCGTTCTCCTGGAAACGCAAGAGCTGGATTCAACGTGCGTTGACGGGCAGCACGACACTCGATGCAATCCGACTCAGTGACAGTGCCGTTTTCGTCAACAAAGAGCCGCAACGTACGGTCGCCGAAACGATCGAGGAGTCACCGATACTCTACGCAACGGGATTCCACGCCGCCGATGCCGCGGTGCTCCGGCTCCTGAACGATCCGCCGCTGACAAAGCATCGACTCGATCTGTTGCACGTCGCCGAGCGCGCTCCCGATCCTATCGCTGAAGCCCAGCGCCGGCGTCGTGCCGAGCGCGGACTCAAACGACTGGCGCGGGAATACAAGGGTCCCTCCCGGATTCACCAGGTGGAAAGCTCGAGCGTTCCGGCGACGATCGCGCGCACCGCCCGGCGTATCGGCGCCCACCTGATCGTAATCGGTAAGTCCAGCCAGCACGATGTATCGACAATACTCGGTTCCACCGCGGAGCGGGTCGCATACAGCGCATCCACCTCGGTTCTAATCGTGCCGGCGGAGCTCGCTCCGGCGGTTGCCGACGAGTAAGAGAAGAGAAGACGGAGGAAACGTGAAGGGGCAGATCGTTTTCATCGCATCGCTGCTGATAGTGGTTGTTCTGGTCGCGCTCGGTATCTTCGCACCGGACCAGCTTGACCATATCGCTACCGGCGCTCACGAGGCGGTTATCGAGTCAACCGGGTGGGCGTATCTACTCTCGGCCCTCCTCTTTCTGGTGTTCTGTCTCTATGTCGCATTCAGTCGTTTCGGTTCGTTGAAACTCGGACGCGACGACGAAAGACCGCAATACGGCTACTTCGGATGGTTCAGTATGCTGTTCGCAGCCGGAATGGGAATCGGCCTGATATTCTGGGGAGTCGCAGAGCCGCTATCCCATTTTGCCGCGCCTCCAGCGTATCTCGAGCCGCGTTCGGCATCGGCGGCCACGTTCGCCATGACGCGAAGCTTCTTTCACTGGGGTATCCATCCTTGGGCTATCTATATCGTCATGAGTCTGGCTATCGCTTATTTCTCCTTTCGCCGCGGCATGCCTCCGCTGATTTCCAGCTGCTTCTATCCGTTGATCGGCGATCGGATTTACGGTTCGATCGGCAAATCTATAGACGTTCTTGCCGTCTTCGCGACCGTCTTCGGCGTAGCTACTTCGCTCGGACTCGGTGCGATGCAAATCGGCGGCGGAATCACGGCGGTATTCGGCATTACCCATACATTGACTGTCACGTTGACGATTATCGCGGTGGTCACGGTTCTCTACATGCTCTCCAGCGCCACCGGTCTGGATAAGGGAATCCAGATCCTTAGCAGAACGAACGTGCTCGTCGCGCTGATTCTCATGGGGTTTGTGCTTATTGTCGGACCCACGGCGTTCAATCTCGAGATCTTCACCGATACACTCGGTCGCTACGGAGCGTCACTTTTCTCGATGAGCCTCGATGCGAGCCCGTTCCAGGGGTTCGAGTGGACGAAAGACTGGACGCTCTTCTATTGGGCGTGGTGGATTTCTTGGTCTCCGTTCGTCGGTCTTTTCGTTGCGAGCATTTCGCGCGGTCGCACCGTTCGCGAGTTCGTGCTCGGCGCCCTCCTCGTTCCTGCGCTTCTCACGTTCGTCTGGTTTAGCGTGTTCGGGGGCGCAGGGTTAGCGCTCGAAATCCACTCGGGTATCCCGGTTGCGGATACCGCGCTTGCCGATCCGTCGCTCGCGCTCTTTGAGGTCCTCAGCCACTATCCGTTCGCCGCGATCACGAGCATTCTCGCCGTGTTGCTGCTTTCGGTCTTCTTCATTACCTCGGCGGACAGCGCAACCTTCGTGCTTTCGATGATGACCTCCGAAGGGAGTTTCTCGCCTTCGCTGAGAAAGAAACTCACGTGGGGTATCGTACAGTCTTCGGCAGCAGCCGTACTGCTCCTGTCGGGAGGGCTCGAGGCACTACAACGCATGGCGATTCTCGCCGCGCTGCCCTTCATGTTCATTATGCTGGTGCTGACCCGCAGTCTGTTTAAAGCGATGCGCTACGAAGTGCGTTACGAGCGCCGAGCCGAAACTACCCGGGATTCAGACCGAGCACGCGCACAAGCTTCGCGATCGTAAATCGATCTCGGAGAAAATGCCCGGAGAGAAGACCTTGTTGCGCGAGCTCCGGCGAGAGCCCGATCTCCGACGGCTCGGTCGGCGCACCGGCATCGCGCAGATATTCTCGCACCGTCTCGGTCTCCGGTACCTCGTCAACGATCTTCCGGATTCGGCCCCAATTCGTGAGAATACGCTCCTGAATACCTTCGAGCACCGAACCGCGCAGACCAAGCAGCGGTCGATGCGCCTCGATCACATCGCCGGCGAGAGATCCGTACGCCGAGTGTATCATCGAACACTCCTCATCAAACGCCGGCGGTGTCGTCGATTCGAGTTGCCGTTTCACCGCCGCGGCATCCAGACTCCGCACGCGCTCGTAGAGCCGACAGACCATGACGGTTGCGACGCCGACCTTGGCTCCGTGGAGGATGCCCGGCTTGCCGTCGCGAAGCAACTGCATCTCCCAGAAATGAGAAATGTGATGCTCGGCGCCGGACGCCGGTCGAGAGGCGCCGAAGTCGAGCATGCAGAGCCCCGACTCGATCAGCGCATTCATAAGGGTGAGGATTTCGGCGTCTTCGCCGTGCCCGATCTCACGCCGTGCGTCGACCGATTGCCGCACGGTATCGAGCGTTCTTTCGGCGATTGCGTCGTCGTACGGCTCCTCCCATACCAGATGACCGAGCCGCCAATCTGCGATCGAGGTAATCTTCCCGATTATGTCCCCGAATCCGGCAGCGGTGAGCTCGTGCGGAGCTTCACGCAGCACTGAGCTGTCGGCAAACAGCGCTTCCGGAGCGTGCGAGTAGATCGATTTCTTGACACCACGCAGAACGAGCGGCGACCCCTTGGACGTGTACCCGTCGACCGAAGCGGCGGTCGGCGCAGAAATGAACGCTCGTCGCATGCGGTGACTTATGAAACGGGTGATATCGGTAATGGTGCCGGAGCCCGCGGCAATGAACGCCTCGGTGTCGACGTCCGCCTGTACGAATCCGTCGGTGAGGAAGCGCTCGTCGGCGACCACCTCCTCCCCGTGCAGGTGGATTGTACCGACCTTGACACCCGCCGATTCGAGCGCCTCGGCTATCGCGCGTCCAGCGACCTCCCAGGTTCGTTCGTCACTCACCACCGTACAGTGGGAGAAGCGGTCGCGGCAGTACGATACAAGTGCATCCCCGGCATCAGGGGAAACAACGACGGGTTCCAGATCACTCATCCGAGAAGCTCCCGCTCGAACTCACATATCCGGTTCACCTTCGCGTCGGATCGGCCGCCGGGCGTGAACTCACTCCTCATCCAGATTTCGGTAAGCGTTTCGGCAAGCTGCGGCCCGCATACCTGCGCGCCGAGGCACATGATGTTCGCGTTGTTGCTCTTGCGGGAACGCTCGGTTGAGTATGCGTCGGAACAGAGGGCCGCATAGGCACCCGGTACCTTGTTCGCCGCGATCGACACGCCGATACCGGTTCCGCAGAGCAGAATACCGCGCGGATACTCGCCACCGGCAACAGCCTTCGCGACGGCGACCGCAACGTTCGGATAGATCGGATCGTCCGAACCGAAGTCGACCGGCTCCCAGCCGAGCTCACGCACCTTTGCCATGACCACCTGTTTCAGCGATTCCGCGTTGGGATCGCACCCAATTGCCAGTTGTTTCATGGGCGCGATGGTAGCATAGAGAGCGTCGCTTCGTCGCGAGGTGGGGGAATTGCGCAAAGCGATGAACGGT
>SLIN01000161.1 GCA_007135605.1 Spirochaetales bacterium | reverse complement strand
GCTCGTCCGGGAGCGGCTCTTCGACCGGCTCTTCAGGGACTCGCTCTTCGGCAATTTCCGGCGGTACGTCGGGGTCCCGCCGGCGAACGGCCGCCGACGGATTGATGTCGGGATCGGGGGAGAGCGCGGGATCGACCGGCTCGCGGATACCGGTGAGACCGGGTGTCGAAACGGTCGTGATCAGCACCCGCACCGGTTCATCGGCCGGAAATCCGAGATCCGAGGCGACATCACCGCTGACGCGCGCAAGCATACCCGGTCGCGTCAACCGGCGTACGACGATAGCACGCGTGCTCGCCCCGGTTTCGAGATTAGTGAGCTCGACGATCGTGTTGCGTGCAACCGCGTTCGTGGCAACATACGAGCCCTCTTCCGGAAAATCGCCGCGCTCCCCGGCGACCGCTGCACCTTCCCAGCCGTATTGGGCGGCAAGCGGCGCCGCCACAATGACCGATACTGCAACCAGCACGAGCACGGTACGCCGGCGAGTCGAAGTGTCTCTCCATCTTCCACAATTTCTAGAGCGTTTCGATAACCAGGGCGCCAATTTCCACTCCTGCGCGCTGTGCCGCTTCCTCTCGACTCTCTGCCGAGCCGCGCGCGAGCACATCATCATCGAGCCCATCTTCAAGATACACATCTCCGCTCGATACATCTACCGCTCGATAAACCATCGACTCGACCCGGTACGCCGAGTCGATCCGCACGATCTTCACCTCCACGGCAAGCACGATATCGACTCCGTCCTGTCTGGCCTCGTGTACCGCATCGGCGGTGTCGAGCGGTCTTTCCCGGTCTACCCGGTTAAACACGACATGACCGGCGTCGAAGAACTCGGCCATTACACCGTCCTCGACGGCGGTTACGAGCCGCTGGATGTCATCGTTGTCTCGGTCGACGTCCACATCGCCGTGGATGTGCACCATGACCGTTGCCGAATGTAACGACCCGGCAACGAGCACGGCGAGAAACACCGCCGGAATTAAGACACGTCTCATATTTTCATTGATCGGCACGAATACACTCGCGCTACAGGACACGTTTTCCTGTGACCACGTTCGGTCGGGTCGTCGGCTCGGCTCGATCGTCGCCTCGTTCGGGTTGTCGTTGAACCGCCGGCTCAGGATGTGCTATGAAGCGATATACGGTACCGCGGATATGATGACATACGTACTCCAGGTAATGACCGGAGATGAAGAGCGGGTACGGAAACTGACGGCCGGTAAACTCGAGGCAGAGGGGGCCCGGCTTTACTGGCCGCGCCGCTCGCTGAACATCCGGCGGAACGGGCGGATCGTGAGCTCGGTCGCGCCGGTGTTCCCCGGCTACGTAATCCTGGAGACGCCCGAGCTTACCGATTCGGTTTTCGTTACGCTGAAACGCTGTCCGGCGGTCATCCGGTTTCTTGAAAGCAACACCAATATCCGGCCGGTGGAGGGCGAGGAGCTCGCGCTCGTGAGGCATCTGCTCGGCTTCGGCGAGGTTGCACGGCAATCGCGGGTCCGATTCGACGAGAATTCGCGCATAGTCGTTGTCGATGGTCCGCTCTCGGGGCTTGAGGGACGCATCGTAAAGGTCGACAAACGTAAAGGACGGGCGAAGGTAAAACTCGACCTGTACGAGCGCAGTTTTCTCATCGATTTCGGGTTTGAGGTAATCGCGCCGTCGGGTCGCGCGAGTTGAGCGGATGAACGGGATAAACGGTAGCGTGAAGAAAATGAAAGGCAAGCGGGTACCGAGAGTCTATATCGTGGGAGCCGGTTTCGCCGGCGTCTCGCTCGCCCTCGAGCTTCGCAAGAAAGAGGTGCTCGGCGAGGTTGTCGCCTTTCTCGACGACGATCCGCAGAAAATCGGCGGACGCATCGAGGGTATTCCGGTGCTCGGTCCGATCGATGTGGTGGTTCCGCTTCTCGAGCGAAATCCGACCGATGAGGCGCTCATCGCCATGCCGACCGCCGGCCGCGAGCGTGTGGCCGAAGTCTACCGCCTGCTCGAATCGGCGGAGTTCGCGCGCATCCGGATCTTGCCGAACGTTTCCCAAATCGTCGACGGCGGCGCTCACGTCATTCAAACACGCGATGTTGATCCGCAGGACCTGCTCGGTCGCACTCCGGTGCGCATCGACCTGCGCAAAAGCCTCGGCTACCTGCGCGGCAAGCGCGTCCTGGTCACCGGCGCCGGCGGCAGCATCGGCAGCGAGCTGTGCCGGCAGCTGCTCTCCGGCGGCGCCGATCGCCTGTACCTCTTCGGACACGGGGAGAATTCGATCTACGAGATCGACCGCGAGTTGCGCCTGCTGCAGGAGGAAGGGGTCGGCGAAAAGGCTACCATCGTCCCGATCATCGGCGAGATACAGGACCCCGACTATATGCGCTTTATCCTCGGGCGGCTGCGCGCGGACGTGGTGCTGCACACCGCCGCATACAAACACGTCCCGATGATGGAGACGAACCCGGTTGCCGCGGCGAGCAACAACATCTTCGGAACGCGCAATCTCGTTCGCGCCGCCGACGAGCACAATGTCGACCGGCTGGTGTTCATCTCCACCGACAAGGTGGTCGACCCGGTCGGCGTGTACGGCGCCTCGAAGCGCATCGCCGAAGAGATTGTGCTCGATTCGGCGCGCGACGGTAACCACTTCATGGTGGTGCGTTTCGGAAATGTGCTTTCGAGCCGCGGGAGTATCGTACCGCTCTTCCGCCGGCAGATCATGAAGGGGGGGCCGGTAACGGTTACACAC
The DNA here is from genome assembly GCA_007135605.1 of Spirochaetales bacterium. GTDB lineage: Bacteria > Spirochaetota > Spirochaetia > DSM-27196 > SKKC01 > SLAN01. Next base: position 9,074 of record SLIN01000161.1, on the reverse strand, counting down.
CCGGAGGTGAGCCGTTACTACATGACGATTCCGGAGGCGTCGAGCCTCGTTCTGCAGACCGGCGGCGTCGGGAAGTCGGGCGGGCTCTACGTGCTCGATATGGGTGAGCCGATTCCGATCCGCGAGCTGGCCGAACAGCTCATCACCTTCTCCGGACTCACCCCGTACGAGGACATCGACATCGAATACATCGGACTTCGGCCGGGCGAGAAGCTGCACGAGCGGCTGATCGGTGACGATGAAAAGGTGATCCGCAACGGGAACGAGCGCATCCATCGGGTGAGCCGCGAGCGCTGGTCGCGGCAGCGTCTGGAGGCGCTCCTGGCAGAGCTCGAGCCGGTCTGTTACTTCGATCCGGACCGGGAAGATGTGTACCGCAGCCGGCGGCGAGTCCGAGAGCTGCTTGCCCGCGAGATACCGACGCTCATGGTGCCCGAGAATGAACCGGTTCACTGAGGTTGATGCGCGTGCCGGCGAGCCGGACTCCGGAACCGGTCGCGCGCGCGGAGCTGCCGCGGCGGGTGCAGACAACGCGCCGCCGACCGGTAGCGGCTCGCGCCGCGTGCCGTTCTCCCGCCCCTCGATCGGTGAGGCGGAGAAGGAGGCGGTGCTGCGGGTGCTCGACAGCGGCTGGCTGACCACCGGAGAGGAGGCTGCGGCGTTCGAGCGCGAGTTCGCAGGTGCGGTCGGTGCGCGACACGCATGCGCGGTCAACAGTGCCACGGCGGGACTGCACCTCGCCCTGGAAGCCGCCGGCGTGCAAGCCGGAGACCGCGTAGCAGTTCCCACCTACACCTTCGCCGCGACCGCCGAAGTCGTTCGCTACCTCGGCGCCGATCCGCTGTTCGTCGACTCGATGCCGGACTCGCCGAACCTCTCGGTCGCCGAGCTGCAGGCGGCGCTCGCAGGTCCCGCCGCGGGCGCTCCCCCGAAGGCAATCGTTCCGGTACACCTGTGCGGCCTTCCGTGCGACGTAGCACCGATTACCGAGCTCGCCGAGGCGATCGGCGCGACACTCGTCGAGGATGCCGCACACGCGTTTCCGGCCGAGCTTTCCGACGGCTCGCCGGTGGGCTCGCGCGGAACGGCCGTTTTCTCATTTTACGCCACCAAGCCGATAACCACCGGCGAAGGCGGTATGGTCGTAACCGATCGTGAGCAAATCGCCGAGCGTATGCGCGTCATGCGGCTACACGGCATTGACCGTCCGATCTGGAACCGCTACCACGGAATCGGCACGCCGTGGGAATACGACGTGGTCGCCCCGGGGTTCAAGTACAATATGCCGGACATCCTCGCGGCCGTCGGCCGCGTCCAGTTGGGACGCGCGGAGACGTTTCGCCGGCGCAGAGTGGAGGCGGCGCACGACTACCTGCGGTTGCTTTCGGATCTCGCCGAAGTCCGACTCCCGAACGATAATCCGGGACATGCCTGGCACCTGTTCTGCATTCGTGTCCCCGCCGAGTTTCGCGATCCGATCATCGAGGGGCTTGCTGTGCGTGGGATCGGCGCGAGCGTTCACTACCGGCCGCTGCACATGATGAGCTATTATCGCAAACACTACTCGCTGAGCAACCGCGATTTTCCGCACGCGACAGAGCGCTTTCGGGAAACCATCAGCCTCCCACTCCACCCTGAGCTCGATAGCGCCGACCGCCTCTATGTAGTAGAGTCACTGAAGCAGACGATAACAGAGTGCCGTCGCGGAAGTCGGTAGCGTCTACGGACGGCGTCCGCGGTACCGGTGACAACCGGACGGCGAGATCGCACGAGGATTAGCCGAACTACTATGCCGACCGCACGCCACATTCGAGGACTTCTCCGCACTCGCCAGCTTTCGCCGGCCGACATCCGTGTCGACGGCATGAGCTCGGTGGTCGTCGTGAGATCGGAGAAGGCACACGCCCGCATCATACGTGTTCATCCGCCCGAGCTTCCTCCCGACGTCCGGTTGATCGACGGTTCCATGCTCCCGGCTCGGGCGACGCTGCGCGTGTATGGAGATACGGTTCCGATACTTGCCAAGGAAACCGTTCGCTACGTAGGCGAGCCGATTGCCCTCCTGGTCGGCCCGGACCGCGAACAGCTTTTCGCACTCCGCGATCAGATCAGCGTCGTGTACGAGGAGTACGAGCCGACATTCTCCCTCGACACGGCGGACGGGTCGGCCGTAGTGGCCACAATCGAACGGGTGAGCGGCAATCCGGACGAGGCGTTCGAACACGCCACTCGAACGCTCGAGCGCGACTGCAGCACCGGCATCCAGGAGCACTTCTATCCCGAATCACACTCGGCGTATGCGAACTTCAGACGCGACGGCCGAATCGAAGTGACGTGCACGACACAGTGGCCGTACCATGTGCGACGCACCGTGGCCGAGACCGCCGCCGTGGCCGCGGCACGGGTGAAGGTATACGCGGTCGAACCCGGCCCGGCGCTCGACGGAAAGCTGTGGTATCCGTCGCTCGTCGCGGCACACGCGGCACTCGCCTCACGACAGAGCGGGCGCCCATGTCTGCTGCGTCTCGATCGCTCCGAGGATCTGCTCGTGACACCAAAGCGGGCCACCACCCGGATTCGCCAACGCGCCGCACTCGATGCCGAAGGGCACGCGAAGGCGATCGATATCGATATCCGATACGACGCCGGAGCGTATCCGGTGCTGACCGACGAGACGTTGCGGCGTCTGATGATCGCCGCCGTCGGAGCATATCGCGTTGCCGCCGCCCACGTTCGCGTATCCGCACTTCGCACGAACACGGTTCCCACCGGCCCGATGACCGGTATCGAAGCGCCGGCGTGGTTCGCCGCAGAGGAGCTGGCCGCAGGACTGATTCGCGAAACGCAGAGCGACCCGGTTGAATGGAAACGCCGGCACGTCATAACACCGGAGGCGTCCAACCATATCGACGAGCAGCTGTCAGGCAGGTCACCCGTTCTGCGTTTGATGGACGAGGCCGCACAGGCATCCGACTTCCACCGGAAGTTCTCAGCGTTCGAGCTGCAGCGCAAGAACCGAACGACCGCGCTCGGGGCGGTAGAGGTTGCACGCGGAGTGGGAATGGCAATCGGAAGTCAGGGGATGGGTTTCAGCGGTCGTACCGAGGAGCAGGTCGCCGGAAACGTGCAGCTGCAGCTCGACGACGAAGGAGTGGTGTGGCTGTATACCTCCTCGCGCCCTGCGTCGGCAGGCTTGCAGTCGTACTGGAAACAGCTGATCTCCGAGCGTCTCGGGATCGAACCGGACAACGTGCGCCTGGCCTCCTGCGATACCGATACCGTACCCGACTCCGGTCCGACCGTATTCTCACGAGCATTGAGTGTGCATACCAGACTGATCGAACAGGCGTGCAATGCGATACTCAGTCGCCGCGCCGTGCAGCGCCCACCGATCACCGTTCGCCGCTCCTACCGACGCCCGAAGCGCCAGCAATGGGATCATGAGACCCAATCCGGGACCCCGTATCCGGGACGTAGCTGGGCGGCGGCGGTGGTCGAAGTCGAGGTCGATCCGATGACCTTCGAGGCGATCGTACGCGGAGTATGGATTGCAATCGACGCCGGACGCATTCTCGACCCCGCGAGTGCCCGACAGACCGTGCTCAGCACCATTAATCACGCGCTCGGATGGGCGGCTCGTCGCCAGGTGCCGGCGATGCACATGTCGCGTCCGGTAGAGACCGGAGTCGGATTCGATCCGCCGTTTCGTTACGAGCCGCCACTCTATGTCGGTTTCGCCGACGACCATCACACGGAGAAGACTCCCGCCCTCGGATTAGGCGAGTTACCGTGGTTTTGTGTTCCAGCCGCGTACGCGCACGCACTCGCGCAGGCCACCGGAATCGACAGCATTTCGCTGCCGGCGGGACCATTACCTGTTTACGAAGCGCTCGAGCGGGAGCGGTAACGACATATGCGGGTCAGATTTACGCTCAATGGCAAAGAAACACATGTCGAATGCGACCCCGGCGACCGACTCGGGTTCGTATTGCGCGAACACTGCAATGTTCGGTCTCTTCGACTTGATTGTGCAATAGGCCGGTGTGGTTCCTGCCTCGTGCTCTTCGAAGGATTGATCGTCAATTCGTGTATCGTTCCAATGTTCCGCGCCGTCGGCGCAGATATCATGACCGTCGAAGGACTGTACGGCACCCAGTCGCTCGTCGATGTGGAACGCGGGTTCGAGCGTGCGTCGTTCGAGCCGTGTCAGTATTGCGCGTGCGCGAAAGCGTTACTGACGCACGCTATTATCAGCGAGACGGCGGAACCGCGCAGGCAAGAGCTCGCCGTTCAAGCGCAGACGGTGCGCTGCCGGTGTACCTCGTACCGCCAATTCGTCGAGGCAATCGAGCTCGCCGCCGAACACAGGAGGGCCAATGACGAGCGGTAACCCTCGAATCTACATACCGCATACCAACGGCGAACTGACGCAGCTGCTGCGACGGCATCCGGATGCGAGAATCTACGCGGGAGGAACCGGTCTCCTTTACCCCGACGGTGTTCGACGTCTTACGCTCCCCCCGGTGCTGATCGCACTCTACGGAGTGGAAGACCTCAGGCGTATCGCACGCACCGATCAGCACCTCGACGTCGGGGCGAATGCGACTATCCGGGCGATCAGCCGAGTCGCGCATAACGTGGTTCCGCAGCTGTTGACCGATACGCTTCCGCACATCGTGCCGCCGGGTCTGCGAAACCTCGCGACGTTGGTCGGCAATGTCTGCACGCTCGAACGCGTGATGACTTCGGTGCCTACTCTGATCGCCCTCGGCGCCATCGTGGAGATTCGCCGTGCGGGAGGCGGGCGTTGGATCCCGGTTGCGCGCTTTCACGGGGGAAGCACCGAGGCGCCACTCGCCCCGGGGGAGGTCGTCACACGACTGCGCATTCCACTCGATCGATACGATGTACAGCTCTTTCGCAAAACCGAAGATACCCGGTTAACAATGGCGGCGATAGCCTCCGGAAGCAAACGCACGATCGAAAACGTACGCATTGTCATCGGATCGTCGGCGGCGACGGTGCTGCGCAACCGAGAGCTGGAAGCCGAGCTCGCCGGGCGCAAAGCACCACTCGGCCGTCGCGAAATCAACCAGGCAGCCGAACGCATGCGCTTCGCCGCACGTGCCGCCGATCCGACCTTTACCAGCTTCGATCTGTACCGGATCGCCGGTTTCGTCACGACGTTCCTGTACCGCGTGGGGCGGTGACGGTCGACAGCCACCGCAGGCACAGAATCGGGGCACCGTAAACGGAGATCGGACGTCCCGGCCCGGCCGAAAAGCTCGCCGAACTCAAACAGGAATCTTCAACCACGTTGTGATACCATCACTATACGTTGATCGGGAGCACTACTATGAGACTCGAAACAATCAACGAAATCCGCTCCGAACTACCCGATCTCATCCGGCATTATTTTCCGGTGCAGGTGTGGTCCCTGCAGGAACTCGGCGGTTACCAGAATTGGGTCTATCAGATGTCGTGCCACGACCGGCCGTATATCGTGCGGGTGACTCCGGCGTCTCACCGGCCGTTGTCCTTGCTGAAGGCGGAGATCTCGTTCGTCAACGGTCTGTACGAGCGCGGAATTCCGGTCGCCGCTTCGGTTACGTTCTCCGGTACGCCGACGATACAACGCGTGAAACTCGAGCAGGAGACCTGTTTTCTCACGGTCTTCGAGAAAGCCGCCGGCCTGCGGTGGGACGAGGTTGTGCAAACTGAGACACACTACCACGAGGCCGGTCGGGTTCTCGGGATGATTCATCGCGAGTCGCGGCAGCTCGCACCGCAGTTCGATCGTCCGCTCTGGGAGGAGAACCACTACATTCGCACGGCGAAACGGGTTATTCCGCATGAGAAACGGTGGGTGCTGTACAAGATGGTCGAGCATATAGCGCGGCTGCGAGAGTTGTCGCAAGACCGCGAGGAGTTCGGACTCGTGCACGGTGACTATCACTACGCGAACATGCTCTACCGTGACGGCGGCATCACCGTCTTCGATTTCGATGAGGTCGAGTATCACTGGTACGCCTACGATCTCGCCGTCTATCTCTTCTACCATCTGCTCGGATCCGATCCGTCGGCCATGGCTGTCGCGGAGGCCTCGCGTGTGTGGACTCCGTTTCTGCGGGGATACGCCGCCGAGCACTCGCTGCCGGACAACCTGATGGAACGACTCGACGATTTCCTGCGCCTGCGAGAGTTCATGCTCTATAGCTCAATTTACGGCAGCGTGAATCGCCGACCGTGGGACGCCTGGCGGAGACGGTTCATCGCGGAAGCCGATCGCCGCTTTCAGTCCGACCGACCGTTCGTGGATCTCGATCTGCTCGCAACGTCGGTGGCGTAGCAGGCGGTATTCCCGCCCTGCCCGCGCCCGCCCGCCGGGGATAGGTTTTGCATCGCGTTACCGAGGAGCTCGAAGCCTTGCCCGCGCCCGCCCGCCGGGGCTATAGTGGCGCGAGCGGGGACGAAGCGGGCGAGCGCATCGCAGGGCGGCCCACGGCGGCCGCACCGGGCGAGCACATCGCAGGGTGGCCCACGGCGGCCGCACCGGGCGAGCGCATCGCAGGGTGGCCCACGGCGGCCGCACCGGGCGAGCACATCGCAGGGTGGCCCACGGCGGCCGCACCGGGCAACCGCACGCCGAGCCGAGTAAACGGGAACGATCGTGAGCGATTTCGTACATCTGCATCTCCACACCGACTACAGCCTGTTGCGCGCATCCGGGCGCATCGGAGACTACGTCTCACGCGCGGCCGGGCTCGGTATGGACAGCCTTGCGATCACCGACTTCGGAAACATGTTCGGTGCGCTCGAGTTCTACAATGCGTGTCGCGAGAGTGGAATCCGCCCGATTATCGGCACCGAGGTCTACCTCGCCGAAGGGTCGCGGCACGCGCGCGAATCGAGCGACCGGCGCGGGCGATACGCACGGATCGTGCTGCTGGCGGAATCGAACGCCGGCTACCGCAACCTCATGGCGATCTCCTCGGCGAGCTTTACCGAGGGGTTCTACTACAAGCCGCGGGTCGACGACGAGCTGCTCGCGCGACACGCAGACGGCGTTATCTGCCTCAGCGGCGGGCTCGCCGGCGACATCCCATCACTCATTCTCAAGAATCGGCCTGACGATGCACGGGAGCGCGCGGCGCGTTACCGCGAAATCTTCGGCGCCGAGCACTTCTATCTCGAGCTGACCGACCACTCGCTGCCGGAGAACCGGCAGGTCAACGCCACCCTCGTCGAGATCGCACGCGAGCTCGACATTCCGCTGGTCGCCGCGAACGACTGCCACTATGTGAACAAGGATGATGCGAACGTCCACGATATCCTCCTCTGTATCGGCGCGGGCAAGGCCAAGCACGACACCAACCGCCCGCGCATGCGGAGCGCCGAGTACTACCTGAAAAGCCGCGAGGAGATGGAGCGTTCGCTCTCCTCGGTGCCGGCGGAGGTACGCGAGCAGGCGATCACCAATACGCGAACGATTGCCGAGGCGTGCGACGTGGAAATCCCGCAGCCTGGCCCGCTCCTGCCGGCGTACGAGGTGCCGGAGGAGTTCGCCGGGCCGGACGAGTATCTGCGCCATCTCACCCGAAAGGGTCTCGAAAACCGGTACGAGACGGTGACCGGGGAGATCGAGAAGCGGGCACGGTTCGAGCTCGATACGATCATCGGAATGGACTACACCGGCTATTTCCTGATCGTATGGGACTTCATTCGCTTCGCCCGGGATAACGATATTCCGGTCGGCCCGGGGCGCGGTTCGGGCGCCGGCAGCATCGTCGCGTATGCACTCGAAATAACCGATATCGACCCGCTGACCTACGGGTTGCTCTTCGAGCGCTTCCTGAACCCCGACCGCGTGAGCATGCCCGATTTCGACATCGACTTCTGCTTCGAGCGGCGCGGGGAGGTCATCGACTATGTCACCCGCAAGTACGGCAGCGACCGTGTCGGACAGATCATTACCTTCGGAACGCTGAAGGCGAAGGCGGTCATCCGCGATGTGGCGCGGGCGCTCGATGTACCGCTGGCCGAAACCGACCGGATCGCGAAGCTCATACCCGCAGGGCCGAAGGTAACGCTCGCCGGTGCGCTCGAAGAGGAAGCGGAGCTCAAGCAGGTCTACAATCAGGGTGGGGTCTACGCCGAGCTGATAGACATCGGCCTGAAACTCGAAGGGCTGCACCGGCACGCGTCGACGCATGCGGCGGGGATTGTCATCGGGCGCGAGAAGCTCACCGAATATGTGCCGCTGTACTACGATTCGCGCACGGAAAGCATCTCCACCCAGTACACCATGGACCAGATCGAGCCGTGCGGGCTCGTGAAGATGGATTTCCTCGGGCTGAAAACGCTGACTCTGATCCGCAATACGGAGAATCTCGTGCGCGAGACGGTGCCCGACTTCGATATCGAGGAGATTCCGGACACCGACGAGGCAACGTTCCGCATGCTCTCCGAGGGCAGGAGCGCCTGCGTGTTCCAGTTCGAGAGTACCGGCATGCGCGATATCCTCACCCGGGCGCAGCCGGAGAGCGTGACCGACCTGATCGCGCTAAACGCCCTCTACCGCCCCGGACCGATGGAAAACATCCCGCAGTTCGTCGAGAGTAAGGCGGGACGGCAGAAGATCCGCTACCCGCACGAGAGCCTCGCCGCCGAGCTGGAGGAAACGTACGGGGTGATCGTCTACCAGGAGCAGGTGATGCAGATCGTACGCATCATCGCCGGCTTCACCCTCGGGCAGGCGGACATCCTTCGCCGCGCGATGGGAAAGAAGAAAGAGAAGGAAATGGCCCGCATGAAGGTCGACTTCCTCGCCGGGGCGGAAGAGCGCGGGATTCCGAAGGAGAAAGCCGAGGAGATCTTCACGCTGCTCGAGCCGTTCGCCGGCTACGGCTTCAACAAGAGCCACGCCGCCGCCTATTCGGTAGTCGCCTACAAAACCGCGTACCTGAAGGCGAACTACCCGGCACAGTTCATGGCGGCGAACCTTACCAACGAGATCAACAACCCCGACAAGTTCGCCGAGTATCTCGCCGAAACGAGGTCGATGGGAATCGAGG
>SLIN01000054.1 GCA_007135605.1 Spirochaetales bacterium | reverse complement strand
TCGGGAGCTCCCTCACTCCCCTGCTTCGGCGCCTGCTCGAGTCGCAGCAGGGGTGAACTCACCACTCCGATCGGTTTGACCTCATAATAATCACTCACCGCGTTACCTCCCGGACGGATATCGGCCGGAGCCCGCTCTCCAGTGGTGCCAGTGACCAGCAACCAGGCAGAGCCGGACGTGCACGTCGAGCGTCACGCCGGAAACTCCTTGTAAGCTTGCGGTTTCAGTGCGCTCTCGCCCGACCGCTTCTCGATCTCCGCGAGCCATCCTTGGCGTTCGAAGCCGTGATCGGTGCCCAGCAGCTCGCGGAGCTCGGCCCGTGCACTGCGAGCGAGGTAGAGTCTCATCTCACCGACGTAGTCCACGAGCCGCCGGTACCCCTCCGCCAGCCCGCAGCGCGCCGCACCGCGGGCCAGGCACAGTCCGAGATAGGCGAAACGCTCGCCTATGTAGTCGTACGACTCTCGAGGGTCGTGTTCCTCGCGATCGAGGAAGCGTTCACGGATCTCGGGGCGCTCCATCATCTCCACCGCAATCTCTCCGGCGCGTCGATCCGCCAGAAGCTCCGCAGCGTATGCGATCGAATGAACGTACGAGAAGCGGTGATCGGAAACCTTCGGGTCCAGCTCGAGCAACCCGGCTACCCGATCGAGCCGGGAGACGAGTCGCACGTCGCCGGTGCCGGCGATCGCGTTGATGAGGTAGACGGCATCCGGAGCGTATCCGTGATCCGGCATGTCGTGACGTCTCTGCAGCTCTCCTGCGTCCGGGAGCTCGTCTCCCGCGATCATCGAGTCGAGCCGTTCGAGCAGCCAATCGTTTGCCGTTGGATCGCCGAGCGCAGCCGCCAGGTGATCCAGCTGCGGGAGAACCCACTCGGCGGTGACGATGCCGCGCCGGTGGAGCACCTTCCGCGCCTCATCCGCGCGAGCAAAGATGCGGGCCCACTCCGAGGCCTCAACCGGTTTCGTGTTGAGTCGCTCGATCACCTCCACGAGGTGTTCGCCTTCGGCTGGAACCCGCTCGTCGAGCGGGCCGATCGGGAGGTCGCCGGGAAGCAGAATGCCGGCGTCCGAGAGCGCCTCCTGGAGGCTTCCCACGTTGACCTCCCGTGCGCGCCCGCCGGTGGCCAACGCCTGTTGAGCCGCGATGGACGCCACCGCCCCGAGCGTGATCATGTCCGGTTGCATGCGCGCCATCGAAACCCCGTCGTGGGTAATCGAGTACGCCTTGCCGGCGACCAGCACATTCTCGAGACCCTTCGGAGTCAGTGCCCGGTACGGCACACCCGACACGTAGTTCTGAAGGAAACTGCGCTCGATATAGCCGGTGAGCGCGGCGCGGCTCGAGGCCATTCCCTTGATATCGAGGTTGGACTTGCAGTGCATGACCGTGTCCGGAAACGCCCGGCCCATCATCACATCATGGTAGGTCACCTTTTCGTCGCCAAGTATGTGCCTCGATTCTCGCGGGGCGAGGTAGTGCTGCACGTATCGCCCGAGCCGAAACACGCCGCCCATTCTGCGGCCGGCGATGATCCCGCGTGAGATATCGTCGGCGCTGCGCAGGTCGACGACCGACATGTACTGCCGGCTTGCCTCGTCTTTCCCGCGATGGAACGATCCGAACGAGCACCAGTAGGTGATCTCGTCTCGCTCGGCACCGTAGGAGTACGGGGCACCGGCCCATGCCGCGAGGTCGCCGTCTCCGGAGGCGTCCACGAAGAACCTTCCCTCTGCCGCCGACAGGCCGCGCTCGGTGATGCACAGCGCGTGCGTCACGCGGCCGTCGCGGGTTACTGCACCAACCGTCGGCGTCCGCAGCCGCACGTCTGTTCCCGCATTGAGCACCAGATCGAGCAGCCCGAGCGAGACCGGCAGTCGCTTCTCACGCACCGACGCCTTGAGTTGCGCGTGGAATCGCTTGAAGAAGGGGGTGCGGCGCCCGTACCAGTACGCCGGAACGCCGCCGATGGTCGAGACCCCGCCGACATCGGAGTGCTTCTCCAGGCAGACCACATCGAGCCCGCGCTCGCCTGCCGTCTGAGCCGCCTGAGCTCCGGAGGTGCCGCCGCCGACAATCACGAGGTCGGATCGAACCGCCAACGGCAGCGCGGGAATGTCGATTTCGATCGGCGCGGTCTGGGGCTCGTCGTAGTCGGGTTCGGTGAGATGAAGCGTAGCGCCGTCCAATTCCACGGTGTCGCCGAAGCCCACCGCGTCGCCGAAGTCCACGGTGTCGCCCAATTCCACCGCGTCGCCGAAGGCATGGACAAGGAGCCGGGGGTCGGCGTGCGCCGGGGTCGTCGCGGCCGGGGTGCGCTCTCCGCCGATACGTCCCATGAGCTCGGAGGCTCGACTCGCATAGCCGGTCCGTGCGTCGAGAAAAGCGTCGTTCGCTCCCAGGTCGACCGCCGGGCCGATCGCGTAGAGTCCGTCCAATCCGGTTGACTTCGGACCCGCTGCCCCGCCCGCGTCGATCCGCGTGGCCGGATCGAGCAGAAGCTCATCTCCCGCCCGCTCGAGCGCGAACGCACTATCGGCGTGCCGGCTGCACCACGATGCGTGCCGCGCGATAATGGTCCTGCGAAGCTCGAGATCCGGCGCCCCGGATTGCGGCGAGAACCGGAACTCCGCGAGCGGCCCTCGCAGCGTAACACTCGTACCATCGCTATATTCGGCCGGCGCGGTCCACCGGTCGACATCGGTGAGAAACCAGGCAGCGTACCTGTCCGGACGCTCGAGCGAGACGAAGTGTGCCTTACCCATCCGGCGGACGAGATCGAGATTGGAGGTTGCATCCACGACGGTCGATGCGATGATTGCACCGGTAGCGAACTTGCCGCCGACCAGTGCTCCGCACACCCGCTCATCAGAAGCACCCGAACCGAGAACACCGATCGGGTGTGAATCGTAGAAGAGCCGTACTCCGGCATCGAGAAGCAGATCCTCTACCGCGATAATCGCCGCCGTTTGATGAAGGAGGTACCAGTCGCTGCCGGACGGGTCCCGGGCCACTTCGGCCTCCGTCAGGAACGCGCGTCGAAGCTCCTCCGGCAGCGCGTCCGCCTCCGATACGGACAACGCAGCGGCCATGGAAGAGCCGACTTCGAGGATCGGGGATGTCGTGCGCATCGAAAGGGTCGTAGCGACTCCGCAGCGGGCGGCCTCCAGCGCCAGTGCGGCTGCGTGAACGGTCCCCCCGACGACGAGCACCTCGGTCGCGGCGAGCCGGCGGACGGTGGTTTTCATGGAATGCTCCTCATTGCCTCCGTACGTGCGGTGAAGCGGGCCGAACGATCGAATGCAGATTCCACCATATGACGGGAGATCGCAAGGCCCCTTCCGTGCGAACACGGTTCATTCGTTCCGAACAAGGCCCATTGCTTGCGCACAACCTTCGTTTCCGCTGCCGCGAAGTGCCGGAAAGAGCCGCCGGTGACAACGCTTTACCAACAGACACTCCGGTCGCATACTGGACATATGGAATTGTCACGAGAGCGGGAACGGTACAGTTGGGCCGACTACCTGCAGTGGCCGGAGGATGAGCGATATGAGCTTGTCGAGGGGGTGCCCTACACTATGTCGCCCGCGCCGGGGCGACGCCATCAGGAAATAGGCGGGGAGCTGTTCCACCAGATGTATTCCACGTTGCGAGGGACATCGTGCCGGGTCTTTCACGCCCCATTCGATGTGAAGCTCAGCGCGCAGGAGGCCGACGATGCTCCTACGGTCCTGCAGCCGGACATCACCGTAACCTGCGATCCGGCGAAGCTCACCAAACAGGGCGTCAGCGGCGCTCCGGACCTCGTCGTGGAGATCGTCTCGCCGGACAGCGGGCTCGCCGACAGGCGGCGCGAGTTCGATTTATACCAGACCTACGGTGTCGGCGAGTACTGGATCGTCGATCAGGACGAATCGCTGGTGGAGGTCTACCGCCTCGACTCGGATGGGCGCTATCAGCGCGCGGGAGTCTACGGGAAGGAGGATCGGCTCTCTGCATCCGTGGTTCCGGATCTGGAGATCGACCTGGCGGCTGTTTTCGCCGCCGCAGACTGAGAATCCGGCAATAGCACAATTCGCGGGCGCTGCGCATCTCCCGGACCACACTCGAAGATACTTCTACCATTTGCCCCGTCGGTCGGCCGGCGATACGGTATGAGCATGGACGATCGACGCATTCGGAGGAAGCGAGCTCGGCGAACGGCAGGTGTGCTCCTCGCCGCTGTTGCTCTTGCCGCGTGTCCGGCAGCGCAACTTCGAACGGAGGATGAGGCGCCCGGATGGCGATTCGGCGAGGCGCTTCCGCGCAGCGTCGGCGAAGTCGCCATGGCGGCGACACCGCGCGAGGTCGACGGCGAGCCCGTCGATCATATCGCGGTCGTCGGTGGAATCCGCGGACTGGGCAGCGCCCAGGATCGGGTCTATCTCTACAACCCCTCCGAGAATCGCTGGCACGAGGGTCCGTCGCTTCCGGAACCGCGTCATCATACGACCGCCGCATCGCTTCATGGGGCACTCTACGTCTCCGGTGGCGCACGATCGGTGACCGGCTCGTGGGAGCCGGAGGCGACGGTGTGGCGATTGGCTCCCGACAGTGACCGGTGGCACGCGGTACCCGACATGCCGGACGGGCGCTACGGGCACCGGCTGGTGGTCGCCGGCGAGGAGCTCGTTGCCGTCGGCGGGCACGGACCGGGACGCGATACCTTCATCTATCGTACCGACGGCCGGGATGATGAGTCCGCGCGGCACGCCGACACCGGAGAAGCGTATGAGGCGGGTAAATGGCGCCGTGCCGCCCCGATCCCGGTAATGCGCGATCACCTGTCGGTTGTCGTCGCGGAAGGCGAGATCTGGGCGATCGGGGGTCGCGCCGACGACGAGAACTTCGCCCGCGTCGATATCTACGACCCCGCTGCCGACAGGTGGCGGGATGGGCCCGATCTACCGGCGGACACCAGCGGCGCAGCCGAGGGGTTCATAGACGGTGAGATTCTCATATTCGGCGGGGAAGATCCTTCGTTCCTCGGAGGTCAGGTGTTCGACCGGCACTGGCGAATCGACCCGTCGGCGGACGATCCGCGGTGGAGCGAAGCGGAGCCTCCGCTTCAGGCGGTGCACGGCGCCGAAGGTGCGGTTCTCGACGGTCGATTCTACATCGCCGGTGGCGCCCATCGGCAGGGCGGGCGCTCGGTCATCAGCTGGCGGGATCTGCTTCAAATCCGGGAGCGGTATGGAACGCCGCGCGCTCACTCGGGCCGCCGGTGAATCTTGTGTTGGGTCAGGCGATTCACGAAGCGATATCGCCCGCGGAGCGCTGTTCTCACCGCGTTTTCGCACAATCTCGGCCTCGCAGGAGGCAATGACCAACCGGCTATGAGCCCTATCAGGAAACCAGCTATCAGACGCGAGGGAGTGAGGCCAGATAGTCTTGTATGAACGCCCACGAACGCCTCGGCATCGTCCGGCATCGAGCGATACATTCTTCTGACGATCACATCAAAGTCGCGGGACTCCAGCCCCTCGGATAGCGCCTCAAGGTCAGCTGATCGGCACGTAGATGTCCAGTTCGGATTCGGGGTTATCCAGCCCCTTGAACCTGACAGGGTCGTAGTACTCGATGATGAAATGATGGGACTGCTTGAGCCCGGCCTCAGGGAGCCACTGCTGTTCAATAGCGGATGACCAATCACGCTTGATCTCAGCACCCTTGAGGGTGAACACCGCGTAGCCCGTTGCCGGAAGAGCTTTGGCTACGAGTTCCAGTGGCAAATCATCCACAGAATCGATCTCCACACCGACGAATATGTACTCGTGTGCGTCCGCCCTGCGTCGATTCATCTCAACCCAGATCTCGTACGCAGGGTCAGACGCCGGATGCGTAATCTGTCCCTTCATCGCATCGCAGAGCTCGATGAACCTCGCCCATAGCTCCCCGATCGCGTTCTGCGTGGACCGGCCTCCGGCCTTCTCGTACGGGTGCTCACTACTCGGCTACGTCGAGGAGCGTCCAGTGGACGTTACGGTCCCCATCAATCTCGTACTTCAGAAGCAGCTCCCCGCCGATATGCCCGTCCTCGAACCACGCCAGCACCCAGCGGTCGTTAAGCACATGAATATCCTCGCGTGAGTAGAAGCCGAGGGTTCCGCCGAGGACTCCTTCGAGGCCGGTTAGCTCGTATATCAGCGATTCGCCGCGTGACTGAAGGTCGTCACGAAGGAGCGTGTCCGCCTCGCTGCGGCGCATGCCGTGTGGGAGTGAGCCGATCGCGTCCCCCGCGCGCCGACTCGGCGGCAGCCGCTCGGCGGCGATCTCTTCTTCAAGACGTTCGACCTCAGTGGCATGCTCGTCGAGTGCGCTTTCAAGCTGTGAGCGCTCCTCGACCGCCTGTTCGAGTTGCCTCTCCAACGAGGATATTGTCTGCTGCTGCCGGAATGTTGTGATCCCGAGAGCAGTCGCGGCGACAAGTAGCAGTGTGCCGGCAGTGCGGGCTGCAATTCTCCGGGCGGATGAGCGATTCGCCATGAGTTCAATAGTGGCACGGGCTGTGGGGTTGGGGAAGGGGCATGCGGGTGGAAAGGTCAAGACATAGGTAACCGCATGTACTCTACTGCGGTTGCAGACGCTATCGTTTCTTCTGACCGACGGCGAAATGGCATCGGTACCATCGGTGCAACACTTCAAGGCGCTTGGCGAGCAAGACAGAGATATGGGTAAAGGAGTATAATCCTGATATGCCAACGCGCGTATCCGCAGCGGCGGACCTGGAACGGGAACTGCTCACGGCAAAGGACTTCCTCGAATGGATCGAGCCGGGCCGGCACGCTGACCTGATCGATGGGGAAATCTTTATGCATTCACCGGTTTCGATTCGTCACGCCGACCTGCTGAACTTCGTCGACCGTTTGCTCGGGTCGTATATCGACAGACACCTTCTCGGTTCACTGTACCGCGAAGTGGTTGCGGTACGGCTCAGTGGTCGCAATGTGTTCATGCCGGACCTTGCCTTTTATCGTGCCGGGCGCGAGTCGGCGATTCGGGAGACGCACATAACCGAGGCGCCGAACCTTGTGGTCGAGGTGCTTAGCCCGCGAACGGCTGACCGTGATATCGGTCCCAAGTTTGCCGAGTATGAAGAGCATGGTGTGCAGGAATACTGGATTCTCGATCCGGAGACACTCGCCCACCGCTTCTACCGCGCCTCTGGCGAAGAGCTTGTCGAGTATGCGTATGGCGAAAATCGAATCACCTCGTCGGTTGTCCCCGGCTTTTTCCTGAAGCGCCAGTGGCTCGATCCGGCCACCCTGCCCCGCATCGATACAGCGATCACAACGATTGAAGGCGGCAGCTGAGCTCCGGAAGTCCGCGAGCACCTGCTCGGGGTCGTTCACGAAGTCGAACCCCGCCGTCGGAGTCCTTACCGGGCCAGGTGCGATTGAGCCGCGAGAGCGTCTGCACCGTGGCCACTCCGGAGAGCTGCTTGTCCACGTACATCGCCACGAGCTTCGGCTGGTCGAAGCTCGAGTGAGGTGTTGTTAAATTTCTGGGCGCGTCCCCGCCGCTGCGCGACGGGGACCTCGGGCTGGAGCGCGAAAGGCGAAGCTTGCTTCGCCGAAAGCGCGGAAGGAACTGCCGCCGAAGGCGGCATGACCACGCTCTGCGGGGCTTCGGCGCAAATGCGATAGTATTTGTCGCCTCGGTCCCGGACGGCCGATTCGTCGGCTCGGGCATGAACCGTCAAGGTATCGCGCCGAGCTCGATAGAGCCAGGTAGGAACCAGGATATCGTCATCTACGCGGTCTCGACGTACTTGCTCACCTCTCCGGCGACACTCTGTCACCCGAGCGCAGCGGGAGAAACACAGTGACGCGCGTTCCGCCGCCATCGGCCGTCGCCGCCGCGATGCTCCCCTCATGTGCCTCTACTATCTGACGTGCTACGGCAAGTCCGAGCCCGCTTCCGCCGGTGCTGCGACTGCGAGCACGGTCGACGCGATACAGCCGCTCGAAGACAGCCCGGCGCTCATCCTCGGGGATTCCCTTTCCATTATCTTCCACCGTTATCTCGACTCCCGGAGTCTCAGCTGAGGCACGGCGCGCTCCGAGGGTAATCCGGTCGGCGGTTTCGGAATGGCGAATCGCGTTCGTGATCAGATTGGCAAGCACCTGGCGGATGCGCTCGCGATCAACTTCGATCTCGGGGAGACCGATCTCCGTTTCGATCGCAATGCCGATTCCCCGATCGGCGGCTTCACGTTGAAACGGCTTTCGCACGCGTTCGAGAAGCGAGTCGATATCGGTACGGCTCCGTTGAACGCTGAAGCCCGGACTGTCCATGGAGGAGACGGTGCGCACATCCGCGATCAGCCGGTCGAGCACAGCGATTTCCTGGTGCAACGAATGCAGGCTGTCCGCGTTCACCGGGTAGATGCCGTCGAGCATCGCCTCGATCTCGCCGCGCAACAGCGTAACCGGTGTCCGCAATTCATGGGCGAGGTCGCGGAACATTCTCCGCCGCTCTTCCTCCGCCTGCGCGAGCGTATCGTGCATCGATCGGAAGGTATCCGCGAGGATGCCGATCTCGTCGTCTGCAGTTGTCGTGACCGGGACCGTCAAGTCGCCGGAAGCCACGGCCTGGGCCGCCGCCGTAAGGTGTCGAAGCGGGCGAATCAGACCGGCGAGAAACAGCGAGCCGAGCAGCAGCGCAATCAGTGATACCGTCATCGCCGAGACGATGACCGCCATTCGCACCGAAGCGAGAAACTGCTCCTGCTGCGGGCCGAACGAGTCGTCGATCATCGACCCGACCAACACCCACCCGACGGGCTCCTCTCCATGCATCACCGCGACCCCGTGCTCGGTAGCCCGCGCGGCGATCTCTTCGGTCAGCGGCGCACCGCTGGTATCGACCGCAACAGTGCCGTCCTCCTCGACCAGAACCACCCGTTCAGGCTCGGCGGGTTCCATCGGCATGTCCCCCATTGAACCGCGCATCTCATGCATTTCGTCCATCATGGAGCGTTCGCCGTGCCTCCGGTCGCGGGGAGCCCGCTCGACCAGCGCCTCAGCGCCGGAAAAACTGCCGCGCTCGCTGAAGTACGAGGCAAAGCTCCCGGCCATGTGCCGCGCCTGCATGGCGTCCTGGTCGGCGATATAATCGCGAAAATGGTGCTGGGTGATCTGGGTGACGACGAACAGGGTGACCGCCGAGCCCACCACCACGAGTGCAGCCAGAAGTGCGGTAAGCTTGATCCCGAGCCTCATCGCCATCACCCTCGACATCACTCCGCATTTTCCTGATCGATGAAGCGATAACCGACCCCGCGGACCGTCTCAATGAAGCCGGGCTGTTTCGGATCGTCGTTCAGCGCCCGCCGAATGTTCTTCATATGCGCATCGATCGTCCTCTCGTACCCTTCGTAGGTGTGACCTTGCAGGAGCTCGACGAGCTGCATGCGGCTGAACACCCGGCCCGGATTGCGAACCAGGAGAGCCAGCAGATCGAACTGATAACTCGTCAGCTCCACAGTCTCACCGTCACGCCGCACCTTGCGTTGAATCGGGTCGACTGTCAGCGCGCCGGCGATCAGAGGCCGTTCATCGCCGCTCGGGGCGTTCGGGGTGCCGGCGGGAGCCGCCATTCCGCTCTCGGTCCGGCGCAAGACGGCGCGTACCCGGGCTACGAGCTCCTTGGGGCTGAACGGCTTCGCGATGTAATCATCGGCCCCGATCTCAAGGCCTACGAGCTTGTCGCTCTCCTCATCCCGCGCGGTGAGCATTATGATGGGAACCTCGGACTCTTTCCGGATTTCGCGGGTTACTTCTATGCCGTCCGGCGCGGGTATCATCAGGTCCAGGACAATGAGATCGGGGCTATGCCGGCGAAACGCCTGCAGGCATCCGTTACCGTCGAATGCGGTGAAGACCCGATACCCCGCCTGCTCGAGGTATCCCTGCACCAGGCGCACGATTTTCGACTCGTCGTCTACAACGAGAACTCTTCGCTCCACGGATCATCTCCCACCGAACACTATAAGAGAGTTCAGTCATGGTGACCCATCACCATCTGCCGAAAGTCCCCGTGCCAGTCATGATACCATACCCGACCGTTTCGCGCGTTGACGCTCAACATGCCGACTATTTCGCCTTCGTCGAACACATGCATGGTGTAATACCCGGGAAACGGCTTGGTGTCGCCGACCGATGAAGTGCTCGAGTACTCGGCGACGTAATCGTTGCCGATCTCCTCGGCGCGCTCGGCATCCATGTCCGAGCCCCACGAGAACCTGCCTCCGCCCATGTGCCCATCGTGGCCGTACTCGGTGTTCCACATCATGTTCGGTCCCGGTTCCGGAGACACCCGGCCGGTGTAGGCATCGACCAGAAGCTCGAACGCGTTGATATCCGAGCCGCGCTCGCGCACCTGAGCGTAGAAGTCGTTCTCGAACTCCATGATTTCGACGATCTCATAAGAACCGTTTCCGAACTCTTCGACCGCCTGCTCCAGCCTGCGCTCGGCCGTCCCGGCCGGTATCCGCTCTTCCTCGCTGCGCTCCTCAAAGCGCTCGTCCCAGCGGTGATGGCGCCCATCACCCCAGTCGCGGTCGCCCCTGCCGCGCCCATGGTGTCCACGCCCGCGTCCACGGTGTCCGCGTACGACCTGCTCATCGCTCTCGCCGGCAAAGCCCGGCTGTTGCGGCCCCTCGCGGCCACCTCGTGCGAAACCGCTGACTGCGGTCAGCGCGATCAGCGCAAAGACGATTGCCGGGATCATAACGACGTTTCGATTCATCCATTTCTTGTACTGCATTCTAAATCCTCCCGGTGAGCACGAGCTCACTCCGTGTGTTTCTGACTGTGGGAGAGTGTAGCCATAGTCTGTGAACGGATTATGAACGGCCTTCGCTTTGTTTGTGAACGGCTTCGAAGTCCGGCGCGGCTCCCTGCGCTCTCTATGTTTCTGACGATAAGCCGCAGCCGCTCGAGATTCTTCTCGCCGGCGAGGTTCGCGTCACGTGTTCTTGAACTTCTGGGCGCGTCCCCGCCGCTGCGCGGCGGTGACCAAGCTCACGGGCAGTCTCGGTCGATTCTTCGATCGGCTGTTTCGCCCGCCCGAGAGCTCACGCGTACGGGCGTTCGTTGTCGTATTTGACCTGTCGCCCCGTAGCCAGTTCGTACAGACGCTCCGGCGCGATGTCCAACTCTCCCTCACCCCAGACAAGAGCGCCGGAATCGACCTTGAACCTCCGGAAGTACCCGATGTCGGAAAAACGTGCGAATACAGTCTGATCGCTTACATAGTCGGCCAGATCGAGCACTCCGGATCGACCATCTTCAAACGTCAAGTGAATCCGATAGTCCGACTGATATTGGGCCCTCACAACATCAAAATACATCACGGTCTCCTATTCGAGCGAATCGATGGGCGACAGCGGTTGGCGTTGCCGCGCGCGGTTCCAGTCGTCGAACAACTCTTCGCGGTGTAATCGTGCCCACTCCGATACCATACCCACCGCCGTCGGCGGCAATTCACCATGAAGTATGCCCCCGGTTGAGATCTCGAATATGGCCCGATATTCGCCGTAGATCGCGTGGAAATGCGGCGGGTCATGATCGTCGAAGTATATTCGAATAACGATTCCATAGAACCTGCTTAATCCGCCGCGACGCGTACACCAGTGAGCTTGTCGGACTACACTTCGGAATTGAATATCGGACGTATGTTCCGACATCGAAATGCATATGTTTTGGCGATAATATGCGCCAGCGCTAAGCTTTTCCGATATTCAATACTGCCCATATGTCCGACAAG
>SLIN01000108.1 GCA_007135605.1 Spirochaetales bacterium | reverse complement strand
TCGTTATATCTGCGCTCCTCGATAAGCTCTTCGGCTGTTCGAATCGGATCCTCGCGTTGTCCGAACGGATGGACCGCGACGGTGGCGAGGAGCAGTACCGCGGAAATGGAGAGAAGCGTGACTACCGCTCGCATTCGTTCCCTTCAGGCCGTTTGACCATCGTCTCCATTTTATTACATCAGATTCCTATATACCGATGGTACTACGCTTATCGACCGATCGACAACGGTCTTCAAGATGCGGTAAGAGATTCGCATACAAGAAGTTCCGGTGGATTGTATAGAGCGATTGCGTTATAGTTCGAAGCAGAGGGACGGTTTGAGTCGATGTCGTAAGACGAGCTACCTATCCATAATTCTCGCCTCCACCGGCATGCTCCTGTTCCTCGGGGGTCCGGCGAGTATACACGCGGACAATTGGAGCGAGTTCTACGCCGAAGGGTCAGGACTGCTCGCCGAAAGCGACATCTGGGACTCGCTGTTCACACAAGGTGGCCGGCGGCAGACCGGTCTTACCGTCTTTCCGCTTCTCGAGATACCCCTCGGTGGCGAGCGCGAGTCGATGGGTACCGCGTATACGGCGGTTGCACGCGATCTCAGTGCGATCGAGACCAATCCCGCGGCGACCGCCACAATGACGCACACTGAGCTCGGGCTTTTTCACCGTAACTACATCGCCGATACCTCCGTCGAGGGCGCTGCCTACTCGACCCGCTTCGGGGATCTCGGGATCGGAGGTGTTGCCCGGTACCTTCACGTTCCGTTCACAGGCCGTGACGACCGGGGCCGGCAAACACTCTCCGCCCGTTATTCGGAACTGAGCGCTGCGGCGAACATCTCCTATAACTTCTTCCGCAGTTACAGATTTCACGGACTGAGTCTGGGGATGAATGCAAAGGTTGCACACCGATCGGTCCCCGAGATAATCGCCCCGGATCAGTCGACAACGTCATTCCTGGTTGATGCCGGCGCGCTCTTGCGGTTCAATTTTCTTAAACCGTTCCCCAGTCGCGATCGCAACGCCGCCTTCGGCGTCGTCGCACGCAATTTCGGTACGTTCGCACGCGAGGAGTCGCCGCCGTCACTGGTCGCCGCCGGACTCGCCTACCGCCCGTTACGGCCGGTTACGATCGCGCTCGATGCGGAAATGCCGATTAATCTCGCACCCGATACCCCTTCAGCTCCGTTCGCGGTCGCCGCCGGTACCTCCATTCGCGTCACCGATTTCTTCAGTGCCGGAACCGGAGTTCGGCTTAAGGGCGGCAATCCGAGATTGAGCCTCGGCGGAAATGTCGACTTCGATTCGGTATCATTGATGGTGAACTACACGCTCGACATGGTTACTCAGGTGTCGGGGCCTGATAACTTCAGCATTGAAGCGCGCTTTAACTTCGGCGACCGGGGGCGCGCGGAGGAACGCAGACACCTCGAGGACCTCTACCTCGAGGGTGTCGAAGCACTTACCTCCGGTGAGCTTGAGCGCGCCGTATCCCTGCTCGAGCAGGCAGTAGAGATCGATCCCCGCTTCGAGCCGGCCGAGGAAACACTCGTAAACGCACGTCGAGCTCGCGAGCTCGAACAAGAGATGCGTGCACTCGGGGACCTCGAAGAACTCGATCGCGACCCCGGCGAGCTGCTTCGCGAAGACGAAAACGACGTCGATGAAGAAGGCGAGGGAAACGCCGACTGACCGCGTGCGCGAGAGTTATGCGTTTCGTGTCGGTCGTGCCACTGCCGCGGTCCGTTCCTTGATCTGCCAGTAGAGTGCAAGCAACGAAAGATCTACTTTGCGATCGGCCACATCGCGGGTGAGCGCCGCCAGGCTTTCCCCGTCACCCTGATTCAGCCACCGCTGAAGCTTCCGACGAACCTTCAATGCCCCCGAATTCCGCAGCCGACGCTCGAGCGCGAAAAGGAGGTCGCGTTCGATCTGCCCCGGTTTCCGTCGAGCATGCTTGGGAATGCCGGCGCTCTCGATGCTACGGCGACGCATGACGTGCAGTACTTCCTCCGGGGTCGCTCGATCGAGCTCCTGAAGCAACTCTTCGATTTCCACGACAAGCTCACTGAACTCAAATCGAATATTGTCGATGTTGCGACAGAGGGCGGTTCGGCGCGAAATCGCCAGAGCTCCACGGGTATCCTTTACCGAAAGTAACCCGTACACGAGAACTGAGACGAGAAGCGCGATAACCGGGTAGTACACTTCGGTGAGACCGGGAAGTCCGAAAAAGAGAAACGTACTGTAGAGGGTCAGGAATGTCAGAGTCGTCCAGAAGAATCTGCTGAGGAAGCGAAGGTCGAGCGCCCAGATACGTGCATCGTGAGTGGCTATCGAGTAGAGATGCTCGCGAAACTGCCTAATGCGTTCAACCGGCGGTTCATGACCGAACAATCCGATCGGCACACCGGACTCGAAGACTTGGACCATACTCTGCCGTTCGCTGAACGGGTGGAGGAAAAGCGAGCTGCCGTCGAGGCGATACAGATGTACGAGATAGCGTCTCCCCGCATACCTCGGCATACAACCACGATAGTGAGCACTTCTTCCAGCTGTCAAGATTGATTTGTCCGGATTAGGGCCTGTTCGACGAATTCGGTGTAGCCGAAGAGACGCGCGTACTGAACCGCACTCATGCCGAGTTTGTCCCGGGTATCCGGGTTCGCTCCGTTTCGTAGAAGAAGCAGGGCCGTATCCATGAACCCCTCTGAAACGGCGAGCATGAGCGCATTCTGCCCGTTAGAGTTCTGAATATCGAGAGTAGCTCCCCGCGCTATAAGCTGCCGGACGATTCCGATCTCACCGCGGCCGGCGGCCTCCATGAGTGGAGTATTACCGCGATCGGCACTGATCGCGTCGGCGCTCGCCCCCTGTTCGAGCAGGAGCACGGCGATAGCGTTATTCTGGTGACGTATTGCGAGATTAAGTGCCGGAACACCGGAGACATCGCTCGCGTTCGGACCGATTCCGATTCTCAGAAATAGTTCGACACCCTCGATATCGGCTTCGATTATCGAACTCGCAAGCGACTGTTCGGTAAGACTCTTTCCCTTCGCCAGCAGTGCCTCACGTGCGTTCATGAACTCACGTCGTCTGATCTCGCGCTCCGAACACGCCCGGATGAAGTCGAGCAGTTTCTCCCGTTCGAAAAAGATCGCCTGCGGCGATACGCACGGATGCAATCGCTCTCGCTCGGCATCCGAACGGACGAACACGCTGAGGCCGACATTTGAGCAAAGGCAGTACCCGGCGAGAAAATGGATCCAGGGAGCAGTGTGTTCGGAGACTCCGGAGATGATTACAACCTGCGTGAGCGTAGTGAGTCGATACCTGAGTCGTGCGGGGGAAAACGATTCCCATTCGCGTCCGAACTCGAACGACGATGTGGCAATTCCCCGACTACGCAAGCCGGAAATGATCGACCTCCGATCCTCGTTTCGCTCTGAGCTGTAAAATATGCCCGTTTTCACTTCCGAACCTCAGTCGCTGAATAGATTTACGACGGGTTCGATTCGGAACTTGATCGCCGGGGGGTCACTCGAGCATATGACGGCGAACCAGGTCGTCGATGTCGTCGGTGAGTTTCGTCTTGAGGTCGGAGGCAAAGCGAGCGATCGAATCTTGCCGATCGCGAAGCTCCCACTCCTGTTCCTCAAAGAAAAGCTCGGCGGGCCGCATTCCGAGAACTCTCGCTATCTTCCCGAGTACCGGGGCGGAAGGAAACTTGACACCGCTCTCAATCTCGCTGATGTAATTGGGTGTCAAGTCACATTCTTCGGCGACGCGCGCCTGCGAAAAACCGAGGCGGGTACGCCCACGGCGCAGATTCAACGAGAGAAGAGACTGAACTTCGGATACCTCACGCTCCGGCGAGCCTGACACGGGTGAGACTATGGGTGCACCTCCGGTTTTCGGCAACGTACGTACAGCGATATATAGATCACGCTCAGAGCGACATCCGGCGATGAGACATCCGGCGATGAGATTGCCGTTCCGGCGTTCGAGCGCTATTGTGAGCGATAATGACAATGCCGCGATTCTCAGTAAGACTGCGCCCTGCTACCCTCCCGGCAGATCTGGTGACGGACCCGATCTCGATACCGCGGTTTCTACGCGGTGAGCGAGAAGCCGTTCTGTTGGTACACGGTTTCACCGGAAGCCCTCACGATATGGTGTACCTCGGCGAACGGTTGAACAACCGGGGATGGACCGTAAGTATTCCCCGATTGCCGGGACATGGAACCTCCGGAGGCGATCTGTTGAACAGCGGTCGTCGCGACTGGCTGCGCCGTGTTATCGACGCGTATCTCGATCTGAAGAGCGAGTACGCTCGTGTGAACGTCTGTGGACTGAGTATGGGCGGGGTGCTCGCGCTGATTCTCGCATCGCACTTTTCCGTGGACCGACTCGCGCTTGCCGCTCCGGCTCTGGACGTACACAACCGGCTTATGTGGCTCTCGCCGATCGTCGGTCCGCTGATACCGCGTCTGCCGAAAGAACCGGACCAGAAGAACGACAATAAGCCGGAGCTGCAGCATCTAACGAGGGAGTATTGGTCGTTCCAGTGGAATCGGCCGGCTGCCGAGCTCTATCGCCTCATGCGATACGCCCGGCGCCGTCTGAGGCACGTTGCAACCCCCACGCTCACAATGGTGTCCGAGAGGGACGAGCTCGTACCGATGTCGGTTACCGATCGCATTCGCAGATCTATAGGTGCCGATGAAACGCGATTCGAGGTGCTGCGTGAGAGCAACCACGTGCTGACAAACCACAGCGAGCGAGACCGGGTTGCCGATCTCGTACTCGAGTGGTTCGCCGACCGGTAACCGAAATCCCCAATACGTTCACCATCGTTCATGGACCCGCTTGCGTATCCACTTGTCGTAGACCTCGCGGACAGCCTGCATCTGTTGCTCCGATAGGGGCGCGAGCCCCGCGGCAGCGACATTCGACTCGACCTGGCCGGTAGACGACGCGCCCGGAATTACCGTCGACACTGCCTGTTCCATGAGGATCCACCGGATCGCCATCGCGGCAAGCGGATGATCGTCTCCGAGTTTGTGCTGGAGCTCGCGGGTTGCTTTCACCCCGGTCTCGAAATCCACTCCCCCGAACGTCTCGCCGCGATCGAACGCGGCTCCTTCGCGGTTGAAGTTCCGGTGGTCGCCTTCGGCAAATGTCGAGCTCTCGCTGAACTTGCCGCTGAGCAAACCGCTTGCGAGAGGTACCCGCACGATGATCCCCACGTTACGCTCGACAGCCGCCGGAAAGAAACGCTCAGCCGGTCGGTGGCGATACATGTTATAGATGATCTGAACGGTGGTGACATTGTCGTATTCGATAGCCTTGAGCGCCTCTTCTACCTTCTCCACGCTGACACCGAGATTTGCTATCTTGCCCTCATCGCGAAGTCGATCGAAGACTTCGAAGACCTCAGGACGGTAGTAAACCTCGGTCGGCGGGCAATGCAGCTGAACCAGGTCGATGCGCTCGAGGCCGGTGTTACGCAGGGATTTCTCAACGAAACCGCGCATCGCCTCCGGGGTGTACGCCTCGGCGACGTGAGGGTTAAGCTGTCGCCCGCACTTCGTTGCGACGTAGATCGTTTCGTTACGAGAACGGACAACCCGACCGACAGCCGCTTCACTGCGTCCGTCGCCGTATACGTCGGCAGTATCGACAAAGTTCACACCGCGATCGATTGCGCGATTCAGTATCTCCTCGGCGCACTTGTCATCGAACGGTTCTCCCCACCGCCCTCCGACCTGCCAAGTGCCGAGTGCGACTTCACTGACTTCGTAACCGATTTTACCGAGCGTTCTGTACTTCATATCAGCGAGCATAGCGCCACCTTCATCGCCGCTCAAGTGGTACGTTGGTTGCTCCCAATCTGGTTGTCTTCGATCTGCCGAAACGACTATACTGGCGCCGGCGGAATACCCTATGATTGCATTTTGTATAAAGAAAGCGTTCTTCGACCTTTGGGATAACCTCCTTGTTATCGCGCTGTTGAATCTCGGGTTCATCGCGATATTTGCGCTCATACTCTCGGCGACGAATCTTCTTGCCGCCATCGATACGTTCCTCGTGGCCTTCTTGACCCCGACGCTTGCTATCATGGGCGCGACACTCTATCTCGGGGGAGTCTCGCTTGCCACGCGCGACATGGCCAACTACGAAACTCCGGAGTTCCGCGAGATACTTCGCTACTTCAAACAGGCCCTACCGGTGTCGGCCGTACTCGGCCTGATCTACGTAGTGCAGTTTTTCGTTACATCCGTGGCGTTTCCGTTTTACGTACAGATCGACAATATTTTCGGCCTCGGCGCTATCGTATTTCTCTTCTGGGCCTCGATTATCTGGCTGCTTGCGAGTCAGTTCTATCTCCCGATTTATACTCGGCTCGACCGCTCACCGAAAAAGATACTGCGGAAGTGCTTCCTCGTTTTCTTCGATAACACCGGGTTTGCGGTCGTAATGGCGATTGGAGTCGCGCTCCTTTCTGTCGTTTCCTTGCCCCTGGCAATGCTTATACCGGGACCTGCCGGTGTTATGATGTGGTTACAGAGCGGATTCAAGCTTCGTCTCCTCAAGTACGATTACCTGGAGGCGAATCCACAGGCCGACCGGCGTAGCATTCCTTGGGACCAACTTCTGTTTGAGGACCGCGATAAGGTAGGCACGCGCACCCTCAGGGGTATGATCTTTCCCTGGAAGGAGTAGATTGCGCGGCATCGATCGCGAGAGCAATGGCCCCGCTCAGGCCGGGAGTCTCTCCGAGCCCCGGTTTCACGATATAGTCGTTCAGATGATCGTGTCCCCACGCCGGCGGAAAGTAACCGGCCATAGCACTTTCTGCCTCGCGGCGGACCTTCCCGATAAGTCCATCAACGCTCATTACGCCACCACCGAGTACGACGATGTGTGGTGACAGCAGCGCGGTAACGGATACCACCGCATGTGCGAGGTAGAATGATTCCATGTTCCATGCTTCGTGGTCGGCCTCGAGCTCCTCGGCGGGAACGCCCCACCGCTCGTTGATCGCCGGACCGCAGGCGAGCCCTTCGAGGCAGTCGCCATGGTACGCGCAGACCCCGGAGAATTCGAGGTCTCCGGGCGCGCGCGGTGTTTTCAAATGCCCCATCTCCGGGTGAACGAGCCCGTGTAGCAGGCGACCGCCTACCACCGCTCCTCCTCCTATGCCGGTGCCCACCGTGAAATAGACGAGAGTCGCTCCGCTCGTACCGGCTGCAATCGAGATTCCCGCACCCCACCGGAATTCGGCGAGCGCGGCGGCATTCACATCGGTGTCGAATCCAACGGGAACACCGAACTGCCGGGCGAACGGTCCGGCAAGATCAGTATGTCTCCATCCTGCCTTCGGAGTTTCGGTTATCCATCCGAACCGTGGCGAACCGATCGAAGGGTCGAGCGCCCCAAAACTGCCGATTCCGAACGACCTCGGCGAACCGTATTGCTTCGCTTTGCTTTTGAAGAAATCGAGACATTGCCGGATGGTTTCTTCCGGGGTACCGGTGGCGATCCTGGTCGTATCGAGTATTTCGTCGTGGGAATGAGCCACTCCGCACACAAACTTCGTTCCGCCGGCCTCGATAGCCGCATAGACGTCACGTCTCGTCATGAGCCGAAGCTAGCCGGCCCCTATCGCCGTGTCAAGCTGGTATCTGCCGGATCTCTGCCGGATCTCTGCCGGATCGGAGCCTTCGGAACGCCGCTTGACGACGGGCGCCGGACGAGTTGAAACTCCTGAATATGTCACGCATCATTCTCGCTTCCAATCGGTTGTCTGTGTCCGCTCAACGAACCGACAGCGGCTTCTCATACTCACCGAGCGTCGGGGGCTTGGCGACGGGGCTGAGCAGCTTCTTCGAGCGATCCGACAGTCTTTGGATCGGCTGGAGCGGTTTGGCCGATGACGATCTGAGCGACGAGGAGCAACGAAATGTAAGCGAGACTCTTCGCAATGATTACAAGAGTATCACGGTGTCCTTGTCGCGAGCCGATCTCGATCGGTTCTATTACGGGTTCTGTAACAACGTAATCTGGCCGCTCTTCCATTATTTCCCGACATTCGTGGATTACGATCCGGCGGCATGGGAGAAGTATCGGGAAGTCAACGAGCGGTTTCTCGCAGCCATTACTTCGGTAGCCGGACCGGATGACTACATTTGGATTCATGATTACCAGCTCATGTTGCTCCCGGGAATGGTTCGCTCCCATTTGCCGGACACGAAGATCGGCTTCTTCCTTCATATCCCGTTCCCGAGTTACGAGCTTTTCCGCCTTCTCCCGTGGCGCGAGGAGCTTCTGCACGGGATGCTCGGTGCCGACCTGCTCGGGTTTCACACGTATGACTACGCGCGCCACTTCCTTTCGAGCACCCGGCGCCTGCTCGGTCTGGAAAACAATCTGGGAATTGTTCGTGACCGCAACAGTATGTCGAAGATCGATGTATTCCCGATGGGAATCGACTACGAGAAGTACTCCACCTCTTCGCAACAGCCCAAGGTTCGTGAGGAAATCGAGCGAGTGGATGCGTCTACCGAAGGGCGGCGGATCATTTTTTCCGTCGATCGACTTGATTATTCGAAGGGAATCCCGAATCGGCTGCGCGCATACGATGCCTTCCTCGATCGTTACCCTTTGTATCACGGTAAGGTTGAGCTCGTAATGATCGTCGCTCCCTCGCGAACCGAAGTTCCGCGTTATCAACGGTTGAAACGGGAACTCGATCAGCTTGTTTCCACGATAAACGGAAAGTTCGGGACAATCGATTGGGTGCCGATCAAGTACTTCTTCCGGGCCTTCCCGTTTGACAGCCTCTGTGCGTTGTATCGCTGCTCGAGTGTACTGCTGGTAACTCCGGTGCGCGACGGAATGAACCTGATTGCCAAGGAATACGTTGCCGCCCGCTCCGATTTCCGCGGCACGGTCGTACTGAGCGAGACGGCCGGTTCGGCGCGTGAAATGAGTGAATCGATTATCGTGAATCCCAGTGATATCGACGGGATCGCCGACGCGATCCAGAGGGCGCTCGAAATGCCGGAGGCGCAACAGGAGGCAAACAATCGGAGTATTCATGAGCGGCTTTCGCGCTACGATGTGCATTTCTGGGCGCGGGACTTCATGGAGAAACTGGAGTCGATTGTTGAAAGCCGTGAAGATCTCCGCAGTCGCCGTCTTCGCGGCAAGGACAGAGAAGAGGTGCTCGAAGCGTTCACCGGCTCGCGACGCCGCCTCCTCTTTCTCAACTATGACGGTACGCTGGTCGAATTCGGTGATCGGCACCAGGAAACGCAGCCGAATGCACGTCTGTTGAGAAACATCCATACACTCGCAAACGACGAGCGCAACGAGGTGGTGATCGTCAGCAGTCGGTCGAGAGCCGATCTCGATCGTTGGTTCAGCGATAGCGATGTCGGACTAATTGCCGAGTACGGAGTATGGGTCAAGTCACGCGATGAAGAGTGGAATCTCATCGAGCAGATCGACAATGACTGGAAAGACATAATTCGGCCGATACTCGAACGCTACGAGATGCGAACGCCGGGCTCCCGAATCGAGGAGTCGGACTATAGCCTCGGCTGGTCGTACGGAAATGCCGAGCCGGAGCTTGCTGCCGTACGAAAGAGCGAGCTGCGCGATGCAGTGCTGAGCCTGACGGGGAATCTGAACCTGTCGATCCTCGAGGGGCGCAAGGCACTGGAGATCAAGAACTCGATCATAAACAAGGGACGTGGCGCGTCGAGGTGGCTTTCCCGGAGCGAGTGGGATTATATTTTTGCCGTCGGAGACGACTGGAGCGACGAAGAGCTCTTTTCAATGCTTCCCGAGTGGGCGTATTCAATCAAGGTCGGCCTCGATATCTCATCCGCCCGATACTTCCTCGAAAGCGAGCACGAGGTTCGGCAGCTCATTGAAGATATGACTGTTGAAGATACGACACATTGACAGAATCCGGCGAAACGCAACCTCGATCGGTTTGACGGCGTTTCGCACGGCGTAGAAGTATGACTCCCGCGCGAACCCCGCGTTTCGTTGCCTTTCGAACCGCTATCCAGCCGCGACCACGCCGTTTCTTAGTGTGCCGATCTGCTCGATTTCGATTTCGACGGTATCGCCCGGCGAAATCGGCCCGACGCCGCTCGGTGTTCCGGTAAGCACGAGATCTCCGGCCTCGAGCGTCATATTGTGCGAGATGTATTCGAGAATTTCCGGTATCCGGAAAATCATCTGCCCGGTATTCGCCTCCTGCGCCACTCTCCGTCCGACACGGCAGCGAATCGCAAGGTTGTGCGGATCATCGATTGCATCCCGCGGAACGATGACCGGACCGACCGGACAGAACGTATCGAAGCTTTTGCCACGATACCATCCCGATCGGTCGAGGTTCTGGATGTTGCGTTGGCTGACGTCGTTTGCACACGTATAGCCGAACACGTATTCCATTGCCCGCCCGGACGGGACGTTCTTCATCGTCTCGCCGATAACGACGGCCAGCTCGGCCTCATGATCGGTTCTCGGCTCTTCGAACTCATATTTCGCAACGATTGCCGGTAACTCGATATTCTCCCCCGGGCCGAGCAGTGCATTCGGAGTCTTCGGGAAGAGCACCGGTTCGTTGGGCGCGTCGGGGGTGAACCCTCTCACGCGTACCGAAACGCTCTCCTTGATATGCTCGGCGTAATTGAGTCCGAGGCAGATAATCTTCGACGGGGCAAGCTCATAGCTTTCCTCCGACCGGCCGGATACAGGCAGCACAATGCGTTTCATTCGTCGTCAGCTCCTTTGCGACATGGATATCCGATTCGCGTGCAGTGGCGGCTATACTACCAGCGAGACAACGCCGTGAGAAGCGGACTGAACTTCTACTGCGAGTTCACCACTACTCGGCTCTTCTTTTCTCCGCAATCATGCGCAATCCGCTCAATGTGAGCCACGGGTCGATGTGAGAGATCGCGCCGACGAGCGGCGCGACGATGCTCGAGAGACCACCTGTGGCAATTGCGGTTACCGGAGCGTCGAAGTGCTTCTCCAGCCGGGCAATCATGCCCTCGACCATCGCCGCGTATCCGTGCACGAGGCCGGACTGAATCGCCTCGACGGTATTGGTGCCGAACGGACGGGGCGGGGCCTCCAGTGCAACCTGCGGCAGTCGTGCAGTCCCGCTGCTCAGTGCAACCGTCGCCTGGGCAAGTCCCGGCGCGATGCTTACACCGAGGACCTCTTTCCGGGGCCCGATTGTGGTGATTGTCATCGCCGTTCCGAAATCGATAACCGACACATAGCCGTCTGCGATCGCACCGCCGGCGATCGCGTTCGCCATGAGGTCCGGACCCATTTCGTTCCGGCTCTCGGTTCCGATTTCGAGCCACGGGACGGAGTTCGGTGTGACGAGAAACGGGGTAACGGGCATGAGGCGTTCCAGGGCGTGTCGCAGCTCGTCGGTCACCGGCGGAACGACACTGCTCAATACGACCTGATCTATCTCATCAGCATCGATCTGGTCCTCGCGAAGGAGCTCGCGAAAGGTAACGCGAAGCTCATCGCCGGTACGGTACGGGCGGGTAGAGAGCCGCCAGTGCGCCACGAGCTCCGCTTCTCGATACACCCCGCCCACAATGTTGGAGTTTCCGACATCAACCGTACAAATCATCTTTCCCTCCTTTCCTCCAACGGCCTCTTCCGATAGATTGATGCAATCGATGGCGAATACAAACGCAACGATTACGAGACAGGAACGCGGTCAGGATGCCTATTACACCGTCGTATGGTCCCCGATTCAGCGAGCGAGCAAGTCGGCCGTGATCCGGTCGGTCCCGTCGGTTGCCGGGATTTTTGAGCTGTATGTGCTCGATCAGGGAAACACACCGAACCTGATACGAACGAGACGGGCGTGGTACGGCGGATTGCGCCATGCGTTGCGTGAATACGGTGACCCGACCGTCTGCAAGGATCGTCGCGTGTTGAACCTGCTGAAGAGCAAACGCCTCTATTTCCGCTATACCGTCTGCCATAATTCGGACGACATGAACGATGTGCTCTCGTATCTGAGCACGCTGAATCCGCGGGCCGTCGGCGAGATCGAGCCGAGCAGCCGATACCGTGACATCTACGTCAGCGTGCAGTCGGTCGGGGGAATGGTCGACATCTCGTAGCGGGCGAAGATCGCCGGTCCGTATCGTGCGGACCCCGCGCATAGCTGCTCCGGCGCAACGCCCATATCGACTCACCGCCTCGGATCGGTTCACCGGTGCGATCGCAATTCAGTCGCCCGCTTCGCCGGCGAGACCGAGGTCATCGGCAACCGTCTGCATTCCCTTCAGCGTGTGTTCGATAACTTCCGATAGCTCCATGCCGAGCATCTCCGCCCCCTGCTCGATTATTTCGCGATTCGCCCCGGCGGCAAAGCCGGACTCCTTCCACTTCTTCCGGACCGACTTCGCTTTCATATCCAGTATGCTCTTCGACGGTCGAACGAGCGCTGTCGCGGTGATCAGGCCGGTCAGCTCGTCGATCGTATAAAGCACCTTCTCCATGGTGTGTTCCGGCTTCTCATCGGTGAACATTCCCCACGCGTGGGACATTACCGCCCGGATGTAGTCATCCGGCCACCCTTCCTCGGTCAGAATCCGCCGCGTATACGTACAGTGCTCATCGGGGTGTTCCTCCCAATCGAGATCGTGCACTAATCCGATCGTCCCCCACTTTTCGACATCTTCGCCGAAATGCTCGGCGAAATGTCGCAAGACCGCCTCCACGGCGAGGCAATGTTTTCGAAGGTTTTCGTTCTGAATATGGTCGTGGACGAGACGGAGCGCATCATCGCGCGTCGGTCGTTTTTCGGTCACCGGTTACCTCCTCAAAGACTCCGTTATTACGGTTCTTACGAACCGCCCCTGACTCGAATACTTTTCCGTTCATAACGATATAGACTCCGGGCGGACACGATTGTGCCGCGGCGAATGCACCGCCGAGATTGAACAGAGCGTCGCTGCCGTTGACCGCATAGGGGATCATCGCGCCGGTGAAAACGACTGTCTTGTCCAGCTGCGCCGCGGCGACCACCGCCGCCGTTTTTGTCATGGTATCGGTACCGTGGGTTACGATGATCACGTGCTCATCGCATTCGCGACACGCGTCGGTAATGACCTGCCGGTCGTGGTCGTCCATCTCGAGACTGTCCTTCAACAGCCGAACCTCCGGCCGTGTATCCACGGTGCAGCGGACCATCTCCAGTATGTCCGGCAGATGGGTGCGTGAAAGGGTCAACTCTCCGCGTAACGAATCGTACGCTTTGTCGAACGTACCTCCGGTTATGATGACTCGGATCGGCATGCGGCTACTCAATCACCTATTCCATCTGATAGTTGAAAAAGTTTATCACAAGTCGTTGAAACGGGACGACCTGATGTATTTCGGCACGATGCACGAACTCGAGAAGCTGCTCGTCGTCGCTCTCGTCGGTTTCATCGGGATCGACGTCGAGGTTCCAGATGTATCGCCGTGACGTGCTGAGTGCATCCCACATACGTCGGCGAAACACCTCGAAGAGCTGATGGTACCACTGTTCGCTGAACGGAGCGTTTCGTCGGCAGATCCGGTCGTATTCATCGGTGGCGAGATCGGCGTGGTAGCCGAGCAATTCGGAGTCGGCGTTACGGAATTCTTCGGTCAGCCGCTCACGCACCGACAGGCGAACATCCGAAACAAGTGTCTCCGAGATCTGGAAATACGGAAGAAGAACACGTACGCGAGCGGTGAGGTACACGATACTCTCAAAATAGGCGATGCTCAGATTAACCGGAATCGCATTCGCCCCCGGAAATGATAGCGTCACCTCTTCGGCGTACTCAAAGAGAAAAGCGGTGAGTTCGTCGGGAAAACGTGCTTGCTCACTCATCGTGTTTACTACGTTTGAGCGTATCATCTCGCAGGTTCTCGCGTACACCTACCGCGTACTCGAGCCGGGTACGGCGCAGCCGGTACCGTGCACCGCCGGTGAAGGCGCGGGCACGGAGCAGCCTGTTACGGGGCAGCTGTCACGGCGCAGCCTTGACACCATTCGCCTGCCGTGGCGAGAGTGTAGCCACTTTGTCTGCAGCACCGCGCTTATATGAAGATGAACACCTGATCTCGGTCAACAAACTCGTCGCTGCGCCCACACAGGTGAACCGCCCCGGTTCGATCGCCCCTGTCTCGGTCGGACCGCTCTACGATGTACACCGACTCGATACTCCGGTTAGCGGCGTCGTGCTCTATGCGCGGACACGAACGGTTGCCTCCCGTCTCAGCGACATGTTTCGCCGGGGAGAAATACGTAAGACGTATTGGGCGGCGGTCGAATCGCCGCCGGAGCCGTACACCGGCGATCTCGAGCATTACCTCGTGCACCGGCACAAAGAGAACCGCAGTATCTGGTATAACCAGCCGACGCCGGACGGCAAGCGGTGCGTTTGCCGATATGCGACCATCGGCGCGAGCGACCGGTACTGGTTCGTGGAACTATGTCCGGAAAGTGGACGCACTCATCAGCTTCGAGTTCAGTTATCTGCTATCGGCTGCCCGGTAAAGGGGGACCGGAAATACGGCGCCCGGCGGGGGAACCGCGATCGAATGATTCATCTTCATGCTCGCGAGCTCTCCTTCCGGCACCCGATACTCGACCATCCGATCAGCATTGTCGCATCACCTCCTGCCGACCCGGTCTGGGACACGCTCACCGAACAGCTCAATCGCGCAGTGTAAGAATCAACCCGCGAACGCCGCGGCTTTTTGCCCGACGTACGATCCGCAACGGCAATCGACGCTTCTCGAGTCGGGTAACGGTTGCCGAGGCACCGGCGAGCGCGAGTACGCCGCCGGCCTGTGAAACCGCTTCCGCAACGCCGAGAAGCTCCTCGATAAAGGGTGTATGCGGCTCCGGCACCACAGGCAGAACGACGAGCGCGCCCGGAGCGACGAAGCGTCGAAGCTCGTGAGGGCGCTCACAAACCTCCGACTCGTACGGAACTCCGGAAAAGGTGTTGAGCGTTTCGAGTGCATGACGGGCAAGGGTGTTCCGACAGGCGAAGAGAAACGACCTCGGCCGGCTGCCGTCCGGAAGCCGGGAGAGGATCAGCGGCAGGTGTCCTGCTCCCGGTTCGTAGAGAACGGCCGGACGATCGGCGCAACACTCGACGGCGAGACGAGCGAGCATCGCGGTCGTGTACGAAGGTCCGTCGAACTCCCCGAGCCCCAGCGTGGGGGTGAACTCATACGCGATGCCGCGAAACTCGAGTGCAACCCGTTTGTCCCTCCGATACGCCTCCGGCAACGGAGGCTGTACTGTCCCGGTATCGGGAGTATGCTCGACCGCAAAGACCGTGTGCCCCCGGAAGGTGTGCCGCTCGATACGGGCGGAGCGTCGCTCGAGATGCATCGCAAGGGTATCGGCAATCGGATTGACCACGACGAGCAGCAAGAGGCCGGACGGGGCAAGATTGGCGAGTGCGTAGTCGGTCATGAGGTGGTGAACCGGTTCGCCGGCTTTTGCCGGTACGTTGCACACGATCAGGTCGCTTTCGACTCCGGCTCCGACCCCGGTGGGTCGAGCATACGGCACAGTCCGGCACTCCAGCGCATTTCGCTCGGCGTTCCGAACAGCGAGGGCTACCGCAAGCGCATCGCGGTCTTCGAGAATCAACTCTGCGGCGGAAAGCCCATCGGCGGCACAAATCCCGAGCACGCCGTTGCCGCAGCCGATGTCGTAGACCCGGTTGACGCGAGGTGCATCCGACCCGGAGCCCATCCGCGCATCGAGAACATCGAGCAGTGCTTTCGATCCGTCGTCGATATGGTCACTGCTGAACAGAGCGTGGCTGAGACCGAGCTCGTACGTCTTTTCGCGCCAGCCGAACCGCTCAAACTTGTAGAACCAGTCATCGAGGCCCGGAGCCATATCAGTACACACGCCGGCCGTTCGCGACGGGAGCATCGGGTCGGAGGCACACAACACGCCCGTATTCGTCATCGACACCGAGAACGAGGCATTCACTGGTGAACCCCGCGATCCGTCGCTCGCCGATATTTACAACGGCAACAACCTGTCGGCCGAACAGGTCGTCGGTCGCGTACCGTTCGGTAAGCTGTGCACTGCTGTTCATTATCCCGAGCGGTCCGAAGTCGATGCGGAGCCGGTATGCAGGTTTGCGCGCCTCGGGAAAATCTTCTACCTCTACGACGGTGCCGACACGCAGGTCGAGCGCAGAGAAGAGATCCGGAGACACCTCCCCCACACGTTCGGGAACGCTTCCGTACTCAGGCACCGGACCTAGCTCCGCTCTCCAGCGTGGTCACCGATCTCGATTACCGCCTTACCGAGTACGCCGCCGGACTCGAGTGCGGTATGTGCCTGCCCCACGTCCTCGAGCGCGAAATGTCTGTGGTCGACAACCGGGCGGAATCGATTGGCAAGATTCCAGCGGCCGAGCGTCTCGAGAATGTGTCGTTGGTGCACCATGGCGGGGGCATTACCGGTAAGTAGTGGTGCAGCCATGAACACGCCGCTGAGCGTTAAGTCCTTCTCGTGTACCGGAGCGAAACTGCCGGTGGTGCGCATCGCGATTCCCGCGACCCGCCCGCCGATACGCACGGCCTGGAGACTTTTCTGCAGCGTCTCGCCTCCGACGGTGTCGAATACTACGTCGAACCCTCGTCCCCCGGTAAGGCGTTGTACGTAGTCGTCGACCGACTCATCGCGATAGTAGATGACCTCATCCGCTCCGAGGTCGGAGGCCACGTCCGCCTTTTCCGCCGTGGACACCGTGGTCGCCACGTGCGCGCCGATGTTCTTCGCGATCTGGATTCCGACATGCCCGACACCGCCTGCCGCGGCGTGAACCAATACGTAGTCGTGAGGCGAAACCCGCGCCCGGTCCACGACAGCCAGCCATGCCGTAATACTCACCAACGGCACGGCCGCCGCTTCCCTGAACGTGAGATCCTCCGGCTTTCGTGCTACGACGCGTGCGTCGGCAAGCATATACTCGGCGAGAGCACCGCCGAGTCCGCGAAATCCACCGGCACACGCATAGACTGCATCTCCCTCCTCGAGGTGTTCAACGCCCTCGCCGAGCTCGGCGACGATTCCCGCAACGTCGCCATGAAGTACGGCGGGAAGCTTCGGCGCGAATCCAATGCCTCCCGAGCGTATCTTGTAATCGATCGGGTTGACGCTGGTCGCCTCGACTCGGATCAGTACGTGACCCGGCGTAACCGACGGCTTCTCGATATCGCGCAATACGAAGTTCTCCGGCCCACCCCACTCGTCTACTACCATTGCTTTCACGGCAACATCTCCTCATTCACCGCGAGCAGCTCGCCGATCAGTGTCGAGAGCCGCTCCACATCATCGATTCGCGCCGTCTCCCGTATGCTGTGCATAGCCAGCATTGGAACCCCGAGGTCGACCGATGCCATTCCGGTACGCGACCAGGCGAACGGTCCGATGGTCGACCCCGTGCGCATATCACTGCGGCCGGCCAGGTATTGTAACGGGATATCGGCCCTTCGGGCGACCTCTCGAGTGACGGCCACCGCCTCACTCGTACTCGCATACCGATAGGAGGCATTGGTCTTGATCGCGACCCCGCCGCCCAATACCGGAGCGTACGACTCGTCATACTTCGATGCGAACCCGTCGTGAAGTGCATGAGCTCCGTCATTGGATACGAGGAGGCTTCTCGCGCAGGATCGCGCAAGCGAAGCAGGATCGCCACCGGCGAGACGAAGCAGTACCGACTCCAGGAAGCCGGAATCCGCCCCACCGGAGGTTCGGCTGCCGATCTCCTCATTATCGAAAACGGCCAACACCTTCGTGGTCCGGTCATCCTGAGAGGCGAGAAATCCGGCAAGACAAGAGTAGCAGCCGGCGAGGTTATCGATCCGTCCGGACACAAATGTACGGCCGTCGGCAAGCATCACCGCCGGTGACGGATCGGCAACGAATACATCCATCGAGACGATCTCCTCCGGATCGCATGAGAGAATCGAGGCGATCTCGGAGGTGATGATCTCTTCGCCGGCTTCGTGGTTGGATTCATCGTGTCCCGGAGCGTTACTCCGGTCCCGGTCGACGGCGAGCCGAACCTGCAAGTGGTCCTGTGCGTTGTACTCGAACCCCTTGTTCACTTCCCGGTTCAGGTGGATGGCGAGATTCGGAATCACGGCCGCCGGTTGGCCGGCGCGAAAAGAGCGGACGATCAGTGAATCGCCGGCCCGCAGCACCGCGCGGCCGGTGAGTATCAGCTCGCGGTCGATCCACGTCGAGAGTATCGGTGCACCGTATACTTCTACCGGGACGTACAGGCCGCCGTTCTTCCGCTTCGCACCGCGCGGCTTGAGCTTCAATGCCGGACTATCGCTGTGTGCGGCAGCGATGCGAAAACCCGCGGTCTCGAGCGACTCGTTGCCCACTTTCACCGCAAGCAGGCCACCGGCTCCGCGCCGGACGTAGAAGCGGTCGCCTGCCGCGACGCTCCACGTCTCCGACTCGCTATACCGCTCATAATCGTGCTCGTGCAGTATCGATTCGATTCGATCGGCGGCGATAGCCGCAGTCGACGATGCAGTGAGGAACTCGAGAAACGGTTCCCGTTGGAAGCTGTCAAGATTCACGTAGTTCTTTCTCCTTATGAAATCGCAGCTGCGTACGTACGCGGCCGGACCGCTTCCGAACCGGAGGCGGTCTCTGCGCGTATGCACGATCGTGACATGTGCGCGCTCGCTGTCAAGCCCAATTTGGCCGCTGACGCATCGGCCTCTCCCTGCTACACTGAACACACCGATGGTATGTGTACGCAGTCGGGGTATCGGACGACGAATGAACGTCTCCGCCCGCCACACGCCGATCCGACGCTCCATCGCCATTCTGATGCTGACGGTCGCGAGCGCGACACTGTCGGCCGGACCGGCGACGGCCCGGGAACGCACCGACAGCGCAGCAGTCGATCCGCCGCTGATCGTAGGAGCGGTGCAATTCGAAGTCGCCGAAGACATCGTAGCCGACCGCGAGCGGTTCGAGAGTGCGATACATGCCGCGATCGGACGTGCCGCTGAGCTCGGAAGCGATCTCGTCGTCTTTCCCGAGTACCAGAACGTTTTCGCGGCACTCATCGAGCATGACCGGTTTGTTACCGCGCTCTCCGAGCTCGGTCTGTCAGGCGAGCAGATCGAGCAGTCGATTGACGGTGCGACCGGTTCGCGCCGAAGCGCCGTCGCACGGCTGTTCGGCACGCTCCGCGCGCATACCGAGTTCGAGTCGCTGCACGAGCTGTTCACATCATCCTCCAAAGAAGTCTCCCGCTGGATGGACCGGGCCTACGGTCGCGCCGCAGCCGAACACGCGGTCACCGTCGTCGCCGGGACGTACTTTGCGCTCGACGATGCACCGGATGGCAACCCGCAGCTGAAGAATCGGGCGGTCGTATACGGTCCTGACGGCGAACGTCTGTACGAGCAGGATAAGGTTTTCCTGACCGCGTTCGAGCGTGAGATCGTCGAACTGAGTGCCGGCGATCCGGACGACGCACACGGGTTCGAGGTGGAAGGATGGTCTGTCGGGCTGACTATCTGCCGAGATACCTATTTCCCCGTCTGGGACGAGGTGCACGACGGGCGCGATCTGTGGATCGACCTGCGCGGAGAAGGCACCGAGTACGATGCATCGGTGCGCGAACGCCTGCAGGATGCGGTCCCCGAACGCCTCATGGAAAGCGCGGTGCCGTACGGCCTGACCGTCTTTCTGACCGGCGAGTTTCACGGACTCTTCTGGGAGGGGCGAAGCAACGCTATCGCCGCTTTCGACGATTCAGTCGAACGCCTCTCCGAGGTCGGAAGTGTGTCTGAGCACGAGTTGCTCGTTGTAGAGCTCGATCCGCCTTAGGAGTTTGTCGGACATATGGGCAGAATTGAAAATCGGAAAGGCATAGCGCATATTATCGCCGAGTCGTATGCATTCCGATGTTGATATATACGTCCGATACTCAATTCCGAAGTGAAGTCCGACAAACTCTTAGGGCGGCGCCGCCCCTGCGTACGTACATCAGCGTATAGAAATATCGGCTGCCGACCGCATCGGCAATCTTGATCGCGTGTCGAGCCACTCATAGACTTCCTCCATGCAGCGAACCGTACTGGGAATGCTTGGCCGGGCTGCTTCACAGCACCGGAACCGACCGTATCTGTGGAGCAAGGGTGAAAGCGGCTGGATATCGCGCACATTCGCGGAGGTCCACGAAACCGCACGAACTCTGGCCGCCGGCCTGCTCAAGGCGGGGTTCGGCAACGGACAGCGGCTGTCTATTCTTTCGGAAGGTCGCACAGAATGGGTGATCGCCGAGTTCGCTACACTCTTCTCGGGAGGAATCTCGGTTCCCCTTTCGATTAAGTTGCAACCGGAAGAGATCGAGTTTCGAATCACCCATTCGGAGAGTGCGTTCGTTGTATTTTCCTCGAATACGAGCGAGAAACTGCTTGCACGCCTGAATAAACTGCCGCGCACCGTGAAGCTTCTCTATCTCGACGACGACGAAGAGACGCTCACCCGCATTGCCGGGGAGCACAAGCTGAAACGAGGCAAGCGGCTCTTCTCATTCGCAGAAGTGCTCGCAGCCGGACGCGACAGCCTTCCGGAGGCGACGAGCGAGCTCGACGAAATTGAGCGGAATACGGTCGAAGACGATGTAGTCACGATCTCCTACACTTCCGGGACAACCGGGAACCCGAAGGGAATCATGCTCACAAACCGCAACTACTACGTCAACGTGCACGATGCGGTGGAATTGTTCCAGGTACCGACCGCCGAGTACCGCACGCTTCTCATTCTGCCGTGTGACCACTCGTTCGCGCATACCGTCGGGCTCTACGCGGCACTCCCGCGAGCGATCGAGATCTACTTTGTCGACGCGCGCGGAAGCAGCATGGCGGCCCTCAAGAATATCCCGGGAAATCTGCGCGAGACGAGTCCGGTTTTCCTGCTGACAGTCCCCGCGCTCACGGCGAGCTTCATGAAGAAGATCCCCGCCGGCATACGTGCGAAGGGTGGTATCGCCGAGAAGCTGTTCGAAATGGGGCTGCGTAGTGGTATTCGGTACCACGGTGACGGCTATCGCCGCCCGCCGTATCTGATCCGGCTCCGCAGCTACATACCGTATAAACTCGCCGACCGTATCGTGTTCCGGAAAGTTCGCGAGATCTTCGGCAGCAGCATTCAGTTCTGCGTCGGCGGCGGAGCTCTGCTCGACCGCAAACAGCAGGAGTTCTACGCGGCGATCGGTGTGCCGATCTATCAGGGCTACGGACTCACGGAGGCCGCACCAGTCATCTCATCCAATACTCCGTTCGCTCACAAGATCGGTTCGTCGGGGAAGGTGGCGCCTTCGGTGGAGTGTCACATTCTCAAGGAGGACGGTACGGAGTGCGAGATCGGTGAAACCGGCGAGATAGCGATCCGCGGCGAAAACGTCATGGCCGGCTATTTCAAGAACGATGCGGCCACCTTCGAGACAATTCGTGACGGCATGCTTCTCACCGGAGATCGCGGCTATCTCGACGATGACGGTTTCCTGTTTGTCGTCGGGCGGGAGAAGGCATTGCTCATCGCCCCCGACGGCGAGAAGTACTCACCGGAGGAGATCGAAGAGGCGATCTTAAACAGCTCGGATCTCATCGACCAGGCGGTAGTCTACAACGACCACTCCCCGTATACCGGCGCCCTCATAACTCTCGACAGGGAGCGAGCGGCCGCCATGATCAAAGAGCGAAATGTGCAGAGCGCTCCCGAGTTTCTCGACCTGGTTCGTGACGAGCTCTATCGTTTCCGTGACGACCCGGCGTATGCGCGGCGTTTCC
Source organism: Spirochaetales bacterium (assembly GCA_007135605.1). Classification (GTDB taxonomy): domain Bacteria; phylum Spirochaetota; class Spirochaetia; order DSM-27196; family SKKC01; genus SLAN01. Next base: position 11,212 of record SLIN01000108.1, on the reverse strand, counting down.
CGTCGCAGTGGATTCCCTCAACGTTTCAAGTGCTCGAGGAGCCGTTCAGTGAGGATAACGACACGGTCAACTCGACGATGAAGATCGTGCGCCACAAGGTACTCGAAGTCTTCGAACAGCGTGTACAAGATCTGTACGCCGAAGACGGCCAGAACCACCGAAACGAGGCAAACCTCCGCACCGTACGCTCGCTCTTTTCGCTCGAATGAGCGGCAGGAACGATTGGAACCGGCGTGCCGGAATGCGGTGTGCTTGGCGGCTCCGGCGGACACCGGTAGTATCGGCGATAGATGCAAGATAATCGAACCGGCTGGACCGTGGTTTTCGCCGGATTTGCGGTGAATGTCCTGGTCGGCATTACGTATGCGTGGAGTATATTCGCTCGCGGACTCGTCGAAGAGCTCGGTTGGACTCACGCCGAAGCTGCAGCCCCGTATACCATCTTTCTCTTCTGTTACGCCTTCTCAATGATTCCTGCCGGACGACTACAGGATCGGCTCGGACCACGGCCGGTTGTGTCGCTCGGCGCGGTGCTTGGGGGCGCAGCATTCATCCTCTGCGCGCTCTTTCTCACGCCCACCGGTGTCGCTCTTCTCTGGGGCGGGCTGCTCGGAGTTGCGATGGCGTGCTGTTTCGCATCGGTGACACCGGCCGCGGTGCGGTGGTTCGGTCCCGAACGCAAAGGCCTTGTGGCCGGAATCGTGGTCACGGGCATCGGTGTGTCGGCACTGATCCTCGCGCCGATGATCGACCGGTGGGTTGAACGCGGTGTTGCCCACGCATTCGTGCTTTCCGGGATTATCCTTTTCGTCGGTGTCCTTACGCTGGCACAACTGATAAAACTTCCGCCTGACGCTCCGTCGACGCCGGTACGTCTGAGACAGTCGCTCCGTGTACTCGCCGCCCCGCGCTTCTATCTTATCTGGGTGATGTTTTTCCTCACGACGTCCGCCGGCGTTACGGTGGCCTCCCACCTCGACACTCTCGCACGCGTGCATGCAGACATCACGCGCGGCTACATAATCGTCTCGCTTTTCGCCCTGTTCAACGCCGGAGGGCGTATCGTGTCCGGATATCTTTCCGACCGCGTCGGACGCGAGAATTCGATGACCGTCGCATTTTCGACGATACTTGTCGCGCTGCTGGGACTGTTTGTCGCCGAGACTCCCCTGTTTGTCGGGGTGGCGGTCGCGGTGCTCGGTGCGTCGTACGGAGGGCTCTTCAGCCTCTTTCCCGCCGCTACGGTCACATACTTCGGCGAGCGCGGTTTCGGACTGACGTACGGGCTCGTTTTTTCGGCGCTCGGCGTTGCCGGCATTACACCATGGGTTGCCGGCCTTCTCTTCGAGCAGTACGGATCGTTCCGGCCGGCTATGCTGCTGCTTGCGGTGATGGGTTTGAGCGCGATCGCGCTGTCCCGGGTACTGCATCGTGCACAGTAGTCGACCTGAACGGACTCCGACCTCGCAATGAATGGTACCGTTCGCAGTCATGCGTAGACGCAAACTCGTCGGCCGGGGGACAGACGTGTGCGCTACCCTACCCGTTCGGTTCGCCACACTCCTCGGTCCGGTTGTCCCCGGCAGGCGTGAATTGCGCCGTCTCGCGGAGACATAACCACGGCCGCATTTGTGCTTACGTCGAAATCGCCGGTCCTGTAGCGGCAGATGGCGAGATCGCCGCCGTGTCCGTCCGACAGCGCCCGCTTCAGAGTACCGGCGCTGAGCAATGGTGGCTCCCGGTCGCCCAGCAGTTGGGTCAGTCTCGACTGCCGCGCGTAGGTCGACTCCTCGGTGATCGGCACCTCGAGCTCGCGGATGGTTTCGCCGAGCGAATGGTTGCAGTGCACGAGTATCCCGCTCGGCACATCGAATCGTTCATGGCGAGTCGCGCTGCACTCGAGTCCGACAGCGTCTCCCGATCGGTCGGCGACGTAGTAGTAGTGTGCCGCCGATCGAGGTGCTGCGGTGATCGAAGCTACTGCCTCCTCTGCGCTTCTGCTTCTGAGCGCGCGATGTATGACCGACAAGTACTGCACACCGATTCGCGCGTCGCGCGTGCAGAGATTCGTGTTGCCGACGGCGATACCTTCGCTGTTGAGACCGATAAGTGAGAGACAACCTGTCAGTGTCAGGCTGATGGTTTCCGGCGCGTTACTCGGTTTTCGATGCACGAGGCGTACGTACGGCATGTTGTCGGTATACAGATCCCATGTCTGGCCGGCGAGCACACCGCCGCGCCGGGAACGATCCGGTGCGACGAGAAACGACGAGCAGCCTTCGGCGTCCGGGTGGACGACCGGACCATCGGAGATATCGTCCGCAAACGCGAGAATATCGCGGAAGTCGGTGAGCCCCTGCGTCACGAAGAGCTGTTCGGGGGAGAGTGAGGCGCCGCGCGCGATACCGAGGAACTCCGCGAAGCCGAGCGGGTCGTATTCCTCGGTAACCGATAGGCACGAACCGGCCACCGAAAGCACGTCGTCCACTCCGAAAGTGCGTCCGCCGTTCAGCCGCGCTTGCTCGATCGCATTTTCCAGCCTGCGCTCGTAGAGCTCATGCGTTTCGCCTCGATACGCTTCACCGAACGCCTCACCCATCTCGCGAGGCGTGCCGGCGACCTCTATCGATTCGAGCGTCGGTGATTCCTGCATTTCTTCGTGGTTACCCATTTAATACGGGATATGTTACCACTAATTGCAAGATCGAACAGGGATTGCGCTGGTGAGCGGGATATCGTTGTGTGTAGTTGTGACGGTTTACAGAAGGGGTGAACACCGCCACGGTTGAGCCGACAATTGTAAGGAGAGGTGAAAGCAATCCGATGAGCGGACTTCTGCACAAAGGAATGGAACTGCGCACTCGAAGCCTACCGGAACACGTACAACGCCCGAACAGGCAGGCCTCTCATGGAGGACGGTATACGCTCAGCTCGCCACCTCCCACCTGCAAGCGCTCGCCGCTGCCGCTGATCGCTGCCCTGGTTGCTTCGGCCGCGCTGCTATTTCTCGCCGCGTTTCTGGTTGTGGGGGCATTCGACGACTCGTCCGCGCTCTTTGATGAGACTCCGGGCACAGCGCAAACGTCCACTCCCGCGGATTTATCGACGAGCGACGGGGCAAACGCCACCGAACGGTCAGAATCGGATACGGCGGATACAGAGACGCTATCGACAGATTCGAGCGCGATCGAGTCGCCGATTTCCGCGATACTCGAGATACTCACGATCGAGCAGAAGATCGGCCAGCGCTTTATTACGTGGGTTGACGGCACAACGGTGACCGCGGAAACCGGGCGCATGATACGCGACGGTTTTGTCGGCGGTGTTATTCTCTACCCTTGGAATATCGACAGCAGCGACCAGGTTCGCACGCTTATCGACGATCTTCAGGCGGTGGCTGCCCGCAACAAGCCGGCAATCGATCTGTTCGTATCGGTGGACCGCGAGGGTGGCAGAGTGAGTGCCGTTCGTCTCGACGATACTGTTCGGCTCCCCGCCGCCCACCACTGGGCGCAGCACGACGATGAGGAGTTTGTCTCGGCCGCGGCCTATCTCGCCTCGCGCGAGTTGCGCTCTCTCGGCTTCAACATGAATTTTGCTCCAGTTCTCGACCTGTATGCCGAACCGGACTCGACAATAATCGGCGATCGCTCGTTCGGGGCGGATCCGGAGACGGTGGGGCGCTACGGTATACGCTACATCGATAGTGCCGAACGGGCGGGAGTCATACCGGTCGTGAAGCACTTCCCCGGCCACGGAGTTACTACAGTCGATTCGCACGGAGCCCTTCCGGTCGTGGACAAGGACACCGATATGTTGCGCAACGGAGCGCTCAGACCGTTCGTGAGGGCGATAGAACACGGCGCCCCGGCGATCATGACCGCCCACATTCTCTTTACCGCGCTCGATGCCGACTATCCGGCAACGCTATCCGGGCCGATCCTGAAGGACCTCTTGCGCGACGAGCTCGGATTCGACGGGGTAGTCGTGTCCGACGGAATGTCGATGCGAGCCTTGTCTGCGCATTACTCTGAGCGCGAAATGATCAAGCGCATGTTCCACGCCGAGGTGGATATTATGCTCGCCCATAATGAGTACGATGTGCTCGAGCTCATTGACATTGCACTCGATCTGTATCGCGAAGGAGAGATTACTCGTGAGCAGATCGAAAGCGGAGCTCGCCGTGTGCTTGAATTGAAGCACGAGCGGAATCTGTTACCGGATTAGTCTCCTGTCGAAGCGTTCGGAATCTACATTGCCCGTTGGAGAATCCATGTCAGCTGCTCCTCCCTCAACTCGACCGGATTGCCTTTCATGCTGCTCGCCTTCTGCGCTTTCGCAACCGCCTCCGGTACGGCTTCTCGACTGAGACCGAGTCGACCGAGGGAAACAATCCGTAAATCCGAAACCGTTTCGTAGATCCAGTCGATAAGTTGCTGCGCCCCGGCGGAGCTGTCACCGAGAAGCAATCGAGCGGCCTCGTCGTACCGTGTCACAATTTCCCCGGCTTCGTTTTCCGACGAGTTGCGCAACGTGTCGCGATTGGTTTCGGTTACCGGGCCGAGCAACGCCGCGCATAGCTCACCGTGCGGCGCGCCGATAAGCCCTCCCAGAGGTCCGGCGAATCCGTGCACCGCCCCGAGCCCGGCGTTGGCGAGCGCTACGCCGCTGAACAGCGCTGCAAGCGCCATATCTTCGCGCGCGCTGACGTCCGATGGATTCCGGTACACTGTGCGGATGCTTCGGCCCGCCCGGGGCAGCCCTTCTCTGCAAACGGCGTCGGTAAACGGATTTCGTTTCCTGCTCACGAACGCCTCGAGAAGTTGCGTAATCGCGTCGAGTCCGCTCGATGCGGTTATCGTCGGCGGACAGGTATGCGTAAGATCCGGATCGACAACCGCGTAGCGCGGCAGCATGAGCGGACTGCGTACACTGACCTTCACCTTGTGCTCGGGAACACTAATCACCGCGTTGCGAGTTGCTTCGCTTCCGGTACCCGAGGTCGTGGGGAGCGCGATAAACGGCACCGGATCGCTCACAACCGGTTGGCCGCCACCGACCACTTCGAGATAATCGTAGAGCTCTCCCTCGTTGGTCATGAGTGCGGCGATGATCTTTCCGGTATCAATGACGCTTCCCCCGCCGAGCGCCACTACAACCTCGGCCCGGTGTGACCGCGCGGCGTCAAGCCCGGCGGTAACAACGGAGGTGCTCGGCTCACCTGGTACCGCGAAGCGTTCTGTCTGCAGGCCCCCGGTCGAAAGCGGGTCGAGGACCGGTTGATACCGCTCGGGTTTCGACCCGGTCACCACGAAGACCCGTGATCCGTGTTGCGAAGCGAGATCGTGCAATCTTTCGCTGGAGCGCGAACCGAAGAGAACTGTACCGGCCGTTTTGAACTCGAACGTCATGGTTCGCATGCTACCATCAGTCCACAGACGAATGCGAGACAACGGAATGAATCGCGAATGGAGCCGGACGAGTAACCTGGAAGGACGCGATATGAGCGTTCCTGCATACCCGGTCGGTCGTGACGCAAAGGTGTCAAAGTCGTTTCGTTCGCCGTATGTCACGAAGGTATATCCACCCGGCGAGCGCTCCGGCTGCCGCCAACACGACGGCGGGAATCGACATGCCGGCAATGAGGTTTGTTGTATCGGCGGTGACGCCGATTAGCCACGGCCCGATAACGCGACCGGCGAGCATTATCACGGCGAGAATAGCGGTGATCCTTCCGACGTTTCCGGGCGCGGCGCCGTACCCAACGCTGTAGGCGAGTGGGATGGTAGCCCCGCCGGCGACTCCGGCTACGGCGAATAGCAGTACCGCGTGTACGCCGTGCGGGACGAATACCCCGAAACCGGCGGCGACGGCGGCGAGAAATAAACCCACACACAGCATCCGAGCGGAACCGACGCGGTCGGCGAGGAGCGAGGCTACGATCCGACCGGCGATAATCCCCACCCAGTACATTGATAGTCCGACGCTCGCAAAATCGGCACCGGTTCCCCGCTGGTTCTGCAGAAAGTACGGCAGCCAGGAGATAACGCCGATCTGGTGAATCGCGTAGAAGAAAAGAAGAACACCGAGGCCGACGATGATTCCGTTCGGTGATGCGAGCTTCCGTGACGCTTCGGCGTTCGCCGTGGAGTGGTCGGTTCCACCGTGCGTTGATCCCGGATCGTCTTCGTATGAACGCGTATCAAAATACGAGCGCATCACGGCGGCAAATCCGAGCAGTATGAGAACGTATCCGGCTCCGGTGACAAGATACACCGACGACCAGTTCGCCCCCGCCCGCATAGCCGCTGCGGCCAGGAGCGGTCCCCCGAACGCCCCGACTCCGAAAAACGTATGCAGAGCGCTGAGCCGGCGGCCGGAGTCCGCACCGGCGAGCTCACCGGTATATGCGTTCAGCATCACGTCGAGTACCCGTATGAACAACCCTGAGGCGGCAAACGCGATAAGCAGAAGTACATAGGTAGCTGATACTCCAATCCAAACAAGGGCCGCCGCGAGCAGGCCGAATGAGACAATCACCGTCTTCGGCCGTGACATCCGCTCTGCGATCAGCAGCATTATGAGTGCCCCCGCAAAGCCTCCGGCGTTCTGCATCGAGCCGATTAGCCCGGCCGCCCCGAGCGAGATTTCGAGATCGGCAACGATTCCGGGCAAGGTGGGACCGATGAGAACCGCGGAGACGCCGTAGAGTAGCATCGCCATATTGTTTGTCAGAAGTGCGCTTCGTCGGTTATACATAGAGGGTGCCACGTACCATGTTGGTGAAATCGAGCCTGCGGTGCAATCGACGGTCCGGTTTCGGTCACTCCTTCGCGGACGCCCGATACACGGCGAAGAACCCATGAGCAGAGACAAGCAGGCGGAACCGCGCGAGGCCGACAGCGGCGAGTGGCGGCTTGAAAGACCAGCGACAGACGGAATCGAGGTACGTCGCCGTCACGCGGCGAACCGCAGCGCGTTCAACGAGGGCGCCCGAACGTATGCCGCCGATATCGAGCGCGCGACGGAGTTTCTCGCTTCCGGGAACAGCAATATGCATCCGATCGAGCGCCGGAATCTCGAACGATACGGACCGCTCCCGTATTGGTGTCGAACGGCGGTCCACCTCCAGTGCGCCGGCGGCCTCGACACGCTCTCGCTACTCGTTGAAGGAGCGGGCTCGGTCGTCGGGATCGACATATCGGACGCGATGATCGAGGCGGCACGCGAGCTTTCCCGTCGGACCGGGATGTCCGCCCGGTGGTACTGCTGCGACGTGATCGATACTCCGGCCGAACTCGACCGCAGCGCGGACCTCGTCTATACCGGGCGTGGCGCGCTGCCCTGGATCCATGACCTCACCGCATGGGCTGCAGTCGTCGAGCGCCTGCTACGGCCCGGCGGCGTGGTATGTATCTACGACAGCCATCCGTTCCAAGCGATGATCTCGTGGGAGTCGAGCGAGCTCACATTCGCACCGCAGACGTCCTGCTTCGACTACGCCGACTCGGAGAAAGGGTGGTCCGACGAGTATATCGGCGAGATCGAGGGAATCGACGTGTCGAAGCAAACGCGGAAGTACGAACGGGTCTGGCCGGTGGCCGAGGTGGTGCAGGCGCTGATCGATGCCGGTCTCGTTCTCGATCGGCTCGGCGAACATACAGAGGATTTCTGGCGGCCCTTCCCCGCCCTCTCCGATCCCGAGCGAACCCGCATACCGAACACTTTCTCGGTCTGTGCGCGGAAACGATAGATACCTCGGGACCTTGCGGCCAGCGCCCGCAACTCCGGCCCCGTGCTCCGGCGGTCGCGAACCGTGCCCCGGCATCGCGCTACCGCCTGCTCAACAGCGCATGAATCGTCACCGCAACGAGGATGAGCACTCCGACGAACAGCCGGGTCCAGAAGCCGGCGAGTCCGGCCGCGATCACCCCGGCTTCGAGCGAGCCGACGAGAAATGTGCCGATGAAGGTTCCGAAGATCGTGCCGGCGCCACCGAACATCGATGTTCCGCCGACGAACACCGCACCGAAGGTCATCAGGAGATACCCCTCGCCGAGCGTGGGGAACCAGCGCAGCATCCTCAGGCTGTCGAGCACACCGGCAAAGGCGGCAAGCACGCCGAGAATGACGAACACCAGCGTCTTGGTGAGGTCGGTGTTCACCCCCATCATCTGGGCGGCCGATTCGTTGTCTCCGGTGAAGAGCACATGGTCGCCGAACTTGTGACGAAACAGCAGAAACCAGAGCAGAACGGCGATGCCGATGAACCAGAGTGACTGCGCAGGGATACCTATGGGAGACATTCCGACGAAGACATTACGCAACGGCGCCCCGGAAAGCGCGGTCAGCGAGATACTCATCCCGTCGGAGAGCACATGAACCGCACCGCGGAGCGCGAACATCATACCGAGCGTTGCGATAATCGACGGGATACCGACCTTCGTCACCAGAATACCGTTCAGCACACCGACCACCGCGCCGACCGACATACCGCCGAGCATGCCGAGGAGCAGGTTATCGGTTGCGGCGAATATCGATGCGCTCACGAACGCTCCGAGCGCCATGGTCGACGGGAAGGATAGATCGATCTGCTTGGACACGAGAATGAGTGTCAGGCCGAGCGCCATAATCCCGAAAAACGGCGCGGTCGACAGGAACGCGACGTATATTCGAGGCCTCAAAAAAACTGCCGGACTCAACACCATGAACGTGCCGAAAACGAGCACGGCCGCTCCGATTACGGCGACTTGTACCCGGTGTTCCGACAGTTTCTTCGCGAGCCGCTCCTTAAGCGGTCCGTTTTCCAGTTCTTTCTCGGCGGCAGCCAACGATTCGCTGTGACTCTTTTCCATGCGTTCAGCTCCACTCGGTCATGTTCGGGTGTTCCGGATCAGATCGATGAGCGATGCCTCGGAGGCGTCTTCTCGTGCACGCTCGGCCACCACCTCGCCGCGATCCATGATCACAAAGCGGTCGGAAACGTTGAACACATCGATAATCGTGTGCGAAATATAGACACATGATTTTCCGACCTCCTTGATCCTGGAGATGAAATCGAGCACCTTGCCGACCTCCTTGACCGAGAGCGCACGCGTCGGCTCGTCGAGAATAATGAGGTCGGCGTCGAAGTACATTGCCCGGCCGATCGCAATGCCCTGCCGTTCCCCACCGGAAAGGTGGCGCACCGGCGCATCGACGGACATGCCGGCGCCGGTGAAGCGCATGAGCTCGGTCATCACGTAGTGCGCTTCCTCGCGCGCCTTGCGTACATCGAGCAGTCCGAGGGCATTCGTCGGTTGGCGCCCGAGGAAGATGTTGCGCCAGATCGGCTGCAGATCGCCGAGCGCCTGCTCCTGGAACACCGTCTCGATACCGAGACTATGCGCCCGCTTCACCGAATAGCGCTTCGGACCGATCTTCCGTCCGCGGATATACATCTCTCCGCCGTCCGGCGGAAAAAGGCCACTCAGAATCTTGATTAATGTCGACTTGCCTGCGCCGTTGTCGCCGATGAGACCGACGATCTCGTTGTCGCCGACATGGAAGTCGACATCGCGCAGCGCGTGCACGGCTTGAAAGTACTTGTGGATGCCCTTCATCTCCACGAGGCTCATTCGCTTGCTCCTCTGCTCCGGTCGGCAGCGTAAATCGGCCGCGGAATGCATCGTCTTCCGCGGCCGGTAGTGAATCATCCGCCGTGAATCGTGCTGCGTTATCCTGCCTCTCCCGCTTCCACGAGCGGTGCGAGAATCTCGACATTCTCGGCGTCGATGAGACCGACGCCGGTGTCGATGTGCAATCCCGCGATACCGTACCGTGCGGAAAGATAGATCTGGAAGATGGGCAGGAAGCCCTGCAGGAACGGCTGCTGGCTGTGCACCACGCCGATGTACTCCTCCCGAATGCCGTCGAGGGTGGTCGGGGATACGTCGAATCCGGCGCCGAATACATCGCCCGGGTCGAAGCCGGCGGCCTCGAAATAGGACGGAATCGTGGCGGTGAGCGCGCCGTGGTCGGTGATCACCAGTCGAACATCGGGATTCGCCTCGGCGTATCCGACGAAAACCGGGATACCGGCAGAGGCGTCGGCATCGACTTCCTCCGAGATCTCGATGTAGTCGACCTCCACTCCGGCATCCTCAAGAGCATCGACCGCACCGATCGTGCGCTGCCCGCGTTCGGGAAGTCGTCTCAGACCCCACACCAGCGCGCGTTCGCCGGACTGTATGCCGGACCGCTGTACCGCCGCCTCTCCGAGCATGTATCCGGATTCATACAGTTCCTGGCCGACATAGCCGAAACCGCGTTCGCCGTAGCGAGCCTGAAGCTGCGGAAGTGTGACATTCTGACTGGTCACGATAATACCGGCCTCCACGGCTTCATCGACGAACGGCTCGAGCGCATCCACGCCCGGATGTCCCATAACCGCGATACCGTCGGGCCTCGCGGCAACGGCCTCCTGGAACTGCCGCACCATCTCATCCGGGCTCCAGTCGGAGAAGAGGTAGCGAACGTTCACCCGCGGGCCGAGAATCTCGGCTGCTGCACGCGCCCCGTTGTGGACTACCGTTGCGAACGGTCCACCCGGAGGCCCACCGGCGAAGAAATAGATGTCGAGGGGATCTTCTTCGGTCGCCTCGGCAGCACCCTCGGCGAACGCGGTGCCGGTCATTGCGAACGCGAGGAGCAGAACGGCCAGAACTGAGATCGCGATGCGCGGTGCGGATCGCGACGTGCAAGCTCGATACATCATACCTAACCCTCCTGTATTCACAGGCCGCGCTGAATCGAACTTCTCTATCACTCGGTTTGCGTCTCCGCCGAACCGGTTGCTCAAACGTTTTTGATCGAAGGCCTCGGACGTAGACTCCATAAATGAATAGTCATTCATGCAGTCCTCCACGGTTGGCCTGTGTACGTACACATCGTACGGTGGGGTATGCGTAACTGTCAAACATTTTCGCACCGAGGCCGAAGGTTCACGCGTTCGACGGTAGGAGTTTCTCCGAATCTATGATCCGGCGGGTATGCGATCGGTCGGCCCTCGGACCTCGGACCTCGATGCCCCCGCGGCCTCACTTCGCTTGAAACGCTTCGGCGCCCGGAAAGCCGAGACGCCTGCGGGCTACCTCCTCGCGAAAGAGAACGTATTCACAGCGCACACTCGTGAAATGCGTTCCACTCGCTCCGGTGATTGCCACCTCGATCG
>SLIN01000326.1 GCA_007135605.1 Spirochaetales bacterium | reverse complement strand
CCGATCGATATAGATGATGTGGGCAATGCGGCACTCTGGCTGGCCTCCGACATGTCGCGCAATGTGACCGGGCAGACCATCTTCGTCGATGCCGGGCACAGTATTCTTGCGCCGGGGGCGGAAGCGGGAAGGTAACCGCCTGGATTGAACCGGCGGCGACCGCGGAGGCGCTGCGCCGGCCGGCGACCACCGACGGAGAGTTCAACGACGGCGAAACTCCGGTTCCGAAGCACGGCTCTCCGAAGCACGACTCGTTGACATATACGCACATCGATCGGCATGTTGAGGCACATGAGAACGACGATCGTTCTGGAGGATGATCTGTCGCTGGAAATCGAGCGCATTGCCGAAGAACGAAAGACGACCAGGAAGCAAGTGATTGACGAGCTCCTCCGTCGCGGCCTTGCTTCCGAGTCACCGCCTGAACGACCCATGGTGCGAACCGTTCCGCGCGATCTCGGTGCATGCAGGATCCCGAACCTCGACAACATTTCTGAGGTTCAATCCACAATGACTTCATGAAAGCGTGGCTTCGAGCACCGCGCGGCAACAATTGCGCCCGTGGCTATCAGCTCCGGCGGCGTCGGTTCCGCAACCCACCGATCGGCACATCGACATGATCGATCGCATAATCAGCTCGACCTCGGTTCAAGCCAACGGTATTCCCGACGTGCACCTCGGTGCGCTTGCGATCGAACACGGCCTCAAGCTCTGTTCAACCGACCCAGATTTTGCCAAGTACGCCGAGGTCACCTGGATCAATCCATTGGATGAACGGCAGGAACAAGCAGGCCGCTCGTAGCGGTAGGATGACCAGACGAGCTGTCCCGTCCTCGCCCTGCTCCCTACCCCTGCAGCGTCTCGTCGAACACCACCGCCACCTTCTCGTAGGCGGCGGTTGCAGACAACCCCGCAGTCGGCGGGGCCGGCCTCCCGCCCGCGCAGGAGCAGTCGCCGTACCTCGACGGTTTCGATTCTGCTTTGACAGCCCCACAGGCCGGTGATACAAGTTATGGAGCGATATGGATTCTTTGTAGCTAATGTGTCGGCGGCAGCTGCTTTCGGGGGGGCTACTATGTGGGGATGCCGGAACCGGGCGAATGCCCGTCTCGTGATGGTTGGCGCGGCGGTAGCGCTCGCGGCTCTCGTGTTTGCCGGCTGCCGGCTCGAGCCAGGGTCCGGGACGGAAGGCGACGCCTCGCTGGCGCTGCGCCTGACGACCGACGGTGGCGTCGACGGTGCGGAACTTCGACTCTGGGTGCTGCCTGCCGAAATCTTGGAAGCACGTCTTTCGCAAGCGGGCCTCGGCCGAATACCCCGACTGAACTCCGAAGATTACTCGGGTGAGCTGAGCAACCGTCGAGGCGCACATCTTCGGCTCAACTTCGATGCTTCCGGTGGTGACTCCGACTCCCGGGAAGTAATCCTTAGCCCCGGCTCGTACCACGTGAAGGTCCTCTACGATCCGACCGGCGGAGACGAGCTCGCGACCTATCTCGACGCCACCTTTCTCGATTGGAACGATATCGGGCGCTTCGAAACCGGCAGGTACGGCACTCCACTGCGGCTCGAGGCCGGACGAACGGCGACGTTCGAAGCGCGACTACAGGACGCCTCGAGATACTACGAGCAGCCGGGATGGGTCTGGGTTTCGGGCAGCTCGATGGCCGATGAGCCGGGGGTGTACGGGTCGCAAGGGAGCCCTGCGCCGGACAATGTGCCGGGTGCGCGTTGGGGCGCCGTGTCGTGGGTTGATGATGCCGGGGATCTGTGGCTCTTCGGGGGCGACGGCAACGATGGAGCCGGAGCCAGCGGCAATCTGAATGACCTGTGGCGTTTCGACGGTGCAAACTGGACCTGGATCTCGGGAAGTTCCACCGTCGGAGAACCCGGCGTGTACGGCACCCAGGGAAGTCCCGCACCGGGTAACATGCCCGGCGCGCGAAACAGCGCCGTATCGTGGATCAATCGCGATGGTGACCTGTGGCTCTTCGGGGGGAGGGGCCACGTCGGTGAACAATTAGGCGATCTCAACGATCTTTGGCGCTTCGACGGGGATAACTGGACCTGGATGTCGGGAGCACAGGGCATAGACGAGCATGGCACGTACGGCGAGCAGGGGATCGCTGATTCGGAGAATGTTCCAGGAGCTCGACGCCGCGCGATATCCTGGGCCGATGATTCGGGGAGCCTGTGGCTCTTCGGCGGGGAGGGCTACGCCGAGGATGGAGAGAGCGGTGAACTCAACGATCTGTGGCGTTTCGATGGGGATGATTGGACATGGATCTCAGGGCGCAAAGAGGTCGAACAACCGGCGGTGTATGGCGTCAAGGGAATCCCCGCAGCCGTCAACATGCCCGGAGCACGAGACCGAGCCGTATCGTGGATCGACGGCGAGGAGAACATGTGGCTCTTCGGCGGAATAGGCTTCAACGCGACATACGGCACGCGCAATGACCTTTGGCGCTTCGACGGAGCAAACTGGACCTGGATGTCCGGTGACTCGGCAGCCAACCAGTCCGGTGAATACGGCATTCAAGGGATCGCCGGCACAGGGAACGCACCGGGCGCTCGTTACACCGCTGTATCGTGGGCGGATGGCGAGAGTAACCTGTGGCTGTTCGGTGGATGGGGCTTCGACGACGACGGGCCAATCTACTACCTCAACGACTTGTGGCGCTTCGACGGTTCGAATTGGGCGTGGATATCGGGAAGCTCCGCCGCCGGGCAGTCAGGTTTCTACGGTAGCAAACGGATCACACATCCGGACAACGTGCCGGGCGCGCGAGACAGAGCCGTATCCTGGACCGATGGCGGGGGCAACCTGTGGCTGTTCGGAGGGGTTGGTTACGACGCCGATGGCGACAACACCGGCCTGCTCAACGACCTCTGGCGATTCCAACCGTAGGGAGTGTCGCGTACGCGGTCTTTTCCATCATTGCCGGGCACAGCGACCCCGCGTCCGGCCCCTACGAAACCCTACCCCTCGAGCTCCTCGTCAAAGACCACCGCCACCTTCCCGCACCGCCCGCCGGCCATCTTCTCGTAGGCGGCGGCCGCGT
>SLIN01000112.1 GCA_007135605.1 Spirochaetales bacterium | reverse complement strand
TCGTGGGCTTCCGGCTCCTCGCTCGGTGTATCGTCGGCTACAGACGGTTCGTCGGGTTCCGGATCGGAAGGCGTGGTGTGCCGTTCATCATCCGGCTGCTCTTCTGTTTCCTCCGGGAACTCGATTTCCGGCGGGTCTTCGTCCGGTACGGTACGTTCTTCGCCGCCGAATCGCTCGCTGATTATTTCCACGAGCTGCGTATTGTCGAGAACATTCTGTATTTGCGGTCGATTGATCAGAAATACGACCAGTACGAACAGGATGAACGCTATCCAGAAGAGGACTCCCAGGCTGGTTCGCCGTCGTTTTCGTGCCATTCCTGTGCTTATAGTCGGCAGATAACCGACACGCTTTGAGGGGTTCGGGCGTACGCTGTGCAGGCATTTGACGACAGTGGAATCCGAACCATATAGTACCGTTTGTCCATGAAGGAACTCGCCGGTATTTCCGGGTCTCCCGGAATAGCCATCGGACCTACTCTCACGTATTCCGAGAGCCACCAGTATGTCCCCAGATACCGGATCGAGGACCATTCCATCGATGAGGAGCTGACGCGGTTTCACGAGGCGGTCAAACGCGCGCGCGAGGAGATAACATCACTCCAGAAACAGTCGCGACATGAGGTCGGGGACCTCGATACCCGCTTTCTCGACAGCCATGTTCTCATGTTATCCGATCCGGATTTCACCGGGCGCGTCGAAGAGGCGATTCGCTCGCAACAGTATAACGTCGAGTGGGTGTTGCATACGACTACCGAGAGCGTAGTCGCTCAGCTATCGGGATTGGAGGACGCCTATCTGCGCGAGCGTTCGGTCGATATTCACGATGTGGGTCAACGCGTCCTGAACCATCTCCTGTACCGGCGCAGGCTGTCACTTTCCGATCTAACCGACGAGGTGGTGCTCATTTGTCACGATCTTCTGCCCTCCGATGCGATCGGCATGAACAAGCGGAAGGTCAGAGGCATCGCCATGGATGCCGGCGGTCGGACAAGCCATACGGCGATTCTGGCGCGTGCGTTCGAAATACCCGCGGTCCTCGGTCTCGGTACGGTCGTGGAGCAAGCGCGGACGGCAAGTGAAATCATCGTCGACGGGAATCGGGGGAAGGTAATCCTCGACCCGGACGAGTCGACGCTCTCCCGATACCGAGACGAACTGTCCGACTATCGGGAGCGCGAAGTTCGGCTGATGAGCCTGAACGATCTTCCGGCGGAAACGAAAGATGCAAAGCTTATCCAGCTGAAAGCGAATATCGAGATTCCGGAAGAGGTGGAAGCGATTTTTGCCCACGGCGCCGACGGTATCGGTCTCTTTCGAAGTGAGTTTCTCTTTCTGCATTCCGGCAAGTGGAATACGTCACGCCTCCCGGATGAAGAAGACCAGTTCAATGCGTACCGGCAGGTTCTCGAATCGATGAACGGAAAACCGGTGACCATTCGCACGCTCGATGTCGGCGGGGATAAGGTTGTCCCCGAGCTCAGTCAGTATCCGGAGAAGAATCCGCTTCTCGGCTGGCGCGCAATTCGATTCTGTCTCAGCCGCACGGAGGTATTCAGGACGCAGTTGCGAGCTCTATTGCGATCATCGGTCTACGGAAATCTGAGAATCATGTTTCCGATGATCTCGGGAGTCGAGGAGTTGAATCGGGCGTTCGAGTTGCTCAACGAGGTCCGGGAGGAGATGATCGCATCGGGCGAGCAGTTCTCCGAGAATATCCCGGTCGGAATCATGATTGAGGTTCCCAGCGCCGCGCTGACCAGCGACATTCTCGCGAGAAACTGTGATTTCTTCTCGATCGGTACGAACGATCTCATTCAGTACACGCTCGCTGTCGACCGCGGTAACGAACGGACGGCCTACCTGTATGAACCGTTCCACCCCGGTATGCTCAGGCTGCTGAATACGGTCCTGGAAAACGGTCACCGTGCCGGAATTCCGGTCGGCATGTGTGGAGAGATGGCGGGCGATCCGATGGCCACAATGTTGCTTGTCGGTCTCGGACTCGATGAGCTCAGCATGAGCGCCGCCGGCATTCCGGAAGTGAAACGGATTATCCGGTCACTGACGATGGGTGAAGCTGAGGAGCTGTTCGGCACCGTCATGGAAATGCGTTCCTACAAAGATATCGACCGATTCATCCACACAGTTATGAGCGAGCGCTTCGAGCTGCAAGTCTACTGATATCCGTAAGAATACACACCCTGATGGAGCGTGTTCCTCGCGCGGCCGGTGCCGAAGACTCATCGCCGCTCGACAGGCTCCCTCCGGATGTCGCATGATCCGATTCAACCCACTATGAACGAGAAACGAATCGTAATTGTCGGTCGACCGAACGTCGGCAAGAGCACGCTCTTCAACAGACTTGTGCACTCTCGGGTAAGCATTACCGACCCGACTCCCGGTGTTACTCGCGATACGGTTGAAGCCTTGGGAAGTGTAGGAGGCCAATCGGCAAGGTTAGTCGATACAGGCGGCTATACGCTCGGTGATGAAGGATTCGATCCGCTCGTTCGCGAGCGAAGTATCGAGGCAGCACGAGAGGCCGATGTAATCCTCTTTATACTCGACGTCACCGACCTTACCGCTGAAGATGAGGAGTTCGCCGAGACGCTACGCCCGATGTCCGAACGAACGGTTCTTGTTGTCAACAAGGTTGATTCCGAGAAGCGTGAGCTTCTACTCGGAGATTTCTACGCCCTCGGATTTTCCGAACTCGTCAGCGTTAGCGCCGCCCACGGACTCGGTGTCGACGATCTCGAAGAGGCTATCGAGCGTGTGCTCAGCCGCACTTTGCAGGAAAGTACGTTCTCTCCGGAAGATGGTGGGGAGGAGGTCGGTGGTTATCGGGGCCGGGGAGATAACGGCCGGGGAGAGGAGATACGGGTTGCGATTCTGGGAAAGCCAAACACCGGCAAAAGCACACTCGCGAACCGGCTGCTCGGTCGCGAGAGAAGTATTACCTCGGAGATCGCCGGGACCACGAGAGACGTTGTCGGTGGAGAGTTCGAATGGCGCGGGACACGGATCGAAGTGCTCGATACCGCCGGCATTCGACGCAAGCGCAGCGTAGACGAGGCTGTCGAGTACTATTCGGTGAACCGGGCGGTGCAGGCCGCCGAAGCGTGCGATGTCGCGGTGCTCGTGGTCGATGCGCGGGACGGCCTTACCGAGCAGGACAAGAAGATTGCCCAGATCGTCGTCCGGCGGGGCAAGGCCATTGTTATAGCGCTCAACAAATGGGACCTGATGGAAGATATTCCCAATCTCTTTCAGGCCGTACGCGACCGAATGTCGTTCGTCTTTCCGGTGTTGAGTTATGCGCCGGTTGTAGCGGTATCGGCGACCGAAGGTGAGGGTTTCGAGGAGCTGTTGCAGAAGACACGGTTGGCGTTCCGCGAGTCGATTCGACGAATCGATACCGGCGAGCTGAACCGAAAACTCGAGGCATGGGTGGAACGGACGCCGCCCCCGGTGATCGGTCGTGGGCGGCTCAAACTGCGCTACATGACTCAGGTGTCGACTCGGCCACCGACATTCGTGCTTTTCGCAAACCGCGATCGCGGCGTACCCGAAAGCTATCTCGGCTATATCCGGAACAGTATACGTGCCGATCTCGGTTTCGGTCATGTGCCCATTCGGCTGGAGCTGCGGAGCAGCCGGAGCACGTAGCGGTATGCGGCGCTATTCGATCGGCGAAGCGTGCGAGTTACTCGGCACCAAAGCGCATATTCTCCGGTACTGGGAGCAGGAGCTTCCGTGGATACGGCCGCGCAAAGACGAATTCGGCAGGCGGAGCTACTACGAGTCCGATCTGCAGCGTCTCTATCGTCTCAAATACCTGATCGCCGAGAAAGGCATGACGCTGCAGGGCGCCGGGCAGAAACTACTCGATGACACGAATGTGGAGTCGGCCGATCGTCTCGCGCAGGTGCGCGAGCTGCGGTCGCAACTCCTGAGCGTAGCGGAACGGAGCCGGTCGCTGAAGACGCGACTCGCGCACGCTGCGGACGTTCCATCGATTATCTCCGAGCGCTCCGATGCATCCGCCCTTACCAGGCGCTGGAAAGAGCTTCCGCCTCCCGGGCGGCGGCGCATGCTCGAACAGCTGCAGGCCGTTCCCGATCATTGGGTGAGCCATATTACGCGCTTGAGTGGTCCCGGAGGACTCCTGCGCACGTCCGACGAAGAGAAGAGCGGCGCGACGCCGACCGTTCGGCTGACCGAAAGCGAATCGGCGAAACGTGAAGGAGAACGCGCACTCGCCCGCGGAGCCGCCTCATTGCTCTGGTGGCCGGCACCCGACGAACCCCCGCCGGCCGCGTCACCGCTCGAACAGCTCCCGGTTCGATCGTACATCGCGGTGCCGTTCCGGTCATTCCTCCGGTGGGATCGTGCGAGGGCTCGGTGGGCCCCGTCCGGCACGATTAAGCTGGCGCGCCGCTTCCCGCTGCCGGAGCTCACGGCGGCGGGTGGTCTCCGGATCGACGACGATGGCACGGTGGTGCTTGCTCGTTCGCGTCTGGCCGCTGCGGTCGGGTGGCTTACGCAGCCGCACGAGCGTACGCGTCTGCTCACAGATGGAGTAACGTCGGTCGGGCTTCTCCTGCCGGGGGCGGGATTCTCTGTCGATTCGACGGTGCTCGGGCACCATCGACTCGCCCACGCTTCCGTGTCTTTACGATTGATTCGTGGCCGTGACGGGTATCGAGTCTCGGGACCGATCTGGTTCGATCTGGCGTTTCTGGCCGGTCTTGCGCGGCCGGTCGGCCCTCCCGGTGACGAGGAGGAGGCGGATTCAGTGTCCGGCGAGAAGACGGTCACTCCGACACTTACTCTGTCTCCACTTGTCGAGCGGGCGGCCGTGCCGCAGCTTTTCACGTAACGCACAGCCGGGGCGTTTGTTTTCCAAGTATACAGCACCGTTTTCCGCCAATCTGTGCATATATAACGAATGACCCTGCTGGAGTTGGAATGAGAATCCATGAGGAGATATATTGGCCTGGTATGAAGGCCCTGTTCGTCATTGTCCTGCTGTTCGCTGCTTTATCCGCAGGGGCTCAGAGTACCGAGCGCGACCTGTATCAGCAGGCCGAGATTCGATTCAGGAACGGCGAGTACGAGCTCGCACTCGATCGCTACCAGGCGCTCGTGCGGGACTTTCCCTTTTCGGGGCGGGTGCCCGACGCACACTTCCGTATCGGAGTGTCGCAGCATCGCCTCGGCCGTTACGAGGAGGCGCTGCGAACCTTCCGGAGGGTAGAAACGAGATTTCGTTCAACGCAATACCTCGGGCTCGTTCCGTTCTGGAAGGGAGTAACGCACTACTACCTCGATCAACACGAAGACGCGGTAGGCGAGCTCGAACGCTATCTCCACCGCGCCGGCTCGAATGAGGTCGTCCGGCAGGCGTTGCTCTATCTTGCCCTGTCGCGTGACGCGCTCGGTCACGATCCGCGTGACGATGTGCAACGCCTGCTCGAGCTGACCGATGATCCGGCCGCCGAGCCGTACGCATCGACTATCTATATCCGCTCGCTCGCTCGGGCGGGGGAGTTCGAGGCGGCCGCGGCGTTCTACGAGGCGATCGATGTGGACCGGCTCGATTCGGCATGGCGTTCTCGCATTGAGATTTTCGCCGCCGAGGCGTACCACGGCCTCGGAGACAACGAGCGTGCCCGAACGCTGTACGATCGGCTTTCGGATGCCGAGCCGGCAATCGCGACGGTCGCGCTTCAGCGGCGATTCGAGTACGCGCAGCGGGAGGCAGATCCGGTCAGAGTCGATCGGATTGTTCGCGAAGCGGAAGTGACGCTTCGTGGACGAACCGATGTTCTGGTGGAGTTCTGGAAGCACGTCGGAGTGGAGAGTTATCGCTCGGAGAGTTACGACCTCGCCGAGTTGTACCTTTCGAGAGTGTGGGATCTGCGTGATCGTGAGCCGGTCGCGGGAATCGTTCCACTCTACCTCGCCGAGCTGCGAGTGCGACGAGGCGAGCTCGAGAACGCGATCTCGATTCTCGAAACACACCTCGATCGCAACGACTCGGAAATCGAACGGGCGCTCGTTCGCCTTGGCGGGCTGGAGCTGAAGAGCGAACGGTATGCCTCAGCCGCAGGACGGTTCGCGGAGGCACTTGATCGATTCCCGGACGGCGAGCTTGCCGGACAGGCCGCCTATCAGAAGGCGTACGCGCGCTACCGCGAAGGGCGATTCGGGGAGTCGCTCTCGATTATCGAAGACATAACCGCTCGAGGGGCCACCGGAGGGTTCAGTCGGGAGATCACCAGACTCCAGGCCACGGTCCACCGAGCGCTGGGAAATCTCAACCGGGCAATCGACGCCTACCGCAGCTACCTTGCGGAGGTTTCCGACCATACCGAGACACGACTGGAGCTCGCGAAGGTTCTCTTTCTCGATGAGCGCTACGAACAGGTGAATGCGCAGATCGAGGAGTTGTACAGCCGTGCACCCGATCTGAGCGAGAGCGATTCGGCGGCTTTTCTTCAGGCCGAGTACCTCGAGGGACTCAGCCGCGTCGGGCGAAGGCAGTATGAGGAGGCGACGATCGCTCTGGAGAGTCTACGCGACTTCGATCTGATCTCGGAGCTTTCCGGAGATATTCCGTCGCTTCGGAGTATCTATCCGTACGGTATGTACTACCTCGGTTGGGCGAACTACCGGCTCGGACTGTGGAGTCGGGCAACCGACACTCTGCTGCGCGTTGTGGATTACGATACCGGGCATCCCCTTGCCTCGCGGAGTGCTTACATTGCGGCGTGGAGCGCATATAGCGCCGAATCGTACGACGAGGCGGCCGGGATTCTCCGAACGCACCGGGAGCTCGCCGTCGACTCCGCCGAGGAGGTGGAGGGGCGATACCTGCTTGCACAGGTCTATCGCGCCGACCGAAGAACCGAAAATGCGGCGGCCGAGCTCGCCGCGATCTATCGCGACTTTCCCGGCTCGGACTATGCCGACGAAGCGTTGTACGAGCATGCGATGATACTCGCGACACAGGGTGAAACCGAGGAAGCGGTCTCGCTCCTCGGAGAGCTCTTTGAACGCTATCGGGATAGTCCGCTCGCGGAGGAGGCGCTCTATCGACGGGGCGAGGTGCTCTACGACGCCGAGCGCTATGGAGAGGCGCGCGACGCATGGCTCGAGTATCGCAGTGAAGCTCCGGACGATCGCCTGTACGCGGCTTCGCTCTATTGGAGCGGACGTGCATCGCGGGCGTTGGATGAGCGAGGTTCGGCGCTCCTCGTCTGGAACAGGCTCATTAACGAGTTTCGTGACTCGACCTTCCGTTTCGATGCAATGATCGGCGCCGCCGAAATCTATGAAGAGCGTGGTGAGCTGCGGCAGGCGCTGAATCTCTATACCGAAGCGGTCGGATCGTATCCGGAGCCGGCCGCGGAGGTCGATGCGCAGACGGCCGCGGATCGGCTCGTGCTGCGTCTCGGTGGTTTGAGCGAACAGGAAGCGCGGTTGCTCGTACAGATAGAGCAGGGTGACCGTGCCGACTCCGAAAGCGGGCGCGGGGCTATCATCGAGCTCGCAAGGCTGGTGGTCTACGAGAGTGTGGCCGAGAGCGTCAACCGGCGGCTCGTACTTCCGCTCCTGCGGGAAACCGCGGAACAGGAGGGTGAAGACCCGCCGCGGGCGGCGGAAGCGCAGTTTCTCATCGGCGAGTGGTATCACCAACAGGGCGATGACGCAGACGCCGCGGAGGCGTTCCTCACCGCCGCCGGCACATATCCCGAAGATCGCGACCTGAGCGCTCAGAGTTTCTATCGAGCTGTGGTCAGCTACAATCGTTTGGGCGGGCATGAAGCGGTCATTCGGGAAATTGTGGAAGCGATGCGGGAAGAGTTTCCCGGCAGTGATTGGACCGTCGAAGCCGAATCGATTCTGGAGGCATTGTAAGTGTACGTGCGACCGATACGATTGTTCTGTACCATTGTGCTCGCTTTTCTTGTCATGTGTCCCACACCGTTATCCGGAGAAGAAGACGAGACACCGTCCGGTGCGATCGGGCCGGAACAACCGGAGGATACCGACATTATCCTTCCCACCGAGATCCTGGAAATCGAGGATATTCAGCTGGAAGTAATCGAAGCGCCTCTGCCGGAGTTCACCGCGCTCACGCTGCCCGATCTTGCCATCCCGCTGCCCGATCCGGAAGACCTCGCGATTACCGAAGCCGCGCTCGATATTGATCCGTCCGCACCGGCGGCCGATACGATCGCCACGGTAGACGAGCGCAGCGTCTTCAGCTCAGGCCGCATCGCCGTGGGCACGAGAAATCATATCGCCGCGGATATCGCCGTCTACGTGCTCGGCGACGGTCCGAGATTCACCATGCAGTACAGCCACGAAGGACTCGACGGCTACGCCGACAGAGCGCCGGGAACCGGTTTTTTCAATCGAAATGACCGTATATTCGGTGAGCTCGAAGTTGACGCTGAGCGATCCGAGTTCGGTTTCGAGGCGGCCTTCGATGAGCGTGAGGACGGTCTCCAGCAGCAATCCGACGATTTCTATTCCGTCGGCCGACGCTTTATCAGTGGATCGGCGCGCGGACGCCTGGGAACCGACGGGGCCTTCTCGGCGCGCGCCGGGGCACGGGCGGAGAGTGCGGAGCGACTGTTTGTGACCGACAGCGGAGATCCGGCGACCGACTCGGCGATCCGGTTCGGCGGGGACATCGCGGGAGTACTCGAGTTCGACCGGACCGACATCGATTTGACCGTCGACTACGATGCGCGGTTGAGCCCGGCAAACGAGCTTGCGCACGTTTTCGATGCGCGGTTGGGCATCGGGATTGCGCTCGGCGTTCCGATCGTTCTCGATGCGGAATCGGGCGTTTCCTGGCGCCTCGACGGCGACCTGATGGTGCCGTTCGAAGTAGGAATCAGCGGCACGATTGACGACGTCCTGACGCTGCGACTGCGCGGCGGACAACGCCCGTTGAGGCCGAGTCTCACCGAGATCTGGAAGGATGTAGCCGTTGCCGGCCTCGATGGACAAACTCCCATCGACGGTCGTGAATGGTTCGGGAGAGCGGGTGCCAACTGGATGGCCACATCTGCGTTGACGATGGATACCGCTCTCGGGTTCGCGGCATCGCGCGATGACTACGATATCGGTGCGTTCGACGGCGGAGTTTCACGATTTCCGTTGGTCCAAAGGGAGATCACCCAGCTGCGAACCGATCTGACCGCAAGTTGGCGCCCAACGCAGCTATTCCGGTTAACGGGGGAATATACCGGTCGTTTTATCGACCGGCGTGCGGTCGACCCGGCGCATGAGATCGGGGTGAACGCCGAGCTGACCACTCCGGATGAGAGGGCCGGTACCGGTCTGCGACTCTCGTTGCCGTTCTATGACGAGCCTGCACTCCCGCTGCTGGGCTTCGACGCGTATGCGAGTCTCGCCGACGGGGTTGAGTTCGGTGTATCACTTGACGATATCCTTTCTCCGGTGCGCGAACAGCCGCGTGCCGCGGTAGGTGCCGCGGCGAGTGAGGCGTATCCGTTTATCGAGCCGGGATTCCGTGCGACTTTGTCGGCACGGCTGACGCTCTGAAGCGGAGGATTTAGCTATGAAGGAGTTACCGTTCCATGTTTGAACTGATCGATCAGGGTGGGATAATCATTATCCTGATATTCGCCTTAAGCATCGTGGCGGCCGCCATAATCATCGAGCGGCTCATTTATTTCAAGAAGATCCAGGGTGATGAGGAACAGCTGATCCGTCGCCTGAAAACGACGTTGGAAAAGCGCCATTTCGACGAAGCGCTCGCGATATGCGAATCGAACCCGTCACCGATAACGAATCTCATGCGGGTCGGCCTCGAGCACCGCGGCTATTCGGAGGAGACGATCAAGCAGACGGTTACCGATGCGGCAAGCCTGGAAGTGCCTCGCATGGAACGGCACCTGAGCTCACTCGGTACGATCGCGCACATTTCGCCGCTGCTCGGGTTGCTGGGAACCGTCACGGGTAATATCCAGGCCTTCGGTGTCCTCGGTGAGTTCGGGGCTGCGGGTGACCCGGCCATGCTCGCTGCCGGTATTGCCGAGGCGTTGTTGACGACCGCCGCAGGCATTATCGTGAGTATTCCGGCGATCATCTTCTATAACTACCTCGTGAGCAAGGTGAACCACTATATCATCCGGCTCGAGAATCGGGTCAGCGAGCTCGTCATGCTTCTCAAGGGACCGGAGTCGATGGTCGAAATCGAATCCGACGGCGCGCGGGAACGGACCCGCTACTGATTATGCGATTCAGACGACGACTTCAACCGAGAGCTACACCCGACCTCGTTCCGATGATAGATGTTGTGTTTCAGCTCGTGATCTTCTTTATGGTTTCGAGCACGTTCATCGTGACCCCGGGCATTACACTCGATCTTCCGGAGAGCGGCTCGCCCGACCAGATAACAATGACCGATCTTGTCATTAGCGTTGTCGGGCCGGAGGAGCTCTATCTCAACGAGCAGCGGTACGATATCGACGGACTACACGCGGCGCTCGCGGAAGTGGCAGCCGACGACGAAATCGAGCGGCCGCGGAGCATAGTTGTTGAAGGCGATTCCGGTGTACGATACGATCTGATGGTCCGGGTGCTCGATGTGCTTCGTGAGAACGGCTTCCGCGGGGCGGCATTGCGAACCCGGGAGATGGATTAGGGTATGAAACTCAGCGCCGACAAAGACCGTTTGCTCGTTGCCATAGGGTGCGCGCTCGTTATCCACGTCGGTGTTGCCGTCGGTTTGAGTTTCGTGGATTGGAGCTCGACACCCGAACGGACCCCCCTCTATGTGGAGTTGAGCGATCCGGCTCTCCTCGATGTGCCCGAAACCGAACCTCCCGAGCCGGAACCTGACCCACCGCTATCCGAACCGGAACCGGAAGAGGTGATCGAGCCGCCCCCGGCGGAGAGCGAGCCGGAGCCTTCCGAGGACCCGCCTCCGACCGACCAGCCCGAGGAACCGGCGCCCGCCGAAGAGCCGGCGCCCCGGGATCCGGCACCCGCCCCGGAACGGACGCCGACGCGGCCGCAGGGGCCGACTGAGGAGGACGTCGCTGACGCGCTTAGCGGCATGCTCGGAAGCGGATCCGAGCGTGAGCGCACAGAGCGAGCTCCGGGCGATCCGGCGCCCACAACCGACGCCGGGGAGTTCGTGCGTGCTCGCGAAGAAGCACGCCGGGAGTTCGAACAGGCGCTCGCGCGGGAGCAGGAGTATCTCGATTCATTGGAGGCCGCCGGAGAGTCGGTTGACGAAGCCGGTGACTCGGAGGCGACTGTCACGCCGCGGATCCGCGACCTGATTGGTCGGGGAACGGAAATCCCCGATCGCCCTTCGGAGCCCGTATCCGACGCTCCGGCGAGCGATGACGCGGAGGGTACCGACGATTCCGGAGACGGTTTCGTCGAATGGGAAGGAGACGGTGACAGCGACAGGGAGCTGATCGAGTACTGGCTTCCGGACTTCGACGGAAGCGATCTTCGTGCGAGCGGCGCCCGCGAGGTTCGAGCGCAAATTAGCTTCGAGGTGGACGCGCAGGGTACCGTTCGACCCGGGAGCGTGAACGTACTTGCTCCCGGACTCTCCCCGACCGGACGGCGGAAAGTGATCGAGGCGGTCTCGAGCTGGCGGTTCGATTCTCGGCCGGGAGCCAGGGTCGCGCGCGGGTCGATCGACTTCGTCTTCGAGCGGACCGGGTAGGTCCGGATCGTCCCGGATCGGTACCGTTCATCGCTTTGCGCAATTCCCCCACCTCGCGACGAAGCGACGCTCTCTATGCTACCATCGCGCCCATGAAACAACTGGCAATTGGGTGCGATCCCAACGCGGAATCGCTGAAACAG
>SLIN01000077.1 GCA_007135605.1 Spirochaetales bacterium | reverse complement strand
GCCACTCGCGCGTGCGTTGCACGACGAGGTGGAGATCGGCGACCTCGTGCCGGAGCGCTATTACGAGGCAGTTGTCGCCGTTCTGAAGCACGTGTACGCACTGAATGCCGGTGCGAAGCGTGAGAAGTGGTGGGGAGGCGTCTGATGGCGGATGCACGATCGATTCTCAGTAATTCTCTGCTCGGAGGTGCGCGGAGCGACCTGCTTGTCGCCGGCGGGGTGATTTTCGCCTCGCTCATGTTCGTCATTCCGCTGCCGGCGGTTATATTGGACACGCTCATGGCGATGAATCTGGTCGCCAGCCTGCTCGTCGTCCTGATCGTTCTCTATACTCAGAAAGCACTCGATTTCTCGATTTTCCCGGCACTTCTGCTCGTTTTCACCGTATTCGGGCTCGCCCTGAACATCAGCTCGACTCGACTAATCCTGAGCCAGGGGGCCGAGTTCGAGGGCCGGCTCGTTCGGGCGTTCGGGACCTTCGTTGTCGGTACGGAAGGACTCACAGGGCTCGTAATCGGCATTATCATCTTCGCGATCATAATCGTCGTGCAGGTCGTCGTAATCACCAAGGGCGCTACGCGCGTTGCCGAGGTTGCCGCGCGTTTTACACTCGACGGACTGCCGGCGAAACAGATGGCGATCGACGCTGAATACTCCGCCGGTGCCCTCACCGAGGAGGAGGCAAACCGCAAGAAGGAAGAGCTGCAGCGCGAAGTCGATTTCTACGGCGCCATGGACGGCGCCGCGAAGTTTGTCAGCGGCAATGTGAAGGCCGGTATTTTTATCACTGCGCTCAATATTATCGGCGGAATGACGATCGGGATGACGCTGCTCGGCGAGAGCTTCGATCTCGCGCTGCAGACCTACGTCAGTCTGACTGTCGGTGACGGACTGGTGACGCAGTTCCCCGCCCTACTGGTATCTACCGCGACCGGGCTCATCGTAACCAGGGCCATCAGTGACGGCACCTTCGGTCAGGATGTCGCACGACAGTTCGCCCGACATTCGAGGGCATACTGGGTTGCGGCCGCCTTCCTGCTCGGCATATCGTTCCTGCCGGGCTTCCCGTGGTATGTTCTGATACCGATGTCCGCTATCAGCGCGTACTTCGCGTATAGCCTTAGTGCGAGTGAGACCGCGGCAAGCCGCGAGGCGAGTGCTGCGAGCGAGTCGGCGCAACGGAAGCAACAGCGGGAGCAGGAACCGGAAGCGACACACGTTGCACCGCTTGACCCGATCTCCCTCGAGCTCGGCTACGGCCTGGTTCCGCTCGTGGATCGGGACCAGGGAGCCGAGTTGCTCGAGCGCGTTACACGGATACGCCGGGAGGCGGCGCTCGATCTCGGACTGGTGGTACCGAGGATCCGGATTATCGACAATATGCGGTTGCAGCCGTCGGAGTACTGCATAAAGATTCGTGGAACAGAGATGGGCCGGGGTACAATCCGGATGAACCACTACCTCAGCATTAACCCGGGCGGTGAGCGCGAGGACATCCCCGGTGAGCGAACAACCGATCCGGCGTTCGGCCTTCCGGCGAAGTGGATAACCGAGGAGTACCGAGAGCAGGCCGAGCGCTACGGCTACACCGTCGTCGACTCACCGAGCATCATTGCAACGCATCTCACCGAGGTGATTAAACGCCACGGGGCCGAGATTCTCGGGCGTCAGGAAGTGCGCAATATGCTCGACAACCTGCGAAAGGATTATCCGGCGGTTGTCGATGAAGCGCAGAATGCGCTCTCGCTCGGAGAGATTCAGAAGGTCTTGCAGGGCCTGCTGCGTGAGCGCATAAGTATTCGCAATATGGTGGCGATATTGGAAACGCTCGCCGACTATGCTACCGTCAGCAAGGACGGCAGCTTTCTCGTGGAGAAGACACGTCAGTCTCTCGGTCGACAGATCTGTCTGCAGTACGCAGACGACGAGCGAGTTTTGAACGTTCTCACCATCGACCCGTCGCTCGAACAGGCACTCGTGGACAGCAAGGTGGATACCGCCGGCGGTGCCGTTCCGGCGCTGAAGCCCGAGCTTCAGCGAGCCTGGATCAATGCATTGACAAACGCGGTTGCAAACGTACAGCGGCAGGGGTATTTCCCCGTTGTTCTTTGTTCAGAGCGGGCGCGCCCGCTGGTGCGGGCGAGTACGGTTCGCGATATACCGGACCTCGCCGTGTTGAGCGTTCCGGAGGTTGCATCCGATATACGGGTGAACAGCCTCGGGGAAGTAGACGTGCAGTGACCGAAGTGACTTGGGGGGACAATGGAATACTTCGTTGAGCAGGCGCCGACACATCGCGACGCGATGGAGAAGGTACGGACGAAATACGGTGAACAGGCAAAGGTCATGCATCAGCGCACGATCCGTTTGGGCGGATTTCTGGGTCTGTTCAGCCGCGAGGGAGTGGAGCTGACCGGCTATCTGTCGAACGAACCGGTTCGGAAGCCGAAACGCCCGGCGCCTGACGTGGAGGAGGAGAAGCGAAAGATCCTCGGCTCGGTGAAGAGCGATCGCACGCTCGAAACGCTGGTCGAGGAGGTTCAGGGACTCAAGAATCAGCTTTCCGAATCGGTCTTTCGCGCTCCGGGCAATGAACGGGAGCACGAATCGATCGAGCATATTCGCGATCTGCTCGAGCGAAACGAGTTCACACCCGGCTATATCCGGGGCATGGTCGCTCGCATCAAGCGCGAGTTTGCGCTTGACGAGCTCGATGATGTGGAAAGGGTCGAGCAGCGGGTCGTTGAGTGGATCGGGGAGAGTATTCCGCTGTACGACTACGAGCAGGAGAAACGCAGGCACACCTTCGTGCTGGTCGGACCGACCGGGGTGGGAAAGACCACGACAATCGCCAAGCTCGCGGCGATGTGGGGTCTTGGTTCGCGTGGGCTCGACGCGCACGATGTCCGCATCATCACTATTGACAACTATCGAATCGGAGCGCGCCAACAGATCGAAACATACGGCGAAATAATGGGAATCCCGGTACACTGCGCCGAATCTTATGCCGATTTAGAGAAACAGAGCGCGCTGTATCGCGATGTGGATCTGGTATTCGTCGATACGATCG